>JARRNY010000126.1:0-11844 GCA_037384445.1 Candidatus Thiodiazotropha sp.
GTGCACCACACCCCACCATTGTATTGCACCATTACTTGAGCTAACAACCATTGGAGGCCAAGTGATGATCGATCCTGCCACGGGGGAAATAATAACGAATATTTCCTACAGTTGCGTAGCGTCTTGCGAGCCACCCGCGTTCTCCAGTGGTCCGGCAAGCTGTACCCTCGCCTTACCATGAGACATCGGGGCATCCAGTGTGCTTCATGAACCCAAAGCTTAGTTCAACGAAAATGGGCGTACAATAACCGCCCCTCAAGGAAGCGCGGATTAAAACTATACTTGGCTTTAATCCGCGCAAATCAACTGCGCGGGACCAAACCATTAATCCGAACATCGCTTAGTAAGTAAGCGCTATTGACAACACATATCCGGAGATGGATCTCCCGAATTCAAGGCCCCGGAGATCAAGGCAGCTGTAAATTCCCAGCTGCCTATTTCATTCGCCGAGCCGGGTTTGGAGCGACTCAGTACGTTACGCATCAGAGGTAAAGCTCTAAAAAGCACTGGTACTAAACGAGCAGAAGCACCATCGAGCCAATGTTCGGGCCGAACTTGCGACTAAGAGGGCAAGACGCCAAAGTGACGGTATGGGCCGGAGCCGCTGATGTTACCCAAATGATTGCATATCAATCAATTCGGGGATATGAAGCAATGCGTTCTATCACCGCTCGTAATGTACCCGACGAGGTACATCGCGCCTTGAGGGCGCGTGCTGCTCAGCACGGACGCGGCGCCGAAGTCGAAATACGCGACATACTGGAAGACGCCGTAAGGCCGGAGGGCCGTGTGAAGCTGGGTTCGCAACTGGCCGAGATTGGCCGCAAGGCCAAGTTGACCGACGAGGAGTTCACGGTAATTGAACAGGTGCGTGACAAGACACCGGCAGAACCGGTGCACTTTGAATGATCCTGTTCGACACGAATGTACCGCTATGGGACTATTGCCTGCTCCACCCGGGCTGAAATGCGGTAAATCCAATCGTCCGGTTCGGCTCAATGTAAGCGATCTCGTAGCGTGTACTGCGGCCCCGACCCAAGGATATCATCGCCCCCATCTCCTTCAATGTCGCAAGATCACGAGCGGCCGTTGCCTGAGAACATTTAGTGATAGCCATGTACTTTTTCGTGGACATACCGCCGTCAAACCCTTGCCGCCCCTCAGCAAACATCAGCGTCAGGACCTTGCCCTGGCGTTCGCTGATTTTATCCGCGTACACCTCGTAAAACCTGGCTTTGTTGAGAACGAAGTCCACCTCATCTCTGGCGATCTCCTGTGCCCTGTTGATCGTCGAGGTGAAGAAATTAATAAATGGATTAATACCCAGACCACCACTGCTTGCACGCCACAACGCGTCATGATAGGTTTTCCGGTCTTCATTGATGGCAGTTGCCAAACAGGCAATCGTTGGTCGTCCTAATGACTGGGAAAGGGCGTGATCGGCAATAGCGCGTCCCACCCTTCCATTGCCATCCTCAAAGGGATGGATGATCTCGAACCAGAGATGGGCGATTGCGGCACGAACAGGTCCGGGAAGCTCACCGCTCTTGCGAACATATGAGTAGGATTGGTTGTACCAATCAATAAACCGTTCCATTTCGTCATGGACCGCCGCTGCCGGCGGCGCTTCATAATGAACCCGGTAGTTGCCGATCGGCCCACTTACGATCTGCATGGCATCTCCCCGATAGACGCCACGTAGCGCCAGACTGGTCCTGACTGCGGGACAAGCCATCGTTTGCCACCCACCCAAGAGATCGTGATCCAAAGGCTTTTGCCACTTTTCTCGGACGTCCACCATCAGAGCAGCCGCACCCGCAGCCTTCTCATTCGAATTCGGGGAGGTGGCTTCTATGCCAATCAGATGCAGGAGCGAAGAGCGAACGGAATCGCGATCCAGAGTCTCGCCTTCAATGGCGCTGGTAGTGATCGCCTCGGACGACATAAGATCAACAATGGCGTCAGACTGATAGCGGCTTGCCATGCCTTCAATGCGCCCGGATAGGCGTTCCGCAAACCGATAGAAGACCTCGACACGTTCCGAAAACAATAAGCCGTCGTAATCAAAATTCGGCCAATTTGAGTCCTGCCAGATCCACATGCCACGATGCTATCGCATAATCATATCATTTTTCAATGCTTTATGAATTGATTAGGTCAAATATTTGTATCACAGTCATGAGCTACGAGTTTCCAAAAAACAATAAGTTATTGTTAATCAAGTAAAACCATGCGGAATCATCCGAAACCCGAATAATTGTATAAAAAATAACATAGGGTAATTTGGCGAACATTGGCAAAACTGACGATGTACCACTGCTGTGCCAAGTCAGGCTTTTGGGCCTAATTTTTCCAACCAGAGCATGGGCTCAGGTCTTGTCTTTTGCCCTACAAACCAGAGCATGGGGTCAGGTCTTGTCTTTTGCCCTACATATACACGCTTAGAATAATGTGCAACAAAATGAATTATCGCTCTACGTCCGCTTTGGGCCTGATTCACACACAGAACGATGGCGCATTCACCTTCCGCTCCTGGCCATTCTCTGCAGTATAGATCACATCTGTAGCATGTCAGCTTTTGGCCGGATAGCGACCGTACTCTGGACGCCAAACCCGCCAAAATGTGGTCAGATCTCGGTATGCTCAGCCATCTCGAGTGCGTCATCCACTTCTACCCCAAGATACCTCACTGTACTTTCGAGCTTGGTATGGCCAAGCAGTAATTGAACGGCGCGCAGATGCTTTGTCCGTTTGTATATGATGCTCACTTTCGTGCGGCGAATCGAGTGCGTTCCACAGACAGACGGTCGAGCCCGATAATCCTCCCTTTGCTCCAGGGTATGCAATTATTATTGGCACATTCGATGTCAGTGAGCTAGTTCATGATTCGTTTCCTCCATTAAGGAAAAGGAATCATAAGTATTGTCGATTTACGTTACGGTCACTTTCGCGACCTTATGTAGCGCTCCACATAAGTGACCATTCCGGACCTCTTATATTGACAAGAAGTCGAAGGCATATATGATCAAAGTGGATGTTACCCCTTGCCCGAAGCCGGCCAGGAGGAGACATTAGTCCTTATTGGGCTAGTCTGGCCGAAACAGCCGCACCTACCATCGGTTGACGCAAAAGGAAAGACCTGACTCCTGGCTGTCCCTGACCCCTGGCTGTCCCTCCATCCAGGCAATGTAACTGAATACGGTCGATGAGCTGGTGATTAAACTGCGTTATTTACTCAGCATTCCACTGGGGAGGCGGAAAAGCGTCTTATCGATTTTTAATAACTTGACAATAATCAAAAATGTTCGTCATGCTGCTGTTCCTAACAGCCATTCTTTCCAAATTATTCATTTGAATGATGGCGAATATCACTGCTACGCTGAGAATAGAACAAAGTAGATTTGTTTGAGTTCCAAAGTTCTGCTGCAACCTCATATGTTGCTCATAACATCATTTAATTCGAGGAACCAATAGCATGACTGCCAACATAGACCATAAGAAATTCAAAGAGACGCTCAATTCATTGCCTGTAGAGCAACAACGGAGAATTGCTGCGAAATTTATAGAAAAGGTTCTGGATTTGGCTGATGAACGTTGCCTGGACAATATTGTAAAACTCTTCAGTAAACCCGTGATTGACGCGGATGATCTCGAACTGGCACACCGCAAGGCGCACACCATCTATGTGGATACACACCCTCATTCGGACCTCTCCGAGTTGAATTTCGATCATCAGGCGAAACACTTCGTTGCCGAGGCTTGCATGACCTGTGTGGCACCGATCTATCAGGAAGCCCGGACTTGTCACTTGGCACAAAAAGTGGCCATGTACTGCCGCCTGGCAAGAACCTGTTCAAACATGAGTCATGAAGAGGATGTCCCCGACTTTTCCAAAGCGGAGGAGGCGACCAGGAAGTCGATCGAAGAACAGCATGCCATCCTGCAGGACTTCATGGCCAACAAGTGACCCACCTCGACTCACCAGGGGTGTTATCCTGCTATTAACCCGGCAATCCAATATATTGCCGGTTTAATAGCTACCGAACTGGCTCCAACCTCTAGACCGCTAATAGCAGCCGGATGGGCATTGCTTCAAGTCTCCCCCTCCTTTCGTTTCACCTTCTCCCAGGCCTCGTCCCAGGCTTCCGCCGAGAGCTCCTGCAGGACCTTACCACCGCTCAGATCAAACACCCGTTCCATGGCGCGGAAACGACGTTCGAATTTTTCGTTGGCCCGGCTCAGGGTCTGTTCTGCGTCCATGCCGAACAGGCGGGTGACATTCACCACCGAAAACAGCAGGTCCCCCAGCTCGTCCCCCAAAGCGGCCTCATCACCGGCGTCGATCTCCGCCCGCACTTCGGCCAACTCCTCCTCGAGTTTTTCGATCGCCCCCTTCACATCGGGCCAATCGAAGCCGACTCTGGCAGCCCGTTTCTGCAGCTTCTCCGCCCGGATCAGTGCCGGCAGGGCACGCGCCACTCCATCCAGTTCACTGTGCACGGTTGTGTCGTTGCGCTGCTTGCGCTCCCGCGCCTTGGTGCTCTCCCAGGCATGACGCAAGGCTTCGTCCGACTCGTACTCCGCATCGGAAAAGACATGAGGATGACGCCGCAGCATCTTCTCGCAGATCGCCTCCGCTACCTGCTGGAAATCGAAATGTCCCTCCTCGCGGGCGATCTGGCTGTAGAAGACCACCTGAAACAACAGATCCCCCAGCTCGTCCCGCAACTCACCCATATCGCCCCGCTGGATCGCATCAGCCACTTCATAGGCCTCTTCCAGGGTATAGGGGACGATAGTGCTGTAGGTCTGGCGCTGATCCCAGGGGCATCCCGTTTCGGGATCTCTCAGCCGGGACATGATATCGAGCAGTCTCTGTACAGACTCCATCCAGTGATCTCCTCCCACGATGGTGGTGAAGCTTGAGCCATAGGGTTAGGGCCTAATGCTACTTAGTTAAGGGCGTTTGGGACGTTATCCAACACCTTATGTTGGGGCAGGGCCCCACCCTACACGCTGGACCATAGGTAGGGTGGGGCCCTGCCCCACCATTAAATCGCTTAACTAAGTAACATTCGGGTTAGGGCCTGGTAACAGGCCCAAGTCGACACGTTATCAAAACCCACCCTTGTCGGCATCCACAGGGATTGATGCACAGGCAGGAATAACAGTACGAATCCATGCTTGATGCCGACGGCGCGAATTCCGACAATGAGCGACCTTCACCCCCTTGATGACAGACCCCAATGGCCGACGACAAGATTCACATCCACGGCGCACGCCAGAACAACCTGAAAAACCTGGATCTGACCTTGCCGCTCGGCGAGCTGATCGTTGTTACCGGCGTCTCCGGCTCCGGCAAATCCTCGCTGGCCTTCGATACGGTCTACGCTGAAGGCCAGCGCCGCTACGTTGAGACCTTCTCACCCTACGCTCGTCAGTTCCTGGATCGCATGGACAGGCCACAGGTGGAGCGTATCGATGGCATCCCGCCAAGCATCGCCATCGACCAGACCAATCCGGTGCGCACCTCCCGCTCCACCGTGGGCACCATGACCGAGCTGAACGATCACCTGAAGTTGCTCTTCGCCCGCGCGGCGAAACTCTACTGCCACGGCTGCGGCCGAGCGGTGGAACGCGATACTCCACACGGGATTATCCAACAGCTGATGCAGGTTGCCGCTGAGGAGGAACCTCGGCTGGTCGTCACCTTCGCTATCGAGGTGCCGCACAACTTCACTCATGACGAAATCAGGCAGGTGCTGGCGCAGCAGGGCTACACCCGCATCCACGACGAGCAGGGCAACACCATCGAGGTGGTGCAGGACCGCCTGCGTCTGAGCAAGCAGAACCGCAGTCGTCTGAGCGAGGCGCTGGAGACCGCCCTCGATAAAGGCCATGGCAAGTGCGCCGTCTATCCGCTGCAGGAGAATCGCGAGCCGGGTGAACCCTGGCGCTTCTCCTCGGGGCTGCATTGTGCTCATTGCGACATCCACTATCGTGAGCCCCAGCCCAACCTCTTCTCCTTCAACTCGGCGCTCGGCGCTTGCGAAACCTGCCGCGGTTTCGGCCGCACCATCGGCATCGACTGGAACCTGGTGATCCCCGACGACTCGCTGTCACTCAGCGAGGGGGCGATCAAGCCGTTCCGCAGCGGCTACTCCATGGAGTGTCAGGAGGATCTGATGCGCTATGGCCGCAAGCGCAAGATCGATCTCGACACAGCGTGGAAGGATCTGGATGAGACAACCAGACGCTGGGTCATCGACGGCGATGGCGCCTGGGATGGCAAGACCTGGTACGGGGTGCAGGAGTATTTCGACTTTCTCGAGAGCAAGGCCTACAAGATGCATATCCGCGTCATGCTCTCCAAATACCGCAGCTACGATGCCTGCCCCGCCTGCCACGGCGCGCGCTTGAAGGACGAGGCGCTCGATTTCCGCCTCGGCAGCCAACAGCTGGCAGACGAGGTACTCGACCCGACACGGCGTTTTCGCCACCACGGCATCGCCATGTCCGAGGCTGTGTTCCGTCAACTACCCGGACTGAGTATTCACGATCTGATGCAGCTGCCGTTGCAGCGGGTGCACCACTTCTTTGGCCAGCTGATCAAGGAAATATCCCGACGCGGCTCCAGCACAGGAAGAGACGGCCGCAAGTCTCAGCAATCCATGCATACCGAATTCGACCTGCTGCTGGATGAGATCCGCTCACGCCTCAGCTACCTGCTCGACGTTGGTCTCGGTTACCTCACCCTCGACCGTCAATCGCGCACCCTCTCCGGCGGCGAGGTGCAGCGCATCAACCTCACCACCGCACTCGGCACCTCGCTGGTCAACACCCTGTTCGTACTCGACGAGCCGAGTATCGGGCTGCATCCACGCGACATCAACCGCATCAATGGCGTGCTGGCGCGCCTGCGCGATGCCGGCAACTCCCTGTTGGTGGTGGAGCACGACCCGCAGATCATGCTCGCCGCCAATCGCATTCTCGATATCGGACCCGGCCCCGGCGAACACGGCGGTGAGGTGGTCTTCTACGGCACCCCGAAGCAGCTGCTGCGCGACAAGCACTCCCTCACCGCGAAATACCTCAAAGGCGAATTGAAGGTGGCGGAGCAGCCCGAAAGTGACGCCCCCTCTGCCCTCGCAGGAGAGGGCCGGGGTAAGGGGGGCCTGATCACCATCCTCGGCGCCGCTGAGCACAATCTGAAAAACATCGATGTGCGTATCCCACTCAATCGCCTGGTCACCCTCACCGGCGTCTCCGGCTCCGGCAAGTCGACCTTGGTACAGGAGATCCTGTTCAACGCCCTAAGCAAATTAAAGGGCACCCCGGAAGAGATCCCCGGCGCGCACAGGGCGATCAAAGGCCACGAACAGATCGACGCTGTGGTGATGCTGGATCAAGCGCCAATTGGAAAAAGTTCGCGCTCCAACCCGGTGAGCTACGTCGGCGCCTGGGATGCGATCCGCAAACAGTTTGCCAACAGCAAAATCGCCAAGCAACGCGGCTACACGCCTGGCACCTTCAGCTTCAATGCCGGTAACGGTCGCTGCCCGACCTGCAACGGCTCCGGCTTCGAACACGTGGAGATGCAGTTCCTCTCGGACGTCTATCTGCGCTGTCCCGACTGCAACGGCAAGCGTTACCGTAATCAAGTGCTGGAGGTGAAGATAGGCGGCAAGTCGGTGGCCGACATCCTTGAACTCACCGTGGGTCTCGCCTACCTGCGCCTGGGCCAGCCGGTGCCGACCCTGTCCGGGGGTGAGGCACAGCGCCTCAAACTGGCCGGTTATCTGGCGAAAACGGGTAAGAAGAAAAAACAGGGCGACAAGCTTTTATTCCTGCTCGACGAACCGACCACGGGCCTGCACTTTGCCGACATTGCCGTGCTGCTCAAAGCACTGCGCCGTCTGCAGCGAGAGGGCCACTCGCTATTGGTGATCGAACATAATCTCGACGTCATTGCCGCTAGTGACTGGCTCATCGACCTCGGTCCCGAGGGCGGCGATGACGGCGGTGAACTGGTGTGCGAAGGCACGCCGGTGGAGGTCGCCAGCCATCCCACCAGCCACACCGGCAAGGCATTGCGGGACTATCGGGCGGCGCTGCAACAACTTGGCGGAAGATCCCCCTCTCCCCAACCCTCCCCCGCCAGGGGGGAGGGAGCAGAACGAAGCGCCCCCTCTCCCGCCAGGTCGAAAGGCGCTGAACGAAACGCCCCCTCTCCCCTTGCGGGAGAGGGACGGGGAGAGGGGAAATCAAACAACTCCATCGAAATCATCCATGCCCGCGAGCACAACCTGAAGAACGTCTCGCTGGAGATCCCGCGCGGGAAGTTCACGGTCATCAGCGGAGTCTCCGGCTCAGGCAAATCGACCATTGCGTTCGACATCCTGTTCAACGAGGGTCAGCGCCGCTACCTCGAATCGCTCAACGCCTATGCGCGTCAGTTCGTGCAACCGGCCTCACGCCCTGATGTGGATGCGGTGTTCGGCATTCCGCCTACAGTGGCCATCGAACAGCGCACCAGCCGCGGCGGTCATAAGAGTACCGTCGGCACCCTGACGGAGATACACCACTTCCTGCGCCTGCTCTTCGTCAAGCTGGGCATTCAATACTGCCCTGAGTGCCAGGTGCCCATCGAGCCGCAGTCGCGCGATGCCATCCTCGCCCATCTGCTGCAAGACTATCGCAATAAGAAGATCGCCCTGCTGGCTCCGCTGATCATCAGCCGCAAAGGTATCTACAAGGAGCTGGCGCAGTGGGCCAGTCGCAAGGGCTACCCGATTTTACGCGTCGACGGCGAACCCCTGCCTACCGACCAGTGGCCGCAACTCGACCGCTATCACGAACACAACATCGATCTGCCGCTCGGCGAGTTAGTCGTCACACCTGAGCACGAAAACGAATTGCGTGAGTTGCTTGATCAGGCTCTCGACCACGGCAAAGGCACCGTGCGGGTAGCGCTGGTCAAGCGTGGTGGCGACTGGGGAGATGAGCATCACTTCTCAACCCATCGCTCCTGCCCCGACTGCGGCCGTGGTTTCGAAGAGCCGGACCCGCGTCTCTTCTCCTACAATTCCAAACACGGTTGGTGCTCAAGCTGTTATGGCACCGGCACCGTTCTGCACGGATTCAGCGAAGAGCAGAGCGGCGAAGAGGGCGAATGGCTCGTACAGGAACAGGAGCCGGAAACCTGCCCAAGCTGCGAAGGCGCTCGTCTCAATGAGGAGGCGCTGGCCGTCTACTTCCATGACTGGAATATCGCCGATTACACCGCCGTGCCGGTGGATGAGGCGATTGAGATCTTCAAGGCGCTGGAGCTCAGCGCCAGAGAACAGGCCATCGGTCGCGACGTAGTGAACGAGATCATCTCACGCTTAGCGTTCCTTCAGGAGGTCGGTCTCAACTACCTCACCCTCGACCGCGCAGCACCGACCCTATCCGGCGGTGAAGCCCAACGCATCAGATTGGCCGCTCAGCTCGGCTCCAATCTGCGCGGCGTCTGCTATATCCTCGACGAGCCAACCATTGGCCTGCACCCTCGCGACAACAGACTTCTGCTCAAGACCTTGAAAAATCTTGAAGGCAAGGGCAACACCATCGTTGTGGTGGAGCACGATGAAGAGACCATCCGCAGCGCTGAACACGTCATCGACATCGGCCCTGGCGCTGGCGTTCGTGGCGGTCACGTCATCCATACCGGCACAGTCAAACAACTGGAGAAGAACAAGGCGTCGCTAACCGGTCAGTTCCTTGCCAATCCACTGCAGCATCCGCTGTTCGTAGCGCGTCCGACACAAAGCGAAAGTACGCTGAGAGTGACTGGAGCCAGCCTCAACAACCTCAAGCAGGTGGATCTCGTCATCCCGCTGCAGCGTCTGGTCTGTGTCAGTGGTGTCTCCGGCTCCGGCAAGTCGACCCTGGTACGCGATGTGATGGTCAAGACCTTGAAGAACCTGCTTTCCCGCGGAAGGAAGAAAGGCCGAGTTGCCAATGACCAGTATCACGGTTGCGACAAGTTGGATGGCTGGCAGGCAATCGAGCGTGTACTGGAGGTCGATCAGACACCCATTGGTAAAACCCCTCGCTCCTGCCCCGCGACCTACATCGGTTTCTGGGACGAGATCCGCAAGCTCTATGCCCAGACCGAGGATGCGCGCATCCATGGCTGGAGCGCCGGGCGTTTCTCTTTCAACACCAAGGGCGGTCGCTGTGAAACCTGCCAGGGCCAGGGCATGACTCGTGTGGAGATGAGCTTCCTGCCCGATGTAAAGACCCTGTGTGAATCCTGTAACGGCGCGCGTTTCAACCCGGAGACCCTGGCGGTAAAATACCGTGGCAAGTCGATTGGCGACGTCCTCGCCATGAGCATCGACGAAGCGGTTGAGTTCTTCGAACACCACGCCAATATTCACCATGCGTTACAGCTGCTGCAGGATGTCGGCCTCGGTTATCTTACCCTCGGCCAGCAGAGTCCCACCCTTTCCGGCGGTGAAGCGCAACGCATTAAGTTGGTGACTGAACTTGCCAAAGCCAAGCCCAATGC
Organism: Candidatus Thiodiazotropha sp.; assembly: GCA_037384445.1. GTDB lineage: Bacteria > Pseudomonadota > Gammaproteobacteria > Chromatiales > Chromatiaceae > Thiodiazotropha. The sequence goes on from JARRNY010000126.1 coordinate 10,556, forward strand.
ACGAACCTTTACTCCCACTCTATATGTACTCGACGAACCGACCGTGGGGTTGCATATGGCTGACGTGGAGAAGTTGATTCGCGTTCTGCACCGCTTGGTAGACGCAGGACACTCCGCTGTCATCATCGAGCACAATCTCGACGTCATCGCAGAAGCCGATTGGTGTATCGACATGGGCCCGGAGGGCGGTGACGCCGGCGGTGAGGTAGTTGCCGAAGGAACCGCGCAAACGCTCATCAAAGCATGGAAGCGATCGGAAACCGGCAAGGCGTTGCGAAGCTTTTTGAAGTGATTGAAACGGACGGCCAGCACAGAGCTGGTTTCAGGCAACAAGGAAATTGATTCAACACCATTGGTTTGTTTGAATGAAGAAAATGAGTGAAACAGATCACAAGACACGATATTACCGATACATCAGTAAGCCCAATTACCCAATCAACACACGACGATTGCACTGAGTTTGCAGTAGCCTTATCAACATCGAAAGCCACAGGTAGAGACCTTTCCATGCATACACGAATCGCCATCATCCTGACAGTCAGCATACTCACGACAGGGTGTGTCTCCTCGCGAAAATACGATGAGGCATTACAGGAGCTCTCCGACACCCAGCAATCACTCTCTGCCGCCAAGAGTGAACTCGATATCTCGCGCAACGAGATCGAGGCCAGCAACAGCCAACTCACGCAATTGAAACATCAGCTCGACACGGCCAGCGAGGAACTCTTCCACCTGCATGTCAAGCGCCAGGACCTGCAACAGGAGCTGAAGGAATCGAACCTGCAGATAGAGATGCTCAAGGATCTGGAAGCAGAGACAATGAAGCGGAATGAAATCTACGCGCAGTTCGTCTCTCGGCTACAGGAGATGATCGACGCAGGCCAGCTAAGCGTCACCATCAAGAACGGAAGAATCGTCATCGAACTACCCGACAACATTCTGTTCGACAGTGGCCGCGCGGAACTCAACAGCGCCGGCAGAAAGGCCCTGACACAGGTGGCAGGTATACTCGCCCAGTTCCAGGATAGACGTTTTCAGGTGGAGGGACATACCGATAACAAACCGATAAAAAGCGCCCTCTATCCAAGCAACTGGGAGCTTTCGACCAGGCGTGCGCTTTCCGTTCTTCATCTGTTGATAGACACAGGCGTCAGCCCATCGAATATATCAGCCGCGGGCTATGGCGAATTTCATCCGAAAGCGGACAACGCCACACCCGAGGGACGCAAGCTCAACCGGCGCATAGAGATAGTCATGCTGCCGAATCTGGACCTGCTCTCCGATGAGAT
>JARRNY010000127.1:0-8138 GCA_037384445.1 Candidatus Thiodiazotropha sp.
CACCGATTCCGACGGTGGTACTCTCGATCTGGCGGATATCGGGAACCTTCAGGTGAGCATCAAGCGGGATCTCGGAGGACCGCCCGAGCTGAGGGTTACTGAAATCAGGGCTGAGGTCGAATACACGCCTTGATAATTCAAGCCACAAACTGACAATAGCAGGCCCGCCTAGTCGGGCCTGCACTAGGGAAGCGGTCAGGTATTGCCTCCCGGCTATGCATGGCATCAAGTTGGTAATAGTAATCGTCGTTGAGGGTGCGGCTGACCTTTTTGCGTATCTTGGCGTGCCCCAGAGACAGTCAGGGTAATTACTGACTTGGCATATCGGTCAGTTTACTGAAGGTCTCCAGTTCGGCGTAGTAGGCCATCGCGTCCTGAAACTAAAGCTGGTAGTCAAAGCTTTCTGCAGCAACAGTTTTTGACTAAGAAGCAGTAAAGAATAATACTGGGCTGTAAATAAAAATACGACACAGGATCACCGAATATTCAATCCAATACGGGTGGCTTTTGCTGACCATGCGTGATTCAGTCAGATCCCTATGGGGGTAGGGTCATTTGGGAGTATATGGGTCGCTAGCAATCTATAATCAGCCTATCGTATTGGTAGCAGTGACCTGTAGTTCAACCTGGCTCTTTTAATAAGGACACCAAGGGTATTTGGGCTTTCTGGGTCGGCGTTGCCTTTTTTTCCATCTATCCGACCTGCAATTGGCTGACTGCCCAACGTGCGGAAACCTATCCGTTATATCTTCAGGCGGAGCTGAGAATCCCGTTAGTGCCAGAATTTTTCTGGATATATATATCGATGTATGGCTTGTTTCTGCTGCCGCCTTTTTTGCTGAATCAGGAGCAATTGAAGCGCCTGGGCAAGCAATTGGTTGTGGTCACAATCGTATCTGGTGTGATATTTTTGTTGATACCAACTCAACTCGGGTTCGAGCGGATTGAACCGCAAGATTCGTTTTACAAGAATCTCTTCGCGCAGTTGTTTTCAATCGATCTGCCGCATAACCTGGTGCCATCGCTACACGTTGTGTTCAGCGCTGTGATTGCACTTGCAGTGCTTGAAGGTATCAGCCACAGTGGGGCAAAAATAGCCCTCTGGCTATGGCTTGGTTTATTATGCATGTCGACCCTGCTGGTGCATCAGCATCATCTGCTCGATGTCGGTAGCGGGCTACTGATTGCAGTACTCTCCTATTATTACTACTTGTCACGGAAGAGCTATGCTTAAACGTCTGATTACCCTGTTTTTATTGTCCATTCTACCTCTGACCGCGGTCGCGCAGGAAGCCGATCAGGAAATCCACCAGGAGTTACGTGAGTTATTGCAAGGTATTGAACAGGCGGTGAATGAACAGCGCTATCATGATCTTGCTCCGTACTTTCATGAGAACCTGCGGGTGACCACAATCAACCAGGAAATCATCTCATCACGCGACGAGATCGGTGCCTACTTCGACCGTTGGTTTGGTGAAGACGGTTACCTGAAAAAGGTCGAGATGAAACTGACTGCGGATGCCCAGACCGAGCTTTATGCGGATAAAACCATCGGTATCGTGCGCGGCTCCGGCCAGGAAAATTATGTACTGTCAGACAGCCGTTATTACGAAATGCTTACGCGCTGGACCGCGACCGTGATCCGCGATGATGATGGCAAGTGGCGCATTCTGTCGTTGCACATCGGCACCAATTTCCTCGATAACCCGATCCTCGCCGAAGCAGAGAACTCGCTGGTCTACTTCGCTATCGGCGGTTTCGTCCTTGGAATCATCGTTATGTTGATTATTAATCTCCTGCGTCGTCGGAAAAAGCAGGTTTAATTTTTCTATATCCTGGCCGGACTACCCATCGGTGGTGCCGGCTGCACCCCACGCCACAGGCTGAAGTAAATCTTCCAGAAACCGGGTTGACTGGCGTCGTCATCACTCAAGCGTGGCAGGTACAGCCACGACAGTTGAGGGTGTCGGTGATGGGTCAGATGGCAATGGTAATTCAGCGCCAACCAGCGTGCCGGCTTCGATACCCGCAGGTTCCATGCGCCTTCGATGATATCGCGCGGGCTCCAGGCGTGATCGACGTATTGCAGCGCGGACCAGTGCAGTGCGAAGGCTCCGTAACAGAGCAACCAGCCGACCCAGTTCTGATCCAGCATAAACCAGATCGCAACCTGGTAGCCCAATGCCCACAGGCATTCGAACCATATGCGCCATACCCCATGGCTGGCAATTTCACGGATATAGGCCTCGAATCCGAGAAAGCGGGCTGGTCCCTCGATGAACCAACGCGACTTGTATAACCACGGAGTTAGCAGGAAGATCAGGTTGCTCAGTGGAATACATAACCAGTACAAGCCCATCAGGTTACCTGTGTATAACTGGAAGTTGCGCTGCCAGCGTGCCTGATTCGGCAGGTAGTAATCGTATAAATCCGTATCGGTGCGGTTGCGCCGATGGTGACCGAGATGAGCAATCTGCTGTTGGGTGAACGAGGTTGGCAACAGGGCCGCGCTGATGATGCCGGCGATTTCGTTGACCACACGATTACGTGAAAAGATTCCATGCACGGCTTCGTGCAGAAATGAGAATGCTGTGTTGTTGAAATGTGCGAACAGAAAGGCGGCAGTAAGCGACCATCCCCATGACAGGTGAGATGCCATCCACAATAACAGCCATGTGACCGGTAGCAGCAAGAGCAACAGTATGATATTCAGCCTGTCCGGTATCGGATACTGTGTCAGGTCGATGTTGTGGGTCATGGATGTTATCCCTGTAAGCGCGATTAGTTAGGATACCACTGGGTAAAACGGATCAGAGGATCTACTGTTTTTCGAGGGCCCCTACGCAACAACTGGAAAAAAATAAAACCGGTATACCCTAGTGATTGTGTTTATTCCAGACATATGTCATTCCTGATCCATCAAGCACTACCCATCTCGTTCTCTCTCTCCAGGTCCTTCTTTTCTACCGGATGACACCCGGAATGGCCGTGTCGCCGCCAGGATTGTTGACGGTAGCCGATAACCGGAATCGCCATAGAGAGAAGTAGAGCGCAGGTGAAGTAAACGATAAACAGAGGCGTGTTGATGGCGCCGCTATTGACCCACCACTCCGTCAGCCCGATCGTCGCACCAAAGACTATGCCGAAGCCGGCAAAAAACCACGGGGCGTAATCCATTGTGATCGTGGCGGCATCCTTTCCTTCAGCCCAGGGCTGATTGTAGACTTTGAGCAGGCCGCTCTCGATCGCACGGATGTCATAAACGATATTCCAGAATCCAAGTACAGAGGCGAGGATGAAGGCGTATCCCAGTACATCGATTAGTCCAGCAGCAGAATCACCATGACAGAACCAGGCCAGCATCGATGTGGCACTGCCGAAGACGAAGCCATGATGCGGGCGAAATCTGCCCAGACGCAGCCGGGTATCGAACTCCCAGACCTTGAGCACGTTGGTACCGATAGCGGGAACGATATAGGCATACAAGATCGGTAACAGCCAGGTGATCGACAATAGGTAGAGATCGCCTGAATACTCTTGCCACCATAGCCATAATGACAAAGGTGTCAGAATAGCGGGCGCCAGGTACTGGTACCAATCGAGCAGCTTGCGGCTCATTTCAGACCGAACCTCATCTTGTGCTTACGGTAGACCTCGCGTCGGAACAGCGTTGCGTAACGCCAATAGGATGCGGCGCGCCATAGGGTTTTCAGGTTGGTTTTGACATCGGAGAAACGGTACAGCAGTGAAGGGATGCTGTTGAATCGCTGACGAGCCTGGTGGCAGACATCGGTCAATTCATCCGGTGTCATGTTACGCGGTATATATGCGGCTTGATTAAAGCGGTATTCAGGATGCAGCCACCATTTACCGTCATACAGCAGCCGACCCTGTTTTTGCAGGTTGTTGTACAGCGCTGTATTCGGGTAGGGCATCAGGATATTGAATGCAGCAAAGGTGAAACGATTCTTCAGTGCGAAGTCGAGGGTTGCCAGTATCGATTCAGGCGTATCGCTATCGTAGCCTAGGGTGAACGCGGCCCAGGTCTGCATGCCGTGTTCCCGCAGAATCCTGACCTCGTTGATGTAGTTGGAAAAACTTGCAATATTCGGCGCTTTGCGTGCATCGCGCAGGCTCTGCGGGGTGATGCTCTCGAAGCCCATGACATGACCGATATTACCGCTGTCAGCCATTAGCCTCATCAGTTCAGGGTCCTTAGTGACATCGAGACTGGCCTGGCTGATCCAGCGGATATTCTGTGGAATCAGTTCACGGCAAAGATCTTTCAGGGCATTGTGGTCGGTGGCGATATTGTCATCGATAAAAAAGATGAAGCGCCGTTCCTGTTCGTTGATTTCACGGATGACCTCGTCGATGCGGCGGATGTAGTGCTTACGTTCGAAATACTTGCTGACTGCACAGAAGCTGCAGGCAAAGCGGCAGCCACGGGTGTACTGCATCAAGGTCATCGGTAGGTAGCCTTTGCCAACAAAGATGTCCCGGCGTGGCATCACGCCATTGTATTGTGCGATGCCGGGCTCGGCCTGGTAACGGGGTTGCAGGCGGCCACGTCGGACATCCTCGACAACCTGTGGCCACAGCGATTCGGCATCACCGAGAAAGATACTGTCGGCATGCAGCGCGTTTTCATCCGGCAACAGGGTGACATGCATGCCGCCGAGAATGACCGGTACACCGCGTGCCCGGTATTCGGCGGCGATTTCATAGCTGCGCCGCGCGGTATAGGTCTCCACGGTGATCGCGACCAGATCGGTTGCTTCATCAAAATCGACCGTCTCCATGCGGTCGTCAAACAGCCTGACATCGACATCCGGCGGGGTCAGTCCCGCCAGTACTGCGAGCATCAGTGGTTCCATGCGCCCGTGATCGATGTAGAGGCTATGCTCGCGGCGGCCGATATTGGGTTTGATGAAGGTGATTCTCATATCAGGCCCCAAGTGACCGGTACTGCTTGCGGTAGACCTCGCGCCTGGAAATGACATTGGCAAGGCCTACGATCCCAGTGCGGAAAGGGTGAATACCGGCATCACTACCGAGTACCCGGGTTGAGATCGAACGCCAGGAATAGAAGGCTTTTTTCACATCGAAGCACTTCTGTGCGAACTGTTCCGGCTCCATTTTCATTGGACGGAAGATCGGATCACCATAGCGGTAGTTTGGATCGAGCCACCAGTGTTTGGACAGCAGGCGGCCTTCGCCAAGCAGACGCTCGTACAAGGGTGATGCCGGGGTTGGCGTCAATGGGTTGAAGTTGGCGATTTCCAGCCGGGATTCGATCGCAAATTCCAGGCTGCGGTCGATCAGATCCAGTGTATCGTCATCGTAGCCAAATACAAAAGTGCCATAGACAGCGATACCGCGTTGATGAAGTTTGGCCACGACCTGGCGGTAGTCGCCGGCGACCTGGTTCCAGGGTTTTCCCATCTGTTTCAGGTTGGCGTCGGAGAGGGATTCGAAACCGATCAGCACGAACATGCAGCCGGCCTGTGCCATACGGTCGAGAAGATCTTCATCGCGGGCAATATCGATGCTGATCTGACAGGACCAGCGTAGCCCCAGGGGTTGCAGTGCTTTGAGCAAGGCCTCGAGGTCGTGGCGCGAGGAGAACAGGTTGTCGTCGACGAAGAACACCAGTTTGCGCCGGTTCAGTGTCTCCAGTTCTGCGACCAGGTTATCCAGCGGTCGTATGCGCAGACTCTTCTGGTAGAACGCATGGATGGAACAGAAATCACAGGTGAAGCGACAGCCACGGCTGTACTGCACCGGCTCGACCGGCATGTATTTCTTGCCGCTGAAGATCGACTTGTCGACCGCAAAATTCTCCAGGCCTATCTGGTTGCCACCCTGGTAAATCTTTTTCAGGCAATCGTTACGAGCATCGGCGAGAACCGTTTCCCAGACGCCTTCGGCATCTCCGATGACGATGGCATCAGCATGTTGCAAGGCCTCGTCAGGCAGAAAACTCGGATGGTAGCCGCCCATGATGATCGGGATACCGATGGCACGGTACCGTTCAGCAAGTTCGTAGGCGCGGCGGGCGGTGAAGGTTTCGACTGAAATCGCGACCAGGTCGGGATGGTCATCCTCGGGAATGACCTCGAGCTTGTCATCGTAGAAGCTGATCTCGATATCTTTTGGAGTAAGCGCTGCGAGGATCGACATCGACATCGGTGGTAGCGCATCGGTCGAGCGGTAGTTGCCCATGTTGGGTCGCAGCAGCGTGATACGATCAAGCCTCATAGCAGCGCGATCTCCGGCTGGACGATGCGACCGGCGGATGTGCAATCGGTGCTCGTCTGGTCGGGCCAGTGGACCGCCTCGATACAGGTGCGATAGGTTTGTACGCGGTAGCCGGAGAGTAATTTAAGCAGTGGATTTTCTGCAGCGAGGCCAAACATCGCGCAGGAGATTCGACGTTGCGCGGTCAGTGCCAGCGCCGAATCGATGACCTGTCGAAGCTCTGTTTTCTCCATCTCCGGCGCAACGGCAAAGAATGCGATGAACAGGTAATCGATGGCCACGCCGACCGGGGGCAGGGTGAGTCTACCGCTCAAGCGTGCGAACAGGTTGTAAATGCTATGCAGTTGTGCCAGCGGGAAACGGTAACCGCGCACGACGGTCTGCTTGAGACGGCGCTGGTCCCACAAGGCGAAGCAGGCGCGTAGCCGGCCGTTGACACGTAGCAGGTGGAAATCCGATAGATACAGCCCGTTGTCACCATCCAGTTGGCGTAGCCAGGACTCAGTGAGTACAGGTGCATACTGGAAGTTCATAGCCTGTTGATTGTAAAACTCGACCAGCTCCGGCAAATCGGCGATGGTAGCAGGCTGCAGGCAATGCTCTCTGCGTCGAATGGAGGTCGGTAGCGCCAGCGTGAACAGCTCACCCTGTGGGCGATAAACCGGCATGCCCTTCAGGTTGGCTTCGAGCAGTCGTCTCGCTACAGCATTATCGACAGCGATGCTGGTGAACCAGTGCGGATAATCCGGGGCCAACAAGCGAACCGCGCGGAAGCCGTTGCGAACGATGCCGGGACGTTTGCGAAAGCCAGGCAAGACGCGTAGCTCGCCGAGGTAACCGGCCTGCGTCTGCCGACCATTGATGAACAACTTCATGCCGGACCATGAACACATGCCGACTGGTGATGAATGCGCATCGTTTCGTTCAGCGATCAGAGTATCGCGTTGGCCGAACAGGTTGGCAGAATCGAAATAACCGGGTTCGTGTTCGCTCGACAGGGTTACCCAGGAGGTCATCGGCGTGAGGCGCAGGATCTCGCGCAGCATGGCGTCGTCCTCTTTGCTGGCGATACGGTAGACAGTTTTTCCGGCACGATACTCTGATTGCCCAGTTTGGCTTCCGGCTTGCAGGGCAGTCTGCTTGTTCATGCCATTACATCTGCCGTGAGCAAGGTGCCTTTCCACTCTTCATCGCCAAGCGGGTAGCCGTTGCGCTTGTTGATCTCTACTGTGTGCATCAGGTTGATCGGGAAGAAGTGGCGGAACATAAACAGATCGCTGCGGTTGATCGGGGAAAGCCCGCGTCGCAGAATGTTTTTCAGCGAGTAGAAGCGCTTGCGTGAGGCTACGCAAAAGCGGGTGATCTCTTCGGCCTGTAAACGTGCCGGTGAGAAAGGGACATCGTTGTAACGATAACGTTGATCGAGCCACCAGGCTGGGTAGTGCAGGCGGTTTTCCTGTTGCAGGCGCTGGTAGAGCGGAGTGCCGGGAAACGGGGTCAGGTGGTTGAAGGCGGCGATGTAAAACTTTTGTTCCAGCGCGAATTCAACTGCTTCATCGAAGGACTCGGCGCTGTCGTGATCGTAGCCGAAGACAAAGGTGCCATAAACGCGGATGTTGTGCCGTCTTAGATTGTTCAGGGCGCCTTGGTACCCGCTTTTCATCAGGTTGAAATCCTTTTTCATCGCGGAGAGATTGTCCGGATTGAGCGATTCGAAACCGATCAGCACACCGGTGCAACCGCTGTGGCGCATCAGGGCGAGGAACTCCTCGTCATGCGCTGCGTTGATACTCATCTGCGTGATCCAGCGTATTTTAAGTCTGGCCAATTCACGCAGCAGCGGCTTGGCCGTATTGATGTTGCCGGCGAAATTGTCA
>JARRNY010000128.1:0-7446 GCA_037384445.1 Candidatus Thiodiazotropha sp.
GAACACAACTACAAGGAGATCGTCGGCCGCAGTAGCGCCATCACGCAGGTAATCCAAAAGATTGAACTGGTGGCGCCTACCGACGCTGCCGTACTTATCACCGGCGAGTCCGGCACCGGCAAGGAGTTGATCGCCCGCGCTATCCATGAGGGCAGCAGCCGCCACGACCGCCCCATGATCAGGGTCAATTGCGCCTCGATTCCTCGTGAACTGTTTGAGAGTGAATTCTTTGGCCACATCAAGGGCTCATTCTCCGGCGCCATCAGCGACCGCGCCGGCCGCTTTGAGTTGGCCGACGGCGGCACGCTGTTCCTGGATGAGATCGGAGAGATTCCGCTGGAGTTGCAGGGCAAGCTGTTGCGGGTACTGCAGGAGCAGCAGTTCGAGCGGGTAGGCGAGTCGGTCACCCGCCATGTGGATGTACGCATCATTGCCGCCACCAACCGGGACCTGCGCAGCGAAGTCGAGACGCACCATTTCCGGGAAGATCTCTACTTCCGGCTCAACGTCTTCCCCATCGTCTCCATTCCGTTGCGTCAGCGCCAAGAGGACATCCCCATTCTCGCCAGCCACTTCCTTAAACTCGCCTGTTCGAAGTTCGGCAAGAGCGAACTGCAGTTCACCCAGGGCGACATGGACCGTATGCTCTCCTATCCATGGCCCGGCAACATCCGGGAACTGATCAACGTCATCGAGCGTGCCGTTATCCTCTCCCAGCATCAACGCCTACACCTCGATTTCAGCATAAACCATCAGAACAGAGACAGCATACAACCACCTGCCACTCAAACCGCAACCATTCAGACTGAAGAAGAACTTCGCCAACGGGAGGTCGACAACATCATCGCGGCGTTGAAACAGTGTAATGGCCGGCTTTTCGGTCACCAGGGGGCAGCGCAAACCCTGAAGGTCAAACCAACCACACTCGCTTCGCGCATCAAGCGGCTGGGGATCAACCGGCACCAATATATCGAGTGATGCTATTTCACTTGCCCGCATCCAGAGAGAGATAGAGAGAGGGTTGAGTAGGGCTGCATTGAAACTGAAGAAAATAATATTCCAAACCGGATTCCGCACACACCTCAAGTCTATTGATACCCCATCACTGCTAAGATTTCGAAAATTGCTGCCAATACGCAAACATGCTCTATTACTAGGATTTCTCTCCCGCACAAAGTAACTTACTAACAACACGCGCAGAGAATAGCAGCCCATGAACGGCACACGCACAACGTGATCGACCACTAACACAGCTCATATCCGTTCATTTCCTGCGGTATTTTTGGAGGAGTCATGAGTAAACCCATCATCGCCGATAACAAGCCAAAAGCTGTCTCACTGACAAAAGGCGAGGAGTACTACTTCTGCCGCTGCGGCCGCTCCAACAATCAGCCCTTCTGCGATGGCTCACATTCCGGCACCGCATTCACACCCAAAGCCTTTGTCGCCGAAGAGGATGGGGATGCCTATCTCTGCAACTGCAAACACACTGGCAATGCGCCTTACTGCGACGGCACCCATAACAACTTCAGCAGCGAGCAGATAGGCCAAGAGGGTCCAGGCCCAAAGACCGAACATGGACAGGCGCCGGAGGCACAACCGACGACAGAGGAGCCGCAGGTCGCTTTCATTCACCAGCTGGCGCGGGAGGGCCTCTCCAAACTGGGCCACCATGGACCTATGACCGCTATGGGTGTTCCCCGTCACCAACTCCCCCATTGGGACGATCTGCAGATCATAGTGGCGCAGATGGCGACTAAACCTCTGCTGGAGGATCACCCGGTCGCCACCGAACTGGTGGTTGGGCCCGAGGCAAAAAAGCCGCTGCTACTGAAGATCCCACTCTTCGTCTCCGACATGAGTTTCGGCGCCCTCTCCGAGGAGGCCAAGGTCGCCATGGCGCGGGGAGCCGAGCTGGCCGGTACCGGCATCTGTTCCGGTGAAGGTGGCATGCTGCCGGAAGAGCAGGCAGAGAACAGCCGCTACTTTTATGAGTTGGCCAGCGCCCGCTTCGGCTATTCCGAATCACTGCTGGATAGGGTCCAGGCCTTCCACTTCAAGGGTGGACAGGGCGCAAAGACCGGCACCGGCGGTCACCTGCCGGGGAGTAAGAACACCGGCAAGATCTCCCAGGTGCGACAGATCCCGGAGGGACAACCCGCCATCTCCCCGCCCACCTTCAGCGACCTCAGTTCGGCGCAAGACTTCAAATGTTTTGCCGACCGGGTAAGGGAGATCAGCGGCGGCATTCCGGTCGGTTTCAAGCTCAGCGCCAACCATATCGAGCGGGACATCCAGTTCGCCCTCGACGCCAGCGCCGACTACATCATTCTCGACGGTCGGGGCGGCGGCACTGGCGCTGCACCGGAGATCTTCCGTGACCATATCAGCGTGCCGACCATCCCGGCGCTGGCACGGGCCAGGCGCTACCTGGATGACCAGGGCGCCAGCGGCCGCGTTACCCTCATCATCACCGGCGGACTGCGCCTGCCCATGGACTTCGTCAAGGCGATGGCCCTGGGGGCCGACGGTATCGCCATCGCCAACAGCGCCATGCAGTCGATCGGTTGTGTCGCTGCACGCATCTGCAACACCAACAACTGCCCCACTGGTATTGCAACCCAGAAACCCGAACTTCGCGCCCGGCTCGATGTGGAGCGTTCCAGTCAGCAGTTGCAAAACTACTTACTGGCGTCGGTCGAACTGATGAGCGTCATGGCCCGAGCCTGCGGTCACGACAATCTGAACCAATTCAACAGTGACGACCTCTCTACCTGGAAACACGAGATGTCGATGCTCTCCGGCGTCCGCTATGCCGGCGTTAAGCAAACCACCTGAGGAAGCAAAAACATGAGTGACAACCGCGTAACCGGCAGCTGCCTCTGCCAAAAGGTCTCCTACGCCATCAGCGGCAACCTGGGTATTTTTCAATACTGCAACTGCTCCCGCTGCCGGAAGTTCACCGGCAGCGCCTTCGCTGCCAATCTGATGGTATCGCCAAAGGATTTCGCCTGGTTAACAGGAGAAGAGCTTGTCGGTCGATTCGCCTTGAAAGAGGCCAAGCACTTTGCCACCGCCTTCTGTACCCACTGCGGCTCATCCCTACCCTGGCTGGCACAGACCGGTAGAGCAGTGATCGTACCGGCCGGCACCCTGGATGGTGATCCCGTCATCCGTCCATCGCAATCTATTTTCTGTGCCTCACAGGCCGTCTGGTATACCGACCCATCCACTCTGCCGGCGCATGACGAAATGCCACCACGTCGATCCTGATCAGTTATTGGGTAACTATGTGGCCTGACATAACTTCCCCTCCCAAAGGAGGGAGTATCTGTTTCAGTGATATCGCAAAAAAACCGTAGAAGGAGAAGCCTGAATGGATTCGCCCGCAAAGACACCCAAGCCGCCATACTACGCAGTCATCTTTACTTCGATCAGAAATGACGGCGACCATGGCTACGCCAGGACGGCCGAGGCCATGGTGGAACTGGCCGCGAAACAACCTGGCTTTCTCGGTTTCGAAAGCGCGCGCCAGGAGATCGGGATCTCGGTCTCCTATTGGTCGAGTCTGGATGCGATTTCAGCGTGGAAAGAGAACGCCACCCATCGTCAGGCGCAAGGACAGGCCCATGACTGGTATAAGTCATTCGTTGTTCGTGTCTGCAAGGTCGAGCGGGAGTATGGATTCTGAATCACGCGACTATCGCCTCACTGGCAGGCGTGGCAGAGACAGCCCCATGCTAGAAGACTAGATCGAACAAAATTGCATTCTTATCTTATTTTTTTGTCACCGGGATTCATTCACTTCCAGTAGAAACAACCGTTTATCCGCCTCTCTAAGCCGCCGGCAAACCTCTCGCCCGAGATTCATCAGGATAAGCGTGTATTGTTCCGGATCATTACCATAGAGGGCACCAAGCTGGGCGGCGGAGATCTGTATCAGACTGCAATCCGTATCAGCAATCACCGTTGCACTACGGGGTTTGAAATCCATCAGCGCCATCTCACCAAAGCAGTCTCCCTCGCCGAGTTCTCTCAATTTATAATTCTCTCCTTCCCAGTGACGAAAGACCGATACTCTGCCGATTTCGATCACATAGATCGAGGTATCGAGTTCGCCCTCTTGAAATACCGTGTCGCCTCTGGTGAGTTCATTTATCCTGGCGCCATCCAGCAGGGCCTTGATGGTCGACTCTTTGACCCCGCCAAAGATCGGCATCTCCTGCAGTATCTGCACTCTGGTATGTAGCATCCATCCGCTCCCGACTATTAACCCGACACTTTAGGGCCTGCTGACACTAATCCAATGCGCCCTGTTGAGCCTGAAGGGCTGGAGCTGTTTTTACACCCAGCGGCGTTATCATTCGCTCATGTAGCCGGGCCACACCATGTTGATTCTGCCTTGCTGGGCACAAAAACAGCCCCAGCAGAACGCATTGAATTAGTGTTAACAGTCCCTAGTTGAAGAGTAGCATCTCTAACCGACACCTTGATCAAACATCAGTCTCAACTCAGTGCGGTCAGGATCGACAGCTGCAGTGAGAGCCCTCTAAGGAAGCAAAGAATAAAATATGAAATAAGCCGCCATCACAGACCAGGAGTGGTCAGTCAATGATGCAGCAGAAAACAATCAGCCTGTTTCTCGATGATCGCTTTTTATTACTGAAAAAAATCAGGCATGTCCCAGGGCGAGCCAGCTGACATCAACCCCGTAAACGCGGGTGTGCCGCCAGGTCTCGATCACCAGCATAAAACCGTTGGCGGTCATCCTCTCTGTCCTGACCTTCACACGAGCTGTGTCCCGATTGTCGATATCGAAACCGACAAGGCCCACATGCACCAGGGGAACGTTGGCAAAGGGCGAATCGAAGCTGACCCAATATTCAAACTGTTTTGCAGCCGGATCGGCCTCCCCTTCGAACCGTGCAAGAGTCCAACCCTCGACGAACTGATCAAGGGAGACTATCGATGAACTCATCTTTAGGGGTATCAGACTGGTATCTGTGGTCTCGGCAAACATGGAGGCTCCCATTGGAGAAAGGTCGGTACCGACATACCGGCATCACCGGATTTAGCTGTTCAGCAACTGGTCGCTTAACTGAAGCCTATACGCCGCTTTGATAGTGCGTCAAACCACACCGAACAAACACCCAGCCATTGCAGGAGATTCAGCCGAAACAGCGGATGACCACTCTGAGGCCAGAAGACCCGTTGCCACCCGCTCAGATCGGTACCGGCAAGCCCAGCCCTCTTAACCAACTCTCCGGAGTCAGATTCACCGTGTGTGCATATTACCTTGCATGAAGCATGCACTTTTAATAAAAGAGTTCTCAGATAGGTCGCAATCACTATTATTTGTCACCGACCCCTTTATTTTTTGAAGGAGTTTTACGAATGAGCAATCACGCCCCATATTTTGGACCCGAGCGACGTAAAGAGCAGCGTCGAAAAAGCACTGATCGCCGGGAAACGATAAGATTTGAACCAGACAAGGATCTTCGCCGGCGTGGCCACGGGCGCCGCCAGAAGGACACGAAAGACCCCTGGAGTCGTACAAGCTTATGATTTTAAACTGAAAGATTCATTCCCCTGAACGGGGTCTGAGTAGAATGGCACTTACTTAAGCGCCAAGCCCCCCTCTACTTGGCTTAAGCAATGGATTCTGGTGGGGCAGAGCCCCGCCCTAGCGTTCAATTCAGGGTGTAGGGTGGGGCCCTGCCCCACCATTAAATCACTTAACTAAGTATCATTCGGGTCTGAGTTGAATGGCGCAGTTACTGGTGCATACTAACCAGGCGCGCCAGGCCCTGGGCATCGTTGATAGTCACCCGCCCCCGCCCGGTGGTAACCAGCCCCTCGGCTACGAAGCCCTGCATCAAGCGCGCGATCACCTCACGAGTTGTACCAAGGTGACCCGCCAGGGTCTGTTGGGTAGTCAGCAGCACACCGTTGTCCGACGCATTGCTCAACAGAAAATTGGCCAACCGTTGATCCAGGTTGCAGGCATGGATCTGCTCCAGTTCCCCCATCAAGCGAAAGACCAAGGTGGAGAGCGCCTTCACAGTCAGGTCCTGCACAGCACTTTCGCATTCGAAGAGTTTGCGGTAGAGATTACCGGGAATGATATCCACACTGGTATCCGCTGAGGTCTCCACCCACGCGGGGTATCGCAGGTCGTTGAAGAGACAGTTCAGAGCCAACACGCAGGTCTCGCCGGGGCGGATAAAATAGAGGGTCGCTTCACTGCCCTGCGGGGTGTAGGTAAAGACGCGCAGCTGGCCCTGGGTGACCAGGTAGGCGCCGGAGACCTGCTGACCCTTATGGATCACTGCGGTTGGCCTGTCGAACCTCTTCTGCACCAGCCCGGCCTGTAATAACTCATGACCTTCCGAGGTTAGATCGGCGAGCGGGTGGCTTGCATTGGGACTGCTCACGACGAACTCCTGTGCCTTACGTAACATCACTTCGGTATGCGTCTGGCAGCTTAGCATGTCATCGATCACCTACCCCCTCTGGGGGTGCAATAAGTTCTATGGTGGAGCAGGGCCCTAGCCTTCAGCTTGAATATGGGTAGGGTGCGGCTTGCCGCACCGATGCATGGCTAAAGTATGCCACTCCTCTCCTGACCCTGGTTTTCAGCCGCCATCAAACTCAGCAACCGGTCGCTACTCAACGCCTTTAGAAAGGCTACCAGATCCTGCACCGTCGCCTCGTCGAGGGTGGGTTGCGACAACTCGACCATCGCCTTATGACTATCGGACCAGACCAGGTAGCGCCCCGTATAGCCAAGCTGCACACTGGCCATAATGCGCACTGTCTCTGCCAGGTCGTCTACCGATCCGTTATGCAGCCAGGGTCCCGTCAACGCCACGTTGCGCAGTGAAGGAACGCGCCAACTACCCCGGCCAGTGCCAGCTTTGGAGGCGCCACTATCCTGCGTCAGCCCATACTCGGCTTCGTAGGGCGTGGGGTAGACGGGAAAGATACGTAACGGCGCCCGGTTGTCGAACAGGCTGGCACCGCTGAAATTGGGGCCGAAGTGGCATTGCACACAGCCCAGCCGCTGGAACTGGTGCATACCGCGCATCTGGGCCGGAGTAAGTGCATCCAGGTCGCCCTGCACGAAGCGGTCGTAGGGGGTGTCAGGGGTGATCAGGGTCCGCTCGTAGGCCGCAATCGCCTCGGCAATGCGGTCGATGGTGATCGGCACTTCAGGGCTGAATGCCGCGTCGAAAGCCTCACGGTAGTCGGCGACGGCTCTCACCCGCTCCTCCACCAGCTCCAGTGACGGCATACCCATCTCCACCGGATTGACCAGCGGTCCCTTCGCCTGAGCCTCCAGTGAGTCAGCCCGACCGTCCCAGAACAGCACCGACTGGAAGGCGGCGTTCCAGACTGTGGGGGCGTTACGGCCTCCCAACTGTTTGTCGATGCCGAGCGAGGTGG
>JARRNY010000129.1:0-7329 GCA_037384445.1 Candidatus Thiodiazotropha sp.
TTCCGCCCGGTGGTTTTCATCGATGTCATCAACCAGAGCTTCAGCGGTAAGTTGGTGCGGCTGGATGGCGTGATCGCCGATTACGATGCGGCAGCCGGGACGGTGCTGTTGTGCGATGCGCTGCCATCGCATCAGAGCGACGGTCCCGATTGTGCGTTGATCGAACTGGGCACCGATTCGGCATTCTTCGATAATCTGACAAAGGGTGGCGCTGCGGGCCCCCTGAGTGATCTGCTGGTGGACAGCAATCTGCAGCAGCCGGCCGCTGCCGTCGGCCTGGTAAAGATGCTGGCTATCGATCTCAGCGCGCCCACGGTGGATGCCGCTGATTGGCCCGGCAACGGCTTTTGCCGGCTTTGGGATCCGGCGCTGGAGAGTGCCTCCCAGCCGTATGTGGATGATGTCGCCTGTGATGATCCAGCGCTTGTGGTACCGACCGGTCTGGTTCTCATCGATGACTCCGGCATCGTCGAGGTCGACCACCGTCCCCGCTTGACGATCGATGGCCTGGCGGTGGAGACAGGCGCATTCGCCCAGCTCTATGGCAGCGCTACCAACGATGCCACGGCTGCCGGCTTCAGCCTTGATGCGGGCGACCCGGTTTCGGTCGCGCTGCAGAGTCCGGCCGGCTATAACGGTACCCGCATTCTCTCCAAAGAGGGCGCGATACTCGACTACACGGCGATTCTGCTCGGGCGCATGCTCAAGCTTGACGGGGTGATGACCAACGCTACCGATCTGAATGCGGCTGTGGTCATCGTCGATACCGATGCGATGGGCTTGTCGGCCACCAGTGGCACGATCGGCTCGACATCGTCGGCCGGATTCATCCTGGTAGCGGAACCGGGCACCACCCCTTGTGGTGTAAGCGGCGATCTCTCCGTTCTGCTGTCGGCCGATACCACCGTGACGACGGTGACGATCACCGACACCCTGGTTGATGTCTCTCCCGGCGGTATTCTCGAAGCGGGCCAGAGCGTTGCGGTTACAGGTTCCTGTGGCGCGGCCAGTCTGAGCGCGCATAGCGTGGTCGTGGTGGATGACCAAAGACTCTGAGGCTGATTGGCTTTGCGTTAACTGGCGCTGCGGTTTCCCTCAGGCAACAGTCTGATATGTCTGTTTAGAGCGTTTGGTGGGGCAGGGCCCCACCCTACCGTTCCATTCGGGATGTAGGGTGGGGCTCTGCCCCACCTTAACCGGCCTTAGTTAAGTACCATTCGATTCCCGGGTTTTTCGCCATTGGCTTTCCTCATGGGGCAGGTTATAGTCTCGGCTCGACCCCTACCTCGTGGGAGAGATCGGTGACTCGCTTGTTTGACTGGCGAGAAGGCCGACGCCGAAGGCGCAAATCCGCCCGGAATCGCTCAGGCAAATGGACCGTGAGGGCAGGTTCGTAACAACGAATCAGGTCGACTCTGGAGAGTGGCGTTCCTGCATCAGCATGGGCGCCCACCGACGGGGCAGGCGCCTTCCAGGCGCCAAACTCTCAGGTTTTGGACAGAGGGGCGGCACAGGGGTAACTCCCTGTGCCGCCTTTTTTGTTGGTGCCTGTTAATGCTGGCCAATCGCACAGCATTAAGCGGCCTGAGTAAACCGGAGCCCGTAATGAAACAGACCGTCCTCTTCGAGACCCACCAGGCCATGGGGGGCAAGATGGTGCCCTTTGGTGGTTGGGATATGCCCCTGCACTACGGCTCCCAGCTTGAGGAACATCACCAGGTTCGCCGCGATGCCGGCATGTTCGATGTCTCCCATATGACGGTAGTCGATCTCAAAGGCAGTGAGGTCAAACCTTATTTACGTCGTCTGCTCGCCAACGATGTGGACAAACTCAAGCTCAGCGGCAAGGCGCTCTACTCCTGTATGCTCAATGAAAAGGGCGGGGTAGTGGATGACCTGATCGTCTACTTTCTGACTGACCAGTGGTTTCGCATGGTGGTCAATGCCGGGACCACGGAGAAAGACCTGGCGTGGCTGGAGAAGCAGTCAACCGGGTTCGATCTGACGATTACACCCCGGCGCGATCTGGCGATGATTGCGGTACAGGGACCCAACGCCCGGGAAAAGGCGCTGCCTCTGCTCTCCCCATCGCTGCAGCAGGCCGGGCCTGAGCTTAAACCCTTCAATGCAGCCGCAGATGGGGAGTGGTTTCTGGCCCGCACCGGTTACACCGGAGAGGATGGCTTCGAGATCATGCTGCCAGCCGATCAGGCGGCCGACTTCTGGAACAGACTCAACGAGGCGGGTGTCGCCCCCTGCGGTTTGGGTGCGCGTGATACCCTGCGTCTTGAGGCCGGCATGAATCTATATGGGTCGGATATGGACGAGGAGACCTCACCCCTGGAATCCGGTCTTGGCTGGACCATTGCCTGGGAACCTGCCGAGCGTGATTTCATCGGGCGTGATGTCCTGGAAGCTCAGCGTAACGATCCTGGCCGCCGACGTTTCGTCGGTCTGGTATTGACCGGTCGCGGTGTGCTGCGTAACCATTTGCAGCTGTTCGACGGTGAGCGCCCGATCGGGGAGGTTACCTCCGGCGGCTTTGCCCCAAGCCTGGAAAAGTCGATCGCCTTCGCCCGCGTCGCACCGGATATCGGTGAGACCTGTGAGGTGGAGATCCGGGGTAAACGGGTGGCGGCGCGGATCGTAAAACCGCCATTTGTGCGTAACGGCAAGTCGCAACTGGAACTCTAGCAAGGGGCGCTATTCCGACTGGCGTCTCTTAACCACAACTCTATTTACCTATACAGACAGGACAAGATCATGAGCAATACACCCAAGGATCTGCGCTATACCAAATCCCATGAATGGCTGCGGGAGGAGGGTGACGGTAGCGTTACCATCGGTATTACCGAACATGCCCAGGAGTTGTTGGGCGACCTGGTTTTCGTCGACCTGCCCGAAGTCGGCGCCGAGGTGACGGCTGGCGGCGACTGTGCCGTGGTCGAGTCGGTGAAGGCGGCTTCCGATGTCTATAGCCCAGTGAACGGCGAAGTGGTTGCAGTGAACGAGGCCCTCGACGGCGCTCCCGAGACCATCAATGAAGATGCCTTTGGCGAGGGTTGGATGTTCAAAGTGAAACTTGCTGATGCGGCTGAGCTCGATGCGCTGCTCGATGCCGATGCCTACGACGCGCTGGTCGCCGAAGAAGAGCACTAAACACTCGACCAGGAACATCATCCCAAGAGGCGATCATGCCATTCATTCCCCATACCGAAGACGACATCCGCGACATGCTCGGCGCCATCGGCGTCGATAGCATCGATGCGCTGTTCGATGAGATTCCTGCTGAGTTGCGCTGTGGTGAACTCGAGGCGATACCGACCGGCCTGCCGGAGATGGAGGTCTCCCGCCTGATGACGGCGCGTGCCCGCGAAGACGGACAACCTCTCTGCTTTATCGGTGCCGGCGCTTACGACCACCACATCCCGGCAGCGGTCTGGCAGCTGACCACCCGCGGCGAATTCTATACCGCCTATACCCCCTATCAGGCCGAAGCGAGCCAGGGCACCTTGCAGCTGCTCTACGAGTACCAATCGATGATGACGGCGCTGACCGCCATGGATGTCTCCAACGCCTCCCTCTACGATGGTGCCTCAGCGTTGGCGGAAGCGGTGCTGATGGCAGTACGTGCCAATCGCAAGTCCAAATCGAACCGTATTCTGCTGCCCCGCACCCTGCATCCTCTCTATCGCCGGGTGGTCAGGAGCATCGTACGCAACCAGGGTATCGAACTGGTCGAAGTGGCCTATGAGGCCGGGACGGGAAAGATCGATCGCCAGGCGCTCGATGCCCATGCCGGAGAGGATTTCGCCGCGTTGGTGATTCCTCAGCCCAACTTCTTCGGTGTGCTGGAGGATGTGGATCAACTCACCGACTGGGCGCAGGCCAACGCTATGCTGACCATCGCGGTGGTCAATCCGCTTGCCATGTCGATACTCAAGCCACCGGGCGAGTGGGGCGCGCAGGGTGCTGACATCTGTTGCGGAGAGGGCCAGCCGTTAGGGGCTCCACTGGCTTCCGGTGGTCCCTACTTCGGTTTTCTCTGCTGCCGCGAGAAGCTGGTGCGGCAGATGCCCGGCCGCATCATCGGTAAGACTGTCGATCTCGACGGCAAGCCGGGCTATACCCTCACGCTGCAGGCTCGCGAACAACATATCCGCCGCTCAAAGGCGACTTCCAATATCTGCACCAACCAGGGGCTTATGGTGACCGCAGCCACGATTCATATGGCGATCATGGGTGGCGAGGGGTTGCAGCGCATGGCAGCGGCCAGTCACCACAACAGCATGAAGCTGACTGAGGCACTCAGCAGTCTGCCTGGGGTCGAGCCGTTGTTCGACAGTCCGGTGTTCCATGAAAGGGTGATTAAACTGCCGATCCCGGCGCAGGATGCCCTGCGTACCCTGGCGGCGCACAACGTGCTGGGTGGTTTCGATCTGGGTGACGACTATCCCGAGCTGGAGAATGCGGTGCTGGTCTGTGCCACCGAACTGCGTAGCGATGAGGAGATCGAGCAGTACCGCAGCAAACTGGAACGGGTCATCGCCTCTCAGGTGCAGACCCCCTGTCAGCTGAAACCGGACTGGTGAGAAACCCCCTCGCGCTGCATGAACTGAAGATAATGACTGGCCTATCGCCGGTCGAGACGGGACCAAGATGATCTACGAACACTCCAGACGCGGACGCCGCGCTACCGCTCAGTCGAATATTCCGCTGGCAGAGTTGTCGGATATACCTGCCGAACTGCGTCGCCAGAATCCGGCCGCCCTGCCTGAAGTCTCAGAGATGCAGGCGGTGCGCCACTACACCCGGTTGTCGCAGAAGAACTTCTCCATCGACACCCATTTCTATCCGTTGGGCTCCTGCACCATGAAGTACAACCCGCGGGCCTGTAACTCCCTGGCCAGCCTGCCGGGTTTTCTGGCTCGCCACCCTCTGGCGCCCGACACCCATAGTCAGGGTTTTCTGGCCTGTCTCTATGAGCTGCAGGAGCTGTTGAAAAACGTCACCGGTATGTCGGCGGTCTCTCTCTCTCCGGCAGCTGGCGCTCAGGGTGAGTTCGCTGGTGTGGCGATGATCCGTGCCTATCACGACGCGCGTGGTGACCACCAACGCACTGAGATTCTGGTGCCCGACGCGGCCCACGGTACCAATCCTGCTTCGGCGGTGATGTGCGGTTACAAGGCGCGAGAGATTCCCACAGGCCGCAATGGTGATATCGATGTAGAGGCGCTGAAGCAGGCGTTAGGTCCGCAGACCGCCGGCATCATGCTGACCAATCCGTCGACGGTCGGTGTCTTTGAGCGGCGCATCAAGGAGATTGCGGGATTGGTGCACGAGGCCGGCGGCCTGCTCTACTACGATGGCGCCAATCTGAATGCCATCCTCGGCAAGGTGCGGCCAGGCGATATGGGTTTCGACGTCATCCACATGAATCTGCACAAGACCTTCTCCACGCCGCATGGCGGCGGTGGGCCTGGTGCGGGCCCGGTGGGGGTGAGTCAGCGTCTGGCGCCCTACCTTCCGGTACCGATGGCCGACTACGATGGCAGTGACTATATCTGGCTGACAGAAAAGGAGCGTCCGGAATCGATCGGTCGGCTCTCCACCTTCGCCGGCAATGCAGGTGTGCTGTTGCGAGCCTATGTCTATGCGCGGCTACTGGGACGCGAAGGCATGCACCGGGTGGCGGAGTTCTCCACCCTCAACGCCAACTACCTGTTGAAGCGTCTGATGGAGGCGGGTTTCGAGGCTGCCTATCCGCAACGGCGGGCCAGCCATGAGTTTATCCTGACCTTGAAACGACAAGCCAAGGAGTTGGGTGTCAACACGATGGACTTTGCCAAGCGTATGCTCGACTACGGTGTGCATGCGCCAACCACCTATTTTCCCCTGCTGGTGCCCGAGTGCCTGTTGATAGAACCCACCGAGTCAGAGGCGAAAGAGGATCTCGATCGCTTCGTGGAGATCATGCGGACCATTCAGCATGAAGCGGAGAACCAGCCGGAGATGGTCAAGCAGGCACCGCATACCATGCCGGTACGGCGACTTGATGATGTGCGTGCCGCCCGCGAGCTCGATCTGGCCTGGAAAGCAGACCGGGAGTGACCTCAGCTCAGGCCGGGAATCCGTAACACCCAGATACCCTCTTGCTGTCGATGGGGCTTGGATCCCAGGCCATTGGCCTGTCAGCCGGCAACCATGGATTGATCGCTATTTACCGGCCTTATCGTGGGGCGGCCCGGTACATCCTGGCTAAGCTCTGTTACATTCTGCATTTTCCTGGGGGCCTGGTTAGCAGGTTCTCGGGTATACATTCTAAAAAGACACGGGAGAGAGTAGTTTTATGTCAGCCTTGATTTGTGGTTCCCTCGCCTTCGACACCATCATGGTGTTCCATGATCAATTCAAGAACCATATCCTGCCAGAGCAGGTTCATATTCTTAATGTCTCTTTCCTGGTGCCTGATCTGCGGCGTGAGTTTGGCGGCTGCGCCGGTAATATCGCCTACAATCTGAACATGCTGGGTGGCGATGGAAAGCCGGTCGGCACCATCGGTGAGGATTTCGAGCCATATGCCCGCTGGATGGACGAGTGCGGGGTCAGTCGCGATCATCTGCGGATGATTCCCGGCAGCTATACAGCGCAGGCCTATATCACCACCGACAAGGATGACAATCAGATCACCGCCTTTCATCCGGGAGCGATGAATCAGGCGCATGAGATCAATGTCTCAAAGATTCCTGGCTGTACGCTCGGCATGGTCTCTCCCGACGGGCGTCAGGGCATGATCGATCACGCCGCGCAGTTCGCCGAGTCAGGTGTGCCTTTCATATTTGATCCTGGTCAAGGCATGCCGATGTTCGATGGCGATAGCCTGCTCAAATTCGCCGAGCAGGCAACCTGGCTCGCCTTCAATGATTACGAAGCGAAGCTGATGATGGAGCGCACCGGCAAGACGCTGGCGCAGCTGGCGGAGATGGTCGAGGCGGTCATTGTCACTCGTGGAGGCGAGGGCTCTCTGATTGTTACGCAAGAGAAAACCCATGAGATACCGGTCGCGCCTGCCAAGGCGCTGGTCGATCCCACCGGTTGCGGAGACGCCTACCGGGCAGGACTGCTCTTCGGCCTGATGAACGGTATGGACTGGGAGACCACCGGCCGCATCGCGGCGTTGAGGAGACAGATAAGTCGGGTCATAGCCTGAAGGAACGTGCCACCGAAGCCGGTCATAAGCTGGTGGATAAGCGCATCGTGCCTGACGATATCTATCAACTGCGTGCCGTTGTCTCCCACTGGATTGCCGACAGTGAGGTGCATGTAGTG
>JARRNY010000130.1:0-7144 GCA_037384445.1 Candidatus Thiodiazotropha sp.
TGGTCAAGGCCGGGGTCGACGTCATCGTGGTCGATACCGCGCATGGCCACTCCCAGGGTGTGCTGGATCGGGTCGCCTGGGTCAAGCAGAACTACCCCGAGGTACAGGTGATCGGCGGCAACATCGCCACCGCTGACGCCGCCCTGGATCTGGTCAAGGCCGGCGCCGATGCGGTCAAGGTCGGTATCGGCCCCGGCTCTATCTGTACTACCCGTATCGTGGCCGGTGTCGGTGTGCCTCAGGTCACCGCGGTCAGCAATGTGGCCAAGGCCCTGGAGGGCAGCGGCATCCCATTGATCGCCGACGGCGGTATCCGCTTCTCCGGCGACATCTCCAAAGTGCTGGCGGCCGGTGCCTATTCTGTGATGCTCGGCGGTATGTTCGCCGGTACCGACGAGGCGCCGGGCGAAGTGGAGATCTATCAGGGCCGTTCCTACAAGTCCTACCGCGGCATGGGCTCACTGGGCGCCATGTCGGGTAAGGACGGCTCCAGCGATCGCTACTTTCAGGAGACCAACGACAAGGACAAGCTGGTGCCGGAAGGTATCGAAGGCCGCGTCCCCTACAAGGGCACGGTGCTGAACATCATCTACCAGCTGATCGGCGGCATCCGCTCCAGCATGGGTTATACCGGTTGCGCCACCATCGATGAGATGCGCACCAAGCCCCAGTTCGTGCGGGTCACCAACGCGGGCATGACCGAGTCCCATGTGCATGATGTGACGATCACCAAGGAAGCGCCCAACTACCGGCGCGACTAGGTCTGAAGTGTCGAATCTTCTCTTCCTTACGGGGCATGTTGATGGCTATCGCATGCCCTTTTGTTTTTTAATCTCGGAATCCAAGCAGCATGACCACTGATATCCACGCCCATCGAATCCTGATTCTCGATTTCGGTTCCCAATATACCCAGCTGATTGCGCGCCGGGTGCGTGAAGCGGGGGTCTACTGCGAGATCTTTCCCTACGACAATGCCGATGAAGGCTTCGCGGGAGAAACGCCGTCCGGCATCATTCTCTCCGGTGGGCCGGAGACGGTGACTGCTGAAGAGGCGCCGGCTGCCCCTGATAAGGTGTTCCAACTGGGGGTACCGGTACTGGGCATCTGTTACGGCATGCAGACCATGGCGCAGCAGCTCGGCGGCTCGGTCACCGGATCAGACAAACACGAGTACGGTTATGCGCAGGTGCGGGCTCGCGGCCACTCCCATCTGCTGCGCGATATCGAGGATCACACCAGCCCCGAAGGCTATGGCCTGTTGGATGTCTGGATGAGCCACGGCGATCGGGTCGATACCATGCCGCCGGGATTCCATGTGATCTGCGAAACGGCCAATGCGCCGCTGGCCGGTATGGCCGATGAGGAGCGCCGCTTCTACGGTTTGCAGTTCCACCCCGAGGTAACCCATACCCGTCAGGGCAAACGTATCATCGACCGCTTTCTGTTTGAGATCTGCGGCTGCGAGGCGCTTTGGACCTCCGGCAAGATCATCGAAGAGAGTATCCGGCAGGTTCGTGAGCAGGTGGGCGACTCACGTGTGGTACTCGGCCTGTCCGGCGGTGTCGACTCTTCGGTGGTGGCCGCGCTGCTGCACCGGGCGATCGGCGATCAACTGACCTGCGTCTTCGTCGACAACGGTCTGCTGCGGTTGCATGAGGGCGATCAGGTGATGGCGACCTTTGCCGAACACATGGGCGTCAAGGTGTTGCGGGTCGATGCGGAGGATCGCTTTCTCAAGTCCTTGAGAGGAGTCTCCGATCCGGAGCAGAAACGCAAGATCATCGGCAATCTCTTCATCGATATCTTCGAAGAAGAGGCGGGCAAATTGGAAGGCGTCGACTTTCTGGCCCAGGGCACCATCTACCCGGATGTGATCGAGTCGGCCGGTGCCAAGTCGGGCAAGGCCCATGTCATCAAATCCCACCACAATGTGGGTGGCCTGCCCGAGTATATGAAACTGCAGCTGGTCGAGCCGCTGCGCGAACTGTTCAAGGATGAAGTGCGCAAGATCGGCGTTGAACTCGGCCTGCCATCCGACATGGTCTACCGTCATCCCTTTCCGGGTCCGGGCCTGGGCGTGCGCATTCTCGGCGAGGTCAACAAGGAGTATGCCGACCTGCTACGCCAAGCCGACCACATCTATATCGAAGAGCTGCGCAAGCACAATCTCTACGACGAAGTGAGTCAGGCCTTTGCCGTCTTTCTGCCGGTGCGTTCAGTCGGTGTGGTTGGCGATGCACGCCGCTATGAGTATGTGGTCTCGCTGCGCGCAGTGAAGACGGTCGACTTCATGACCGCCAAGTTCGCTCATCTACCGTTTGATTTTCTCGAAGAGGTTTCGCGCCGAATCATCAACGAGGTAACCGGCATCTCACGGGTGGCTTACGATATCTCCAGCAAGCCGCCGGCGACTATCGAGTGGGAGTGACCGGCACTCACGGGCAATGTCAGGCACTGGTTGGCAACGTCTGGCATATGGGCTGAGACCTCTAGATCCTGCTGTTGAACTATGAACAAAAGGAGTCGGTGACACTGAAGAATCATTGCGCATCGTAATGGTTCTCTTTTGTTGCCACCCCCCCTTTATTTTCTAACCGCTGATGACCTCAGGCAGGTCTGAAAGAAAGCGCGTAAGCATGTACGGTGTCGATGTTTCTGCAAATTGTGCGATGCTTGAACAACCTGTCATCGCCATACTGGTCTGCTTGCGCCGGCTATCAGATGACTTTGTCCCAGTACGGGAGATCGGAAAGCCGTTTTTTCATATAGTCGATGAACGCACGCACTTTCGGTGTCAGGTGACGCCGTCCTGTATACACCGCATAGATGGTCACTTCCTTCGCGCGATACTCCGGTAACAGTTTCACCAGTCTACCGGCAGCGATGTCTTCACCGACGATAAACGTCGGTGTCAACATGATGCCCGCGCCGCTCAGTACTGCCTGCCTCAATGCCAGGCTGTTGTTCATCTCGATGCTGCCCGTGACAGGTACCGAGCTGTAACGGCCATCAGGCGACAGGAAATGCCATTCATTGGGCGAATCCTGGTAACGGTAGGAGAGGATGTTGTGTCTGCGCAGATCGTCCGGCGTACGGGGAGCGCCGTAGCGCTCGATGTAGTCGGAAGACGCGCAGACGACATGATGGGAGGACGCAAGCCGCGTTGCCACCATGCTCGAATCAGGTAGCTCGGCGATACGGATAGCAACATCATAGCCCTGTTCGACGAGGTCGATTTGACGGTCGTCGAGGTTCATGTCCAGCTGCACCTCGGGGTATTGCCGCTGGAATTCAGCCATCGCCGGTGCAATATGCAGAATACCGAACGACATCGGGGCGCTAATTTTCAGCCTGCCCCGAGGTGTCGCTTGCAACTTCGCGACTTCGGCTTCCGCGGCCTCGATCTCGCCCAGTCCGTGCTGCGAACGTTCGTAGAAGATCTGCCCGGCCTCGGTAAGGCTGAGCCGCCGCGTAGTGCGGTTTAGCAGGCGTACCTTGAGCCGGTCTTCGAGGCGGCTGACGTATTTGCTGATCACCGACCGCGTCAGCTCAAGCCGCTCAGCAGCTGCAGTGAAGCTGCCGCTATCCACCACCTGCACGAATACCGCGATGTCAGTCAGGTTCTCCATAGCGTCCAGATCATAGGTTTATTAGTAAAGATACGTGAACAGTGTTGTTCATAAATAGGCGATTATCAAATATTTATTGATCATTATGCTTGTTCTCAAGGCTTAACGTCGCATCGACGTAGGCGGTATCCGATCAACCGGTAAACAGGAGAACAGGCGTGAACAGACACAAGCACACATTGGGCAGGATTACACAGGCCATCCTGATGGCCACGCTACTGATGAATACGTCAGTGGTAAGTGCGGCCGGGGCGGTCAAGCAAACAACCGTACAGCCAGACAATGCGCAGCCAGTTTCAGGCCATACAGTTGGTAAAAGTCCATGGGGCCCCAGCGATGAGATCGGCCGCCTGAATCTGATGACCCCCGCATCGCAGCAGGCCATCCTGTCGCGTATTGATGGAGGTAGAAGCTATGACCTGTCAGTCGAGTATTTCATCGGCATGCCCAGCTGGCAGGCAGCGGGTGATCCGCACTACCGTATCTGGATGACCCATACGCCACAGGGTACGGTCATCGATGATCCGCTGGGCCTGGGTAAAGCAATGAACGAGCACGTCAGCTATACCGGCGCAGCGATCTCGCTCTACACCCACATGGGCACTCATATCGACGCACTCAATCATTTTGGTCTCAACGGCGAGATATGGAACGGTTTTCGCGCCGAGGAGCATCTCGGTGATCGTGGTTGGACCGTCGCTGGTGCAGAGAACATCCCTCCCATCATCGCACGCGGTGTGCTGATCGACGTGGCCCAGGCGAGGGGTGTCGACATGCTGCCAGCCGGTTATCGCGTGACGCGTGATGATCTCGTCGATGCACTGGATAGACAAGGTATGACGCTCGAGCATGGCGATGTTGTACTGATCCGTACCGGCCGTATGCGGGACTATGAAGACGCCTCGTCATACATGGCCAATCCGCCCGGCATGGGTATGGCGGCGGCGCGTTTCCTGGTCGAGGAAAGTGGCGCCATGATCGTCGGTGCCGACAACCTCAGTTTCGAGGCGTTCCCTTCCGAGGTCGAGAACAACTATGTGCCGGTGCACAGTTACCTGCTGGCAGAGCAGGGCGTACCGATCATTGAGCTGGTGTACCTGGAAGCGCTGTCGCGTGACCGGGTTTACGAGTTCGCTTTCATCGGCGGTTCGTTGAAACTGCGCGGATCGGATGCAGCACCTATACGTCCGATCGCCCTTCCGGTATGTGGCTCTGCTGATAATGAGGGAGGTGAGTCATGATCGCGGTAAACAGACTCGACCATGTCGGCATACGGGTACATGACTTCGCACGCACGGTGAACTTCTATCAACAGTTCGGTTTCGATGTCATCCGTGATGACCGGCAAGAACATGTAGTAGTGTTGCGAAATGTGGCAGGTACAGAGCTCAATCTGCTTGACTCTGCCGATAGGCCGTTGACTGGCAGCAATGTACTGATGGACCAGGCGATCCGGCATCCGGGGTATACCCATATCGCCCTGCAGGTGGCAGACATCGACGTTACGCTGCGGGATATTGAATCTGTCGGCATAACGGTGACAGAAGGCCCGGTGACATTTGGTGACGGTAAGACTTCGATCTTTTTCCGTGACCCTGACCGCAATGTCATCGAGCTGACCCAGCTACCAGCAGATACAAGGCCGCATCACGACAGGGAGGCAGGACGATGAAAGCACTTCTGTTGTTGTTACTGTCGGGTACGCTGGCTGCCGGTGTATTCGTTACCGGCAAGCAGGCCGGTAACGAACAGTTGGCACCGCTGTATATCCTGTTCTGGCAGATGACCGGTGGTGCGCTGGTGGTATTGATTGTGTCCCGCTTCAGCTCAGGGTCTTCGCGCCGGCTACCGGTATGGGACTGGCAACACCTGCAGTATTATCTGGTCGGCGGTTTGCTGGGGATCAGCCTGCCATACGTGCTCGCCTTCATCGTCATGCGCGAGTTGCAGGTCGGTACAGTCGGTCTGCTGACAGCCTTGTCCCCGGTTATCACCTATGGCATTGCAAGAGTGCTGAACCTGGAGCAGGGGCACCCGGTAAAACTAATCGGCCTGGTACTCGGGCTGATCGGTGTCACTCTGCTGGTGATGCCGAATGGGTTATCGGAACCCGGTATGGCAAATGATGGTGACTGGCGATATACATTACTTGGTCTTGGTATCCCAGCGTCGCTTGCCGCCAGCAACCTGTATCGAAGCCACTACTGGCCGCCGGGTAGTGACGCCACGCAGCTGGCTATCGGTATGTTATCGGTACAGGGACTGGCGTTACTGCTAACCAATGCAGCAACCGGAAATCTCGATATCAGTATGCTCGCGAATCGCGACGCGTTCCTCACGCTGGCACTGTTATCACTGTTTGCGGGTGCCTCCTACCTGAGCGCGTTCTACCTTCTGCGCGAAGGTGGGCCGGTATACCTGAGCCAGATGGGTTATGTCATATCCGTAGTAACGATGCTCGCGGGGATCATGCTGTGGAGTGAAAGCTACGACAGTAATGATCTGGTCAGCATGGGCCTGATCTTTGTCGGGGTTCTCATAACCACGGTTATCCGGTCGATGGAGCAGTCCAGACAGGCGGCGCTGGCCGGATCGGCACAGTAACGATTTAAACCATTTTTACAAACAAGAGGATATGATGATGAATATCACCGAAGCACTCAACTGGCGGTATGCCGTCAGGAAGTTCACAACAGAACGAATCGGAGATGACAGGGTAAACGAGCTGTTGACGGCGACACGCCTGAGTGCGAGTTCGTACGGCCTTCAACCCTGGCGTATGGTCGTGGTCAATGACATCGATACACGCAAGAGACTGTACGAATATGCTATGGGGCAGGACAAGGTGGTCAACTGTTCGCACCTCGTCGTACTCGCAGCGCAGACCGATATCGGTGATGCCATGGTCGACAGGTACATGGATGCCTTGACGCAGGTTCGTGATCTGCCTGCGGATGTGCTCGACAGCATTAGTGCACATATGAAAGATGTTATCGGAAACATGAGTGAGCAACGCAGGCGGGAGTGGGCGCATGAACAGGTCTATATTGCTCTGGGTACCCTGTTGACAGCGGCCGCGGTGATGAAGATCGACACCTGTCCGATGACCGGCTTCGAAAGTGAAGGCTTTGACAGTGTGCTCGAATTGCATAAACGTTCGCTGGAATCGTCAGTTATCTGTGCGTTGGGTGTGCGTGACCCGGAAGATGAAAATGCTTTCCTGCCCAAAGTCCGCTACGGTCATGCGGAGATGGTGTTAACCGTTTAGGTATTGGCTCATGAGTCGAGGTGATGTTACGACAACACGAAATCATGTTATGCAGACAGAGCATGAGATAAGATTGCTTAGCAGGGTTGCCGGTTTGCTCTGCCTGGTCATCATCGCGTGTGGTATCGGCAGCGAGATGTTTATCCGCGGCAGCCTGTTGAATAAGATGGATATAAGCGTCACAGCGGCAAATATCCTCACAGATAGCGTACGGTTTAAGGTCAGGCTTCCTGAGCTTTAGTCTCTC
>JARRNY010000131.1:0-10463 GCA_037384445.1 Candidatus Thiodiazotropha sp.
CTTTACAAAGGCAATTGATATAGATCAACAAAATAGAAAAAACATGATCTATTTCTTCAAAAGACCCAGAGTAAAAAGCTTGGTCTTTTGCTGATAGCGGCATCAATAATGTGAGTGAGAATCATTCTTGAATATACTGCCAGACATTTTTTCAAAGGAAGTGGTCTTCCGCATCATCGCAACCAGCGTTCGAGATAGTGATCGTAGGGCGGCAGTATGGAGAGATGCTTTGGCAGCTGTTCAATTGCTGTAGGCAACCAACTGCAATCTGCTGTTATCCAGCAGATAGAGCTGCTTGCTACGAAGACGAATCAGCCCTTGGCGTTGAAATCGGGTCAATAGTCGACTGACGGTCTCCCTGGCCAACCCCAGATAGCTGCCGATATCGCTGCGAGACATACGAAGCGTGAAATGATCGGAGGAAAAACCTCGGCTTTTCAGTCGGTCAGAAAGTGAGAGCAGAAACGCCGCCAAACGCTGATCGGCATTTTGGCGCACCAGGGCGGCCGTCAGATGCTGAGTCAGGGCAACCTCCCGGCTGAGCATATCGATCAGTGCACGCTGGATTGCCTGCTGTGATCTGCCTGCCTGATTCAGGCGATCTGAATGGAGAATACAGACCTGACTCGCCTCAAGCGCACGCACGGAGTTCGCATAGCGCTGATCAGCCATTCCTTCTACCCCGATGAGTTCACCGGCAAAGTAGAAACCGACCACCCGTTCACCGCTATGCGGATCGGGCATCGATGCCTTGAAAGAGCCTGATTTCACGGCATATATAGCATCAAACGGCTGACCAGCCTGGAACAAAGCCGCACCGGCCGCCACCTGCTGGCGGCGCAGCAGAATCCCTTCAGGCACACCGCTATCGGGCTCCGCGTAGTCGAGCACCAGACACATCGGATCGAGTCCGCAATCGCAGCAGGCCACCTCCGCCGCATTGGCATTGGCGGCACCGCCAAATACGCAACAGGCGTGATGTGGACTCATTTGAAGATGGATTCTACGGAAAAACCGTCCCGTTCCAGGATATCGCGCAGACGTCTCAGAGCATCCATCTGGATCTGCCGCACCCGTTCGCGTGTCACACCCAGCTCGTTAGCGACCTGTTCGAGGGTCGAGTTCTCATAGCCATGCAGACCGAAACGGCGCTCCACCACTTCGCGCTGTTTGTCGTTGAGTTTACTCAACCAGCGGTCGAGATTAGCGTTCAATCCATCATTCTGGATATCCACTGTCGGATCCGAACTCTTTTCATCGGCAATGGTATCGAGTAGAGGTTTGTCCGCATCCTTGCCGAAAGGCGTATCAACGGAGGTCACGCGCTCGTTGAGGCCGAGCATCCGCTTCACCTCACCGATCGGTTTGTCCAGCAGATCGGCGATCTCCTCTGAACTCGGCTCGTGGTCGAGAGTCTGCGCCAGTTTGCGGGCGGCGCGCAGATAGACGTTGATCTCCTTCACGACATGAATCGGCAGTCGGATGGTGCGGGTCTGATTCATGATCGCCCGCTCTATCGTCTGCCGGATCCACCAAGTCGCATAGGTAGAGAAACGGAAGCCACGCTCGGGATCGAACTTCTCCACCGCACGGATCAACCCGAGATTGCCCTCTTCTATGAGATCGAGCAAGGCCAGCCCACGGTTCATGTAGCGCCGTGCGATTTTCACCACCAAACGCAGATTACTCTCAATCATGCGCTGGCGGGCGGCCTGTTCGCCCTTCTGCGCCAGACGCGCGAAGTAGACCTCCTCCTCAGCCGTCAGCAGTTTGGAGATGCCGATTTCATTGAGATAGAGACGGGTAGCATCCATCTGTGCTTCACCCGGCTCGGGAGCCTTGAAGGTAAGCGTATCATCGCTTTTGCTGTCGCTGGCATCGGGGGTTTCAGTGATAGTATCGACTGTGCTCTCACTATCATCCCCGACAAGGATGGAATCGTCATCCACCACCAGATCACTTGCATTTTCATCCGATTCAACGGAACGCTTACTCATACACTCCACTCCAAAGGTGTTCGCAGGCGGTAGCCTTATCGACTGGCGCCCCCGTTAACCTGAGCTATTGCAGCTGCAGGCACGCTTTATTTCTATTATTTTCTTGGTAACAGAGGCAGAGGATTGACCGGTTTCCCCTGCCGTCTGATTTCAAAATGCAACACCGGTTGACCACCGATGTTCTGGCTGCCCATATGGGCCACCACATCGCCTTTACTCACCTTGTCACCCTCCCCGACCAAAAGCTTGCTGTTGTAGCCGTAGGCACTCAAGTAGGACCGGTCGTGCTTGATGATGACAAGGTTGCCATAGCCCACCAGTCCATTGCCAGCATAAACCACCCTGCCCGCCTCAGCGGCTGTCACCGGTTGACCCAACCGGCCGTGAATCCAGATCCCCTTACGGTTATCGTCCCCCGCCGAGAAGGTCTGAACCACTCTTCCGTTGGTCGGCCAGTTCCAGGCCAACTTAAGCGATTTCTCAGGCGAAGCGGGAGTGGCGGGCTTGCTCACTGGGGCAACCGGTTTCGGAGCCTGCACGGACGGTGTGCTGGCCGGCTTCACTCGAGTTGAAGCCTGGGTCTGTTTCGGGGCCGGGGGACGCGGTTGTCTGGCTCCTGCGGCGGAGTGGCGCTTGGCAGGAGGCTTGAGCCGCAAACGCTGTCCGGGAAAGATCTGATAGGCCGGTGGCCGAATACCGTTCCAGCCTGCCAGCTGATGGTAGGAGAGGTTCTGCCGCCAGGCAATCGAATAGAGGGTATCGCCCGGCTGCACAAGATAGTAAGTACGCGCATAGGCCGGTGGCCGCCGTTGCGTAGTGTTTGTGTTTGTGTTTGCGTGGGCCGGAGACTGCGAAGCAGTGCGGTTATAGACGGGTGCGCTACCACGGGAACTGCAACCATCAAGCACGAGCGTGCACAGGAGCAGCAGAGCAGCTGCTCGTGAGATCAGTTTTGGGCTGTCGTTTTGAAATCCGATAGCCGATCACCTTGGGTTTGCTAACACTAATCGCATAGGCACTGCTGGGACTGCTGTTTGTCCGATAAGGCAGAAGGAGCGACGCGTAGTCACTCTACATGAGCAAATGATAACGCCGCTGGAGGGAAACATTGTCCCAGCCCCCTTCGGGTTGCGCCCGAAAAAGCACCACTCCGTATTGCTCGTTGTTCGTTTGGAGCGATCAAACCGCTCTCCTCGCACCTTGAATGGCGCTTTTCAGGGGCAACAGAGCCGATTCAATAGTTTTAACAGGCTCTAGTGCGATTTAAAAAATAGAAACACCAGTGCAAATAGTACCACCATCAACCAGCCAAGCAGATCAACATAACGATGCAGTGCCTGCTCCATGCGCTCCCCCCAACGCGCCCCGCGTCCGACGGCCGAGGCCAGCAGGAAGGGTAGCAGCGCCATGGAGATCACCCCTGCGGTAATGGTGAAAACCTTGTAAGGAATAGGTGAAAATCCAGCCAGAAAGATGGCCCAGAACCCCCACTCATCGAACCATAACTGCGTACGCTGGTATGCCTGCCAGTATCCCCACTCATGCAGGTAGGGCTGGATCAGGTCGAAGGCGAAATGACCGATGACATAACCCAACATCCCGCCCAGCACAGAGGCCAGGGTGGTAAGCGCGGCGAAGTACCAGGCCCGTTTGGGCGAGGCCAGGCTCATCGGCGCCAGCATCACGTCTGGAGGGATGGGGAAGAAGGAGGATTCAGCAAAACTCAAACCGGCCAGATAACGCGGCGCATGGGGATGGCGCGACCACTGCATGGTGCGGCTGTAGAGCGAAGAGAAGAGACGCATCAGATCACGCCCCCCTGGAGTGGCACGAAGTTGGCGGCCTCCAGCTGCTCCTGCTGGTAGCCATCCGGGGTCCGGGTAATTCTCAGCATCACCTGGCCCTGATCTTTCTGCAGCGGGAGAATCAGTCTGCCGCCCACCGACAACTGTTCCAGCAGTGACTGCGGCAATCCGGCCGGTGCCGCAGTGACCATGATGCCGTCGAAAGGACCATACTCCGGCCAGCCGATACCCCCATCGCTGTGTTTCAGGCGCACGTTGCGCAGACCCAGATCGCGCAACCGCTGTCTGGCAAGAGCCTGCAGTGCCTCGATACGTTCGACGCTGTAAACACGCCGTACCAATTGTGCCAGGATGGCGCATTGAAACCCTGAACCGGTACCTATCTCCAACACTGTCTCCGGCGAACCACCCTGAATCAGGGCCTCCGTCATGCGCGCCACCGTGTAGGGCTGGGAGATGGTCTGGCCATGGCCGATCGGCAGCGCCGTATCCTCATAGGCGCGACTGGCCAGGGCCTCGTCGACAAAGATATGTCGCGGGGTGTTGCGCATCGCCTCGAGAACCGCGAGATCACGGATACCCTTCTCCCGCAGGCGCTGGATCAGCCGCTCACGTGTGCGCTGGGACGTCATGCCGATGCCTTGATGTTCCGGACGCATAACCATCAGTCCAGCCAGGCCTCAAGGATCTCCAACGCGCTATGCCGTGTCAGGTCCACCTGCAGCGGAGTGATCGAGACATAGCCCTCTCGTACAGCATGGAAATCGGTGCCGGGCCCCGCATCCTGTTCGGCCCCGGCCGGACCGACCCAGTAGATGGTCTTGCCCCGCGGGTCGGTAGTCTTCACCACCGGTTCCGCTTTGTGGCGATGGCCCAGTCGGGTGGAGCGGAAACCGTTCAGTTGGTCATAGGGCATATCGGGTACGTTGACGTTGAGAATGACGTTTTCGCTCAAGGGTGAGCGGATCAGCCGCTGCACCAGCTCCAGAGCGACCCGGGCACCCGTCTCGAAATAGTCTGGCTGGTGGGAGTTCATCGAAATGGCAATCGCCGGCAAGCCGAGAAAACGCCCCTCCATTGCCGCCGCTACGGTGCCCGAATAGAGCGTGTCGTCCCCCATATTGGGGCCAGCGTTAATACCGGAGACCACCAGATCGGGCTCTTCATCCAGTAACCCCGTGATGGCCAGGTGCACGCAGTCAGTCGGGGTACCGTCGACGCGGATGAAGCCATTCTCCATGGTGCGGGCGCGCAAGGGATTGACCAGGGTGAGTGAGTTGCTGGCACCGCTGCGATCCTGGTCCGGCGCCACCACCACTATCTCGGCAAGCGTGGAGAGGGCGTTCGCCAGGGCCTGCAGGCCAGGCGCCTGGTAGCCATCGTCGTTGCTCAGGAGGATCTTCATACGGAGGCACAATATACTGGAAACAGGGGGCCATCACACCCTCCAAATCACCCAGATATCCCGCCGTAAGATTGAGATTCTTCCACACTGCTCCTAACATGCCCTTTGCCCCGAACAGAAGTGGACCCCGTATGAGCGACGAGCAGGACAAACCCGACGACGAACGCCTTTTGCAAGAAGCGTTCAAGGACGTGCGTCCGCTTGGGGAGCGCCGCAGCGAACCCTATCGACGGCGCCTGCCGCCACGCCCGCTGAATCTGACGGTGGGAGACGAAGAGCAGGAGCGGGACCAATACTCCGAACAGGAGATCGAAACCGGCGAGTTTCTCGATTTCGTGCGCCCGGGCGTGCAGCAGCGCCTGATGCACGACTTGCGCCGAGGCTATCTGGAGATCGGCGCCGAACTCGACCTGCATGGCCTGACCGTGCGCTATGCGCGTGATGATCTCAACCGTTTCCTCGCCACCTGTCACGAACGAGGTGTCCGTGTGGCGCGCATCATCCACGGTAAGGGGTACCGCTCCGAGGGACGCCAGCCGGTGTTGAAGCAGAAGCTCAACCTCTGGCTGCGCCAGCGCGAAGACGTGCTCGCCTTCACCTCCGCACCACGCCATGATGGCGGCACCGGCGCCGCTTATGTGCTGCTGCGCAATCCAGCCAAGAACACACGCAGACGATGAAAACAGAACTCCTCCTCCCACTGCTGGCTGGCGCCCTGAGTCTGCCGGTCCAGGCATTCACCTTCGACCCCCTGCCCCTGCCCGACTCGATGGAACAGGCCGATGTGGTGCGTAGCTCTCCACGCTATCGCCATGCCGATAAGCCGGTTGCCCTCGACTATCAGGTCCTGATGCGCAGCGGCGATCGCCGCGCAGATCAGATCTTCGGTCTGCTGCATGACCGCAATGGCAATCTGATCCACGCCCCCGATGGCGGTCCACGCATCTCACGAAAAAACGATTTCAGCTCCCTGCTCAAGGTCGACAAGGGGCTCTTCATGCTGACCCAATTCGAAGAGATCCCGGGCTCCATCTATCTCTCTGAACTGACGCAGGATAGGTCGACCGGCAAGCTGAACGTCACCCGCACCCGCCCCCTCGATCTGGCGGATGTCAACGGCGGCTGGAACCACTGCGCCGGCAGTACCACCCCCTGGCAGACCCATCTGGGTACCGAAGAGTACGAACCCGATGCGGCAGCCCGGGATCCACAGAGCGGAGCCATCGATCGCTACTACCAGGCCATGGCGGCCTACACAGGCGGCGACCCTGCTTCACTCAACCCCTACGACTACGGCTGGCAGCTGGAGATCGAGGTTGACAGCTTCGACGCCGCCCAAGTCCACAAGCGCTTTGCCATGGGGCGTTTCTCCCACGAAGTGGGGCTGGTGATGCCGGACCGGCGCACTGTCTATCTCACCGACGACGCCCACAACACCGCCCTGTTCCGTTTCGTCGCCGACCACCCCGGCGATCTCACCAGCGGGAACCTCTATGCGGCACGCTGGCAACAGACCAGCAAAAGGCCCGACCCAGGCGCCAGACTGGAGTGGATCGATCTGGGACATGCGAAAGAGGGGGAGATCGCCGCCGCCATCGCCAAACCGATCCGCTTCAACGATCTGTTCGAGCGCACGCCAATCACCGATGATGACCGCTGCAAAGAGGGCTTTACCCCCGTCAACACCCGATTTGGCGCCGAGTGTCTGAAGCTGAAGGCAGGCCAGGAGAGCCTCGCCTCGCGTCTGGAGAGCCGCCGCTACGCCGCCCTGCTGGGCGCCACCACCGAGTTCCGTAAGATGGAGGGGCTCACATATGACCCGGCGACCCGCCGCCTCTTTATCTCGATGTCAGTCATCGACCGGGGCATGGAAGATCGCCAATACAAAGGTGCTGACGACCCCAGCTTCGATCGCGCTGGCCCCAACCATATCCGCCTCCACTACAACCATTGCGGCGCTATCTACCAGCTGCCTCTGAATGCTGACTTTGTCGCGACAGCGATGCAGTTGCTGCTACAGGGAGAGCCTGTCGACGACGACCCCGACAATCAATGCAGCAGCGAGGGCATCGCCAACCCCGACAACCTGACCTTCATCACCGGCCAGGGCACCCTGATCATTGCCGAGGACTCCGGCCAGGGACATATGAACAACATGCTCTGGGCCTACGACCTGGAAAAACAGTCGTTGACGAGGCTGCTGACCGCCCCACTGGGCGCCGAGGTCACCGGCAGCTACTACTATCCGGACATTGGGGGCTGGGGTTACCTGATGTGCACCATTCAACATCCCAGCCGGGGTCCTGCCCTGACCGGCTATCTGGGGCCGTTTCCATCGGAATAAGCGGGAGAGAAACCCTGTTTGTTAAACGGGAACGTTGTAATCCCGCTTTTCCCAAGTAAAATGCTCGGTTATTGAAGCGTAGTACAGGCCCATTCCGCTCCCCCTTCGGATCTCTCCCAGCGACTAGACCGCCCAGCCGCTCAGGCAGGATCCAAAGAGGGGTGCAACGGGCCAAAAAATGGAGTCAACATCGTGGCAATCAGAATCAAAAGTCAGTGGCATGACGAGGATGCGTCCCGCTCCCCCGAGGAGATCGGCAGCGCCATCGCCTTTATCGCCTGGCGCGTCGCCCTCGACAAGGCGATCACCCTGCATGGCAAGAACTTCGTCTACCACGACGACAACCAGCGTCTGGCGGTAATCGCAGAATACCTGGCCTTCGAGACCCAGATCACCGACCGGCTGATCCACGACACAGTGGATAACGAAACCCGGGTCGCGGTCATCACCGCCCTGGTGATGAAACTGGCCGACCACTACCGGGACAACGCCAGTGAACTGCTCGGTCCGGGCGACCACGCCAACACCTTTATCGCCCTGTTCAACCAACGCTCCGGCGAATATGCCGAGTTCAATTTCAGCGACGAGGGCCCCAGCTACCCTTTCCTGCGCCACCTGGGTTTCGAAATCCAGCAAGTGATGGGGCAGGAGGAGCACGACAATCGATGGGTTATCGATCAGGTGATGGATGTGGACGGCCCTGAGGTATACAAACAGCTCTCTCGCGCCATCAGAAATCTCTTCGATTGAGATAGGCGGGAATGGCTCCGTCACAGCCCAGGACCAACAGACCGAGATAAGTGCGTAGGATGGAGCCCTGCCCCACCTTACACCGGAAAAAACACAATCCTGCGGCACGTAGAAAAGCCAGCCCCAGTCCCAACACCGCTGGAGCCAGGCTTAAAGAGATTCGCCAAACACTAGAAGGCATTAGGAAGTCACATGCGCCCAGCCCAACTACTCACAATCCTCGAACAGGAGTTCATCAGTACCCGTGCCGGTCACCACACGCCGGTGATGCTCTGGGGACCACCCGGAGTCGGTAAATCCGACATGGTACGGGAGGTGGCAGAGAAGCATCAGGCCCCGGTCATCGATATCCGTCTCTCGCAGATGGAACCGAGCGACCTGCGTGGCATCCCCTTCCGCCACGAAGGCACCGTGGAGTGGGCGATCCCTTCGATCCTCCCCGACACCGATCGACACGGTACAGCGGGCATCCTGTTTCTCGACGAGATCACCTCCGCACCCCCCACCGTCTCCGCGGCCGCCTACCAGCTGATCCTCGACCGCCGCCTGGGTGAATATCAGGTACCCAACGGCTGGGCCATCTTTGCCGCTGGCAACCGCCAGGGCGACCGGGGCGTCACCTACAGCATGCCAGCCCCGCTGGCCAACCGCTTCTCCCACTTCGAGGTAGAGACGAATCTGGACGACTGGGTGGCCTGGGCCTACCGCAACAACATCGATGAACGCATCATCGCCTTCCTACGTTTTCGTCCCGAACTGCTGTTCGACTTCGATCCGGCCCACAACCCGGTCGCCTTTCCCTCGCCGCGCTCCTGGGAGTTCGCTCACCGGGCGCTGAAGAAGTTCGAGAGCCTGCCCCAGCTATTGCAAGGCACCCTGCAGGCCTGCGTCGGCCCCGCTGCCGGCGTGGAACTCAGCGCCTTCGTCAACAGCCTCGACAAGATGCCCGACCTGGATGCCATCCTGGCCGGGGAAGAGGTGCCCACACCCGAGGAGATCGACCTGCAATATGCCGTCGCCGCTGCCCTGGTGGGACGCGCCATCCGCGCCCACGAAGCAGGCAATGGCGCCGAGGTACACGGCCGCATCCTCGACTATGCCCGCCAGTTCCCCCAACGGGAAATGGGCGTAATGCTGGTCTCCGACATGCATCGGGCCATCGGGGAGGCGATATTCAGCGTGCCCCAGTTCAGCGATTGGGCGCAGGCGATCTCGGACGTGATGCTCTATGAGTAGAAGATCGGTCCGCCAATGAACGCCAATGAACACAAATTGTTTTCCGCTTCCCGCCATCACCAGCGCGTAGGGTGCGGCTTGCCGCACCGTTACATGGGTGATCAAAGGTATTCGGTGCGGCAAGCCACACCCTACGCATCGAGCAAGCCACGGAATACATCGTGTAGGGTGGGGCCCTGCCCCACCAAACAACCTCTTCATCGACACCGTGTGGTGGGGCAGGGCCCCACCCTACCCCTCTCTATGGTATTCATCGGCTGACTTTGAAAAATGGACCAGGAACAGATTGAAACCAAGCTGGCTGCGGCCCGCACTAAGCTGATCCTCGACAAGCCCTTTCTCGGCGCCCTGGTGATGCGACTGCCGATGGAGGCAGCCAATCCCGACTGGTGCCCCGCCACCGCCACCGACGCGCGCAAGTTCTACTACAACCCGGAGTTCATCGACCAGCTGAGCCTGGATGAGACCCAGTTCATGCTGGCTCATGAGGCCCTGCACTGCGCGCTATCCCATTTCGCACGGCGCCAACACCGCACCAAGCTCCACTGGGACATGGCTTGCGACTACGCCATCAATCCATTGCTCATCGGTGATGGACTGAAAGCCCCGCCCGGCTCCCTCCACCTGCCCCAGTTCGATGGCATGACCGCTGAGGAGATCTACCCCTGCCTCGACGAGAAGGATGACGAGCAACCGCTCGACAACCATGTCTACGACGAGGACAACACGAAGGGCTCCGGCAGCGGTAAAACAGAAAAGGAGATGTCGCCGAAGGAGCAGGAGAAGCCAACAGAGAACGAAGGCGATGAGAGCGACCGGCAGCAGAGTGGCTCCGGAGCCGCCGCCAGCCAGCCGCCACCGCTCTCCCCCGACGAAGCGGAGACGCTCAACATTCAGTGGCAGCAACGCCTGGCCGGTGCCGCTCA
>JARRNY010000132.1:0-9214 GCA_037384445.1 Candidatus Thiodiazotropha sp.
CACCGCAGCAGATGCTGCGGTGAAGAACGGAGAGGAGTCAATCAAAGAAAATGAATCATGCGTAGCTTGGCGCAAAGGCCTTTTCGGGCTCTTCCACCGGACCGTTACCGTCCCAGTAGGGGGAGAGTTTTCGTAGCTGGTCCACAATGGGCGGCACTGCCTCGATGACACGCTCAACCTCGTCCATGGTGTTGTAGCGCGAGAAGGAGAGACGCACCGAACCATGCGCGGCGGTAAAGGGAATATCCATCGCGCGCATAACATGCGAGGGTTCCAGTGAGCCTGAGGTACAGGCCGAACCACTGGAGGCGGCGATGCCCATCTTGTTCAGCAGTAGAAGGATCGCTTCACCCTCGATGAACTCGAAGGCAATGTTACAGGTGTTAGGCAGGCGATTATTCGGATCACCGGTGACGAAGCAGTGGCTGACCTGCTCCAGAATGCCCTGCTCCAGACGGTCACGCATGGCGCGTACGAAACTCTTCTCATACTCCATCGCTTCCATTGCCATTTCACAGGCCTTGCCCAAACCGACAATGGAGGCCGCGTTCTCGGTACCGGCACGACGACCACGCTCCTGGTGTCCACCGCGCAACAGTGGGCGGTAGCGTACGCCTCGGCGCAGATAGAGTACGCCGATACCCTTCGGCGCATGCAGTTTGTGTCCCGAGAGGGAGAGCATGTCGATACAGGTGTTCTTCAGATCGATCGGCAGTTTACCGACTGCCTGCACGGCGTCGGTATGAAACATGACACCGGCGGAACGGGCCATCTCTGCCATCTCTTCCACCGGGAAGAGCGTGCCGCTTTCATTGTTCGCCCACATCACAGAGACAATGGCGACGTTGTCAGAGAGCAGCTTGTAGTACTCCTGGATATCGAGACGCCCCTTCTTGTCGACCTTCAGATAGTGGACGGTGTAGCCCTCTTTCTCCAGGTGCTCGCAAAGGGTCAGCACTGCCGGATGCTCCACCACCGTGGTGATGATCTCTTTGCGATCGGGTTGCGCCTTGAGCGCAGAGAGAATGGCGGTAGAGTCAGACTCGGTGCCGCAAGAGGTGAAGATGATCTCTGAGTCGTGCTCGGCGCCCAGCAGAGCCTGCACCTGCTTGCGCGCCTTCTTCAGTGCACGACCCACCTTGTCGCCGAATTGATGCAGTGAGGAGGGGTTACCGAACTGCTCGGTGAAGTAGGGAAGCATCTCCTCCACCACTTCAGGCGCTACCATAGTGGTCGCGTTGTTATCGAGATAGATTCCTTCTGCCATGATCAAGCCCCCATCGCTGCACGGCGGGCCAGCTCTTCGGCAGGCAGAACCTGGATAAACTCGCCCAGACCCTCGGCCAGGTGCTGCTGGATACCACCCAGCGTGGTAGCGGCCATCTGACAACCGGCGCAGGCACCGATCATGTTGACATAGACATACTTACCGTCGACTTCGACCAGCTCCACATCACCGTGATCACGCTGCAGGTTGGGACGAATCTCTTCCAACAGCTCTTCGATACGTTTCATACGTTGCAGATTGGTCAGTCCCGATTTGGGCTTTTTGATCTCACCCGCCACTGCGTTGGGATCAAAGCTCTCGCCCTGCTCTGCCATGATGCGGGTAAGAATCTCTTCGATACCCTCATGACAGGAGGAACAGCCGCCACCGGCCTTGGTGTAGTTGGTCACCTCTTCCACGGTACGCAGACCGTTGGCGCGCACCGTC
This sequence comes from Candidatus Thiodiazotropha sp., assembly GCA_037384445.1. GTDB lineage: Bacteria > Pseudomonadota > Gammaproteobacteria > Chromatiales > Chromatiaceae > Thiodiazotropha. Next base: position 1,715 of record JARRNY010000132.1, read on the forward strand.
TCTTCGATCATCACTTCATCGATGGCAAAGCACTTGCAGACCAGCGCGCCCTCTTCGTGATCATCCTTCCACTCTTCGCCACGGTAGTTGGCGACCGCCGCTTGCAGGGCCTCACGCCCCATCACCGAGCAGTGCATCTTCTCCGGCGGCAGACCATCGAGATAATCAGCGATATCCTGATTGCTCACCTTCAATGCATCATCCAGTTTCATGCCTTTGATGATCTCGGTCAGTGCCGAGCTGGAGGCGATCGCCGAGCCGCAACCAAAGGTCTGGAAGCCGGCTTCGAGAATGGTCTCGCTATCGGGGTCGACCTTCAGTGTCAGACGCAGCGCGTCTCCACATGAGAGAGAACCCACATCGCCAACCGCGTTGGCTTCCTCAACAGCGCCCGCGTTGCGAGGGCTAAAGAAATGTTCCTGTACCTTTTCAGAATAATCCCACATGTCTTTGCTCCTGAACGTTTAGGCGGAAAAGGAATTGCCACAACCGCAGCTGGCAGAGGCGTTGGGGTTTTCAAACTTGAAGCCACTGCCTTCCATGCTATCGAGAAAGTCGACAGTAACGCCCTTCAGTAGCGGTGCACTGTAGGGATCGATAAAGATCTTCAGGCTGCCCACCTCGACAACGGTGTCGTCGCCCTTGGCGGTTTCTTCCAGCTCCAAGCCGTATTGCATGCCAGAGCAGCCACCACCAGTGACGGAAATTCTGAGTCCCTCAACCGGGGTCTCGGCGCCCTTGATAAATCGGCTTATCGCCTTCTGTGCTTTCTCGGTCAGTGTGATCATGGTCGTTTTCTCCGTGGCAAGTCTCTTGCATCGTTGTGTTTACCTAGCTGCTGCAAAGCCTGTGCCATGTAAATTCAAACACTCTTTATGCTTGTTTTTACAGGTTTTTTCTTGGATCACGACAGTGCAGTCTGTCGTAACTACGACAAGATACAAAGCGACGATTCGTAAGAAACGCAACAAAGGAAAGAGACCATGACACTCGAACAACTCAACCCCGGCGACGCCGTCTACGCGGCCAGCCACATCTATAATGATGGGGGGATTCCCGAGATTCCCACCGACGCCCTGTTGGCTGAGCCGGGCACCCGTGGAGTCATCATCGAAACCGGCCACCTGGAAGAGGCGCCGGAGCGAACCCTCTATCTGGTGCGCTTTGAAGACCAGGATCTCAACCTTGGCCCGCCCACCGGTTGCTGGCCCGAAGAGTTGAGTCCTACCGAGATCGATTTTGGCGAAGAGTGATCAGGCTGGCATACGCACGACAACTGTTAGTGCTTCCTGAGCCAATTGGTATTTGCTTGGGAATGGTGGGGCTGGGCCCCACCCTACCGCTCCATTCGGGTTGTCGGGTTCGTGACTCAACGTGACCAGCGGCGATGATGCCGCTCGTCACGCCAGAGACCGCCGGGGATCCGCTTGCGTCCTTTGACACTCTCCCGATAAAGGTAGATCCAGGCTCTGCCCCAGGGGGTGGGAATCAGTTTCCTGTTATAAGCGTGGGGATACCCTTCCAGCCAATCAAGACGACTCATGGTGCGGGCGTCTACCTGATAGACCTCACCCTGAATGCTGTCCAAGCCACCCTGCAGCACCGCCGGATAAGTGCCGAGACTGAACATCCTGAAGTAGGCTTGGGTGGCATGGGAACCGCAAAATCTCGCCGTCTCCAGAAGATAGTGATTGACCTCGCCGCGCCGCAGGGTGCCGTAGACAAAGACCAGCGAATTTTTCTTCATGGACGACTTGGACTCCAGGAAACGGAAGTCTCAGCATAACCCAACTGTGTATGGCGGCAAGTGGTGAATGGTGTTCGGGCAAGAGAGGGAAACTTGCACCCCGCGATCGGTTTCAGCATGCAGGGTGGCGCTTTGCACCAGTAAACAGTTGTGACCGGGCTGGTTCGGTGCGGCAAGCCGCTCTCTACTGCTACTAATCAGGCCATGACTCAGTCAGCGCGTTCAGCAGTAAGGCCTGAATCAACGCCGTCACCGGCGCCTCTTTGCCGAGCCTCTTACACCGTTCGACGACCGCGCCACTGATGGCCTCAAGTTCCAGCGGACGTCCCTTCTCCCGGTCCACCAGCATGGAGGTCTTGATAGCATCGAACTGACAGATCAGCTGATACATCTCGTCAATATCATGCGGCGTTAAGACCACCCCATCCGCAGTAGCCGCCAACGCCGTCTCCTCCATCATGCGATAGACCGTGCGGGAGAATACAGGATGGGAAGTGAGACTGCGGGTATCGAGTCGGGTCAACGCACTCAGGGGATTGACCCCGTTGTTGATCAACAGCTTTCGCCACAGCTCTTTCTGGATCTCGGTTGTCAACGTTGTCGGGATCGAGGCCCGGTTGAAACAGTCGGCTAATACCTCGAGCTCTTGTTGCAACTGTGGGTTCTCTGCAGCACGCCTCCAGGCACCCAGCACAACCTGAGCAACACCGGTTGCTTCAATGGTACCGGGTTGGGTGATATGACCGCCGATGCGTACCGCCAGACCACCAACGGTACGCTCACGCCCGACGCGCGATTCGATGACAGTTTCGTTATCCACGCCGTTCTGCAGCGAAATAACCGGGGTGCGGGCAGCGGACAGCCATGGCTGCAGAAACCCCATCACCTCCTCGCTGGCGCCGGCCTTGATCGTAAGCACGATATAATCGAAATCATCGGCCTGCCTGTCCGCGATCAGGGTCTGCTGATCCGTAGCGTCCACCGCCTGCGCAAAGCTGAAATCGGGATGACTGACCTGCAAGCCGTGACTGCGCATCGCTTCCAGATGTTCGCCACGGGCAACGAACAACACCTCATGACCCGCAGTCATCAGACGTGCACCGTAATAGGCGCCGATACCACCGGCACCGATAATAAGAAAACGCATGCTCTCAGCCGGCTCTACTTATCCTTATCCCGCTCTGCGACCGAGACACCGCCGATCGCCCAATGAGTACTCGGCACCTCATTAATCACGACACGGACCTGCTCCGGCTTCACATTGAGCGTCTCCACCACGACCTGGGTGACGCCTCTGTAAAACGCCTCTTTCTGCTCCTGGGTGCGGCCTTGCATAATGGTGGCCTGGATTAATGGCATGGTTAAACCTCGTCTCGATCAATAATAAATTTCATCGCAGCCCCACAAGGATAGCAAACACATGGGGAGCTTCTGCAGCCTGTGGCGTGGCAGCCCCCTCCCTACCGCCCCATGCAGAGTGTAGGGTGGGCCCTGCCCCACCATTAGCCTTTTAACCCAATAGCACTCGCCTCAGCGAGGCTGACTTTGGTGAATAGGGAAACCGACGCTGAAAAGCAACAGGTAGCGGTGCGGCAAGTCTCACCCCAGGTAATGAACACACGCGCTGTTTCAGTCAAGCAGACCAATCGCCTTCAAACCGGCCTTGGCGCAAATCTCGTCCTGCGTTTCTGAACCGCCCGAAACACCGATCGCACCGATCACCTGATCATCTTTCACAATCGGCAGACCACCGCCAAAAATCACCAGACGATCCCGATGCACGATACCTTCGCGCATCTGCGGTACGTCGCGGATTACATCCATCCACTGGCCGGTGGGAAAACCAAAACCAGCCGAGGTGTAAGCCTTGTCGATTGCGATGCCTATTGAGTGAAGAAAGGCGCCATTCATACGCTGAAAGGCAAGCAGGTTGCCTCCCCTGTCGACCACTGCCGCATTGATTTTGATACCCTGCGCTGCCGCTTCCTCAACGGCGGCGGCCACCGCTTCGGCAGCCGCACGCCAATGGATCTGCGGTTCGTTGACCGCCAGCTCCATCAGGTCAAAACCGTCAGGAAACGGTCGTTGAGGACACGCTCATGGTAGAAGATGCCCTTGCCCACATGGTCGAAATCCCAAGTCCGCACCGGATGATCGGGATAGGCGGTGTAGCCGCCGGCGTAGACCTCGTTGCGGTTGCCGCTGGGATCGAAGAAGTAGATGGTCTGACCGCGGGTAATGCCGTGGCGGGTCGGCCCAATGTCGAGGGAGACATCGTTGATAGAGATAATGTCGGCGGCGGCGCCTACCTCGTTCCAGTCCTGCAGCAGGAAGGCCACATGGTGCAGTTTTCCCGGGGTCTCATGCTCGACGAAGGCGATGTCGTGAGCCTTGTTGCTGGCGGTCAGCCAGATGGCCAAAGAGCCGTCGCCTTCGGGCATATCAACCTTCTCGGGCTGATAGAAATCAAGCACGTCGCAGAAGAACTCCCGTGCCTTGCCGATGTCAGGGCCGTAGCAAAGCAGATGATCGAAACGGCTGGCGCCCATGCCGTGGGGGCGTGCCGGATAGATATCGGGGTTCACCGTGCCGGGGGTGTTTTCGGCCAGATCGATCTCGTGATAGAGCTCGATGCGGTGACCGGTCGGCAACGTAAAACCGATTCGGGGACCGACGCCAGGCTGTTCGCCGGCAGGCACATGATCCACCTCCAAACCCCAGGCGACGATTTTGGGTTCGACCTCCTTCAGATAGTCATTGCTGTCCACTTTGAACGCGACATAGTCCAGACCAGCGCTCTCCGACTGACGCAGAACGACGCTGTGGTGATCGAACTCGTCCCAACCTTTGAAATAGACTCGGCCATCGGTCTCTTTGCTGACCAGATTAAGACCGAGAATGTTCTGATAATGGTTGATGGCCTCATCCATATTCAGCACACGAATCTGGATCAAACCAGGTCGAAGTACGCCTTTAAATGCCATGTTGAATTCCTCTCTTCTTTTGTAAATGTCGATATAGTTATGGAGCCCGACGCACAGACAGATCAGACGATTGTGACAAGACACTTCCTTTTGACGGATCGACGGTTTGCTGCGCAAACAGTGACTTCTCCATCTTCCCCACCACACTGAGTGAGATATCACTGGTTGGAACACAGCGACAGGCCAATACCACGTGGTTGGATTCATCCACTTCGCTGATAACGGTGCGATTCATCTTCTTCTTAAGGTAGGTCCCGGAGGTCACCTGGATCTTGCAGACACCGCAACCCCCACCACGACAGCCGACAGGGATCCCCCGTTTGCCTAGACTCTCCATACCCCGCAACAGGGTCTGGTCATCTGAGCAGCGAAAGGATTCAGCGCTGTTTTCGATAGTGATGTGGTATCGCATAGCTCTCACCTTGTGCCTGATCGTGTGTCGCAGTCGGGTGTAGCGTCAGCCCCTCCCCTGAGATCGGGGAAGCGCAGGCCCTGTGAGCAAAAGAGCAGAATGCATGCCAGGAGTGGGGTTTATCGGGATTGGCAAAGGGCAGGAGAGGAAGATGTGCCGACTCAGTCGACCTGGAAACTTAGCATTTCATACTCATTTATTATCATATGGTAACTTTACTATTTTATTTCGATATTTATATTTTTAATCGTTATTTTGTTACTGAGTTTTCGCTCTCAATAGCTATACTGTCTTCCAATTATTACTATTTGGTAGCTTTGTCACCATATAATCACTTTCCCTTCTTATTATTTGATAACTCTCATCACATCGCCCAGCCAAAGAGACGCCACGCATGACGATCCAAATTGACCTGAGTACGGCTTTTAATCTGCCTTCCGAATTCAAACTCTCCCTGAATGAGGGCAGGATTCTGCTCAGTGATCAGCGCATGATCATGCTGCACATTGGCGCCATGGGCTCTCTACGCAAGGAGCTGATCGAAACCCTGGGCATCGAGCGCGCGCGGGGACTGCTCACGCGCATGGGCTACGCCTCCGGAGTACGGGACGCCCAGCTCTCCCGCAAGCTGATGCCTGATGCCTCGGATGAAGAGCTGATGATGATGGGGCCGAGGCTGCATATGCTGGAGGGTATCGTCAAAGTCTCGCCAATCAAGATCGACATCGATATCGCCAATGGAAAGTATTTCGGCGATCTGATCTGGGAGCACTCTTACGAGGCTGACGTGCATCTTGAACAGTTCGGCGTGCATACCGAGTCGGTCTGCTGGACCCAGATCGGCTATGCCACCGGCTACACCACCGAGATCGTAGGGCGCTTCATTCTCTATCGGGAACCGGAGTGTTGCGGCATGGGCGACCGCCACTGTCGCAACGTGGGTAAACCGATCGAAGAGTGGGACGGAGACGTGGAGGAGGATCTGAGGTACTTCAATCCCGATCACATCGCCGATCAACTGCTGAAACTGCAAGAGGAGGTCGCCCATCTGCGCTACTCGCTGGATGAGGAGACCGCCCCCGGCGACATGGTGGGTAGCACCCCACCCTTTCTGCGAACCTGCGAAATGTTGAAGAAGGCCGGGGAGAGCAATGTTACGGTGCTGCTTCTCGGCGAGACCGGCGTGGGTAAAGAGATGTTCGCCCGCGCTCTGCACAGCATCAGCTCCCGCGCAGACAGGAATTTCGTCGCCATCAACTGCTCAGCCATTCCCGAGGCCTTGATAGAGTCAGAACTCTTCGGTGTCGAGAAGGGAGCCTACACCGGCGCACAACACTCGCGCCCTGGACGTTTCGAGCGCGCCCACGGCGGCACCCTGTTTCTTGACGAGGTAGGAGAGCTCTCCCCAGCAGCGCAGGCCAAACTGTTACGGGTTTTGCAAGAGGGAGAGTTTGAACGCATCGGAGACAGCCGCACGCGCAAGGTCAATGTCAGGCTGGTGGCGGCCACCAACGTCGATCTTCAGCAGGCGGTCGACGCAGGACGCTTTCGTGCCGACCTTTACTACCGTCTCAATATATTCCCCATTGTGATCCCCTCGCTGCGCGAGCGTCAGGATGACATCCCTGCCCTGGTCAATCGGTTTCTGGAGAAGTACACCGCCCTGCATGGCAAGCGGATCACCGGTATCTCGGAGCGGGCACTTCGTGCGCTGAAGAATTACGACTGGCCTGGCAATATCCGAGAACTGGAGAACATGATCGAACGCGGTGTAATCATCGCGGCCAATGACACCCAGATCGATATCCCTCACCTCTTCCCCAGCGTCAACATCGAACAGTCGTCAGCCACGCCGCCACCTGCTAGCCAAGTAGCCGAAAGCATCGCTATACAACAGTCACCAGCACCCGGCCTCGATCGCATGCTGGATCTGCTTTTGGACCAGAACATTCCCCTGGCAACACTGGAGAAGAACCTGCTTGACCGGGCGGTGAACCGGGCACGGGGCAACCTCAGCTTCGCCGGTCGTATGCTCGGTCTGACCCGCCCGCAGATCGCCTATCGGCTGAAAAAGTATGATGTGCTCTGAAGGATCCGGCGCACCAAAACCCAGAGACAGAAGTGAAGCAACATATTGCTCGATTGCCCAGGTAACTCAGGCAATGGATGACTCGCCCACAACTGTTATGAGTTAAGGCTTTCGCTTAGATCGCCGGTTATATATATCCCCCTCTCCCTGCCCCTCTCCCGCAAGGGGAGAGGGTAAGTCTGGTTCAAGAGCGGAGGTAACCGCATAGCTTGACCGTATAATCTGGGGGGAAGCTATCACTGCTGTCGAATAGTACGTCCCCTCTCCC
>JARRNY010000133.1:0-12424 GCA_037384445.1 Candidatus Thiodiazotropha sp.
GCTGGCGACCACCTCATGGCCGCGGGCGGCAAAATAGTCGAGAAAGGCTTGGCGGATTTCGGCGCTGGTTTTCATGGCATTCTGAGCAATGGATTAGCGGGATTACAAACCGCGAAAGATAACAGGATTGGGAAAGAAATGCCCGTTTTGCATGAACTTAATCATCGATCTCCCGTGCTCCATGCTGAGTGTATGGGCGTCGGATTCAAGAGGCGTTGCCCTGGCGCTTTCAAGGGGCAAAACGGCAAGTCGCATCTCCCAGCAGAGGATTCGCATTGCGTCGTCAAACAGCACCAACCTTGGTGATAGTTTTGTTCAGACAGAATCCATGCGTAGGGTTATTGGTGGGGCGGGGCCGCACCTTACGGGAACCTGTAGGGCGGGGCCCTGCCCCGCCGAATCACCTCATCGAAGTGACGAGCTCAGCCTCCCGCTCAATCGAGAAGAAAGCTGCGGATCATCTCACCGGGGAACCCCCGGTATTCCAGAAAGCGTGCTCGTTTGGCCAGCTCCTTGCTCTCGCCTGCACGCTCACTGCCGAACTTCGCATGATGTACCTGCACCAGCAGGTCGCGCCACTCGCCCTCATAGATCTCCATATAGCGATCGATCAGGACGCCGGGGATGCCTCGCTCCTTCAGATCCCGACGAATACGAACCGGACCCTGGCCTTTGTTGAAGCGGCTCTCGATGAAGGACTCGGTGAAACGCTCGTCGCTCTGCAGACCCTGCTGCTGAAGCTGGTCGAGTACCTGCTCCAGCAGCTCAGGATCGGCCTGTCGCTGCTGGAGTTTGCGTTGTAGTTCAAGCCGCGAGTGCTCGCGGACCGCCAGCAGGCGGACGGCCGCAGCCTCGATGGCGGCAACGTCCTCCAGGCTCAGGCTTCCGCCTCGGCCAGCACTGGCTCATCCTCCTTGCTCGGCAACAGCTCGGCACGGATACGGGTTTCTATCTCGTTGGCGATATCGGGATTTTCCTTGAGGAAGGTACGCACGTTCTCCCTGCCCTGGCCGATGCGATCACCATTGTAGCTGTACCAGGCGCCCGACTTGTCGATGATGCTCTGTTGCACGCCCAGTTCGATGATCTCGCCCTGGTGGGAGATGCCTTCGCCGTAGAGGATTTCGAAGTGCACCTGTTTGAAGGGAGGCGCCACCTTGTTCTTTACCACCTTGACCTTGGTCTCGTTGCCGACCACCTCGTCGCCCTTCTTGATGGCGCCGGTACGACGGATGTCGAGGCGTACCGAGGCGTAGAACTTGAGCGCGTTACCGCCGGTGGTGGTCTCGGGGCTACCGAACATGACACCGATCTTCATGCGGATCTGGTTAATGAAGATGACCAGGCAGTTGGTGCGCTTGATGTTGGCGGTCAGCTTGCGCAGGGCCTGGGACATCAGACGCGCCTGCAAGCCGACGTGGGAGTCGCCCATGTCGCCCTCGATCTCCGCCTTGGGAGTGAGCGCTGCCACCGAGTCGATGACCACCACATCCACTGCGCCTGAGCGAACCAGCATGTCGGTGATCTCCAGCGCCTGCTCGCCGGTGTCGGGCTGGGAGACCAGCAGTTCGTCCACGTTGACGCCCAGTTTCTCGGCGTACTGGGGATCGAGTGCATGCTCCGCATCGATGAAGGCAGCGGTGCCGCCCATCTTCTGCGCCTCGGCCACGACCTGCAGGGTCAGGGTCGTCTTACCCGAGGATTCAGGCCCATAGATCTCCACCACGCGGCCCTTGGGCAGACCCCCGATGCCAAGCGCGATATCCAGCCCCAGGGAGCCGGTCGAGATCGCCTCGATATTGCGTATGGCGCTGGTGTCACCCATGCGCATCACGGAGCCCTTGCCAAACTGTTTCTCGATCTGACCCAGGGCGGCGCTTAGCGCCTTTGCGCGGTTTTCATCCATTCGATCTACCTCGTGATTTGCTGTCTGTTAGGGTTCACCCGACTTCCTGTCCGGTGTTATCTGATTGTGCTTTCGAGGCCGGATTATCACATAGCCACCGGCTCACGTCATGAGTCTCATAGGGAGGTTTTTTCCTCCCGCCATTCAGGTTATCTCTAAGGTATTGCCGGTTTGTTGAAGGGGATGAAGCGGATGTGAGCGGGAGTTAAGGTGAATTCCCAACTTGATCTCCGATAATCGGTGAGGGCCTGCCGCAACAGAACAGGTTCCGGCTCAGAGCGTCTCTTCCACCATGGCATCTGCCGGGCACTCGAGCGGCCGATCCTCCCCCTGACGCTCGCGCTTGCCGAGCCAGAGCGCCGTGCCCAGGGTGATCGAAAGGACCAGCAGCGAACCGATCACCACCCCGCCCCAGCGAGCCCAATCCCAGAACAGGTTGAGATAGAAACCACCCAGAGTCGCCCCCGCATAGTAGAAGGTCAGATAGAGCGAGGTGGCACTGGCGCGGGCCCGCTGCGCATGGCGCGTGACCCACCCCGCGGCCTGGGTGTGAGCGAAAAAGAAGCCAAGCGCATTGATAAAGAAGCCGAGCACGATAGTTACAAGGTGAGGTATCAGCGTCAGCAGGGAACCAATCATCAGGATCACCACCCCCAGCGCCATTGCCAGCGGTTGGGACCGGCCCGCCACCAAGCGTCCGGAAAAACTCGCTGCCAGGGTACCCGTGAGGTAGGTGAGAAAGAGCAGGCCCAACCAGTCGGAGGAGAGATGGTACGGGGCATCGGCCAACACGAAGGTGATATAGCTGTATTGATTGACGAAGACGAAAAAGTTCAACCCGCCAACGACGCAGGCGGCGAGGATCATCGGATTGTGCAGATGGCCTGCCAGGTCGCCCAGCATATGGCGTGGACGCAGGGGCCGCGGTTCAAAGCGACGCGAGGCGGGCAGCAGCCAGACCACCAGCAGCAGACAAAGCAGATCGAAGGCAGCCAGCGAAAGAAAACTGGCCTGCCATCCCCAGTGATGGGCCACCACCCCGCTGATCACCCGCCCCGAGATACCGCCGATAGAGTTGGCGCCGATATAGAGTCCCACTGCCAGCAACAGCGCCTTGGGCTCGAACTCATCTCCCATATAGGCCATGGCTGCCGCCGGCAAGCCAGCAATGAATGCCCCCTGCAGACCACGCAGCAGCAGCAGTGTGGTGTAGTCCGGGGCGAAGGCAGCGGCGAAGGTGGTCAGCCCGAGCAGGGTCAGGCTCGAAAGGATGATGACACGGCGACCAATGGCATCGGACAACGGGCCGAACAGCAGCAACGAGCAACCCAGAGTCAGAGTGGTCACCGACAAGGTCATACCTGCCTGCAGTGGCGTAATGGCAAAAGCCTGCCGAATCAGCGGCAACAACGGCTGAGTAATGTAGAGGTTGCTGAAGACCATCACAGAACCCAGGCAGAGCGCCAGAGTAGCCCGCCAGAAGGCAGGGGTGCGGGATTGGATCATGCGTGAGCAATCTCTCCTATCGGGTTAACAGGTGGTTGAATCGGTTGAGAAGGCAATGCAAGCGGGAAAAAAGTCACCACATGATTGCCTGATGCCAGAGTAGTAATCAGGCAGCTATAATGGAAATATATTATTTATATTTTTATTATTCGATTTTGATATGGACCTGAAACAACTGCGCTATTTCAAAACGGTTGTCGAGGCGGGTGGCTTCTCCGCCGCATCGCGACTGCTGCACGTTGCCCAACCTTCACTCAGTATCGCCGTACGCAAGCTGGAGCAAGAGTTGGAACTGACTCTGCTGCATCGGGGAGAGCGCACTATCACTCCCACGGTGGAGGGAGAGGTACTGCTGGACCATGCCCGCAAGTTGTTGGAGCTGGCCGAAGCGGCGGAACTGGAGATGCGCGAATTGCGTGGCCTGGCCAAGGGCGAAGTTCGGCTCGGCATCCCCAGCATGCTGGGCTCCTACTTCTTCCCGCCGATCCTGATGGGATTCAAGCACCGCTACCCCGAACTCCGGCTCTCGGTCTTTGAGCAGGGTACCCGCCGGCTGCAGCAGATGATCCGCGAAGGGGAACTCGATCTTGGCGTGGTGGTCGCAGACAGCCCGCCGGAGGATCTGGAAACCCGGCTGCTGACCCGCGAAGAGATGGTCGCCTGCGTCCCTGCCGACCACCCCTTTGCTGAACGCCAATCGATCAGCATAGAAGACTTTTTCAGCCAGGAGCTGGTAGTCTTCAAACCCGGCTATTTCCTGCGCGAGTTCGTCGACCGCTTCAGTGAACAGGAACAGAAGGGACCACACATCGCCTTCGAAACCAATCTGATTCCGCTGACCAAAGCAATCGTACGCCAGGGCTTCGGCATAACCACATTCCTGCGCATGGTGTTGGAAAACGAACCGGTCGACGGTCTGGTAGCCGTCTCCTTCGACGAACCGGTCTTTCTCGATCTCTCCCTGGCCTGGAAGCGGGGAGGCTATCTCTCCCGAGCTGATCGAGCCTTCGTCGACTACATACTCGAACAGACCGGGGCGCCAACCGAGTTGTAGAATGAAAGGAATGGTGATTCAGATTCGACAGTAGAGGAAACAACAATAGAGAACGCTCTCAGGATCTTTGAAACTTATGAACGGACCTCTCCTCTGGTGCATGCGAATCGTCTCAGCAGCGCTGATGCTGTCGGCGCTGGGATTGGTGCATGCCTCACCCAAGGTGGCTGACGGCGCGAGTATTGAGCGCATCGAAATAGACGAACCCTACGATGCCGGCTGGGAGTTCTATTTTGACAACGACGTCTTTCTCGGCAGCACCAAGGATCGCAACTACACCGGCGGCATCGCCCTCACGTTGGCGGGTCGTCGTGCGGCCGAATACCCCTACTCTCTCGACGGCCTGCTCAGCAGACTCAACCACTTCAGCAACTTTGAACCCCGTCGGCTCGAACACAGCCACTTTCATCGCCATGCAATCGAATTTGGTATTACCCTTTTCACGCCCGACGACATCACTTCCAGCGCCCCTGTAACCGACGACCATCCCTATGCCAATTTGCTCTTCATGGCCAACTCCCGCATTGACGTCGATCCTGAGCGGGGACGCATCTACCAATCGAGTCTGATGCTGGGCATCCTGGGTACTCCTATCGGCGAACAGGTGCAGAAACAGATACACCATCTGACCGATTCCGAAATCCCACAGGGCTGGGACAATCAGATCTCCGATGGCGGAGAGCTGACCTTCAAACACAGCCTGAGCGTGCATCAGATGCTGCTCGTGCATAAGGGGAATCTCTCTTACGATCTACGCGGCGGCCTGGAGGCAGGCCTGGGTTACACCACCGATGTAAGAGCATCGCTGAGTGCCCGTTGGGGCAAACTGAGCACGCCCTGGTGGAGTTTCACGCCGCATCAGAACGAATACATCAACCTTGGGCAGACCCTCAGTAACAAAACCAAGCAGGGAGTCAATGCGCCCGAGTTCTATCTCTCAGGCGGGGTGCAAGTGAAATACCGTCTCTACAACGCTCTGTTACAGGGGCAGCTGCGCGAAAGCCCTGTGACCTTCGATCATGATGAGTTGGAACCGGTGATACTGAGCGCCTGGCTGGGTGTAAACAAGACTTTTTCCAGTGGTCTGGGCCTGAGCCTGGTGATCCAGGCCCAGAGCAACGAGATCGACGACCCGGATCTGCCAAACACGGTGTGGGGCGGATTGGTTGTGAGTAAGGTCTACTGATTATCGACCCGGCAAACACAGAGCATTAGTTCAGGCGCTACCGTTTTGCATCGCCAACGACCAACGCTGCAACACCCGATAGCGGGGCTCGCCGGGTGCGCCACCACCGGAGGTGGCCAGCACGAACTCCGAGACAGGCCATTCGATGGCGGGCTCAATCGCCATCGCCTGGGCATGCATCGCCTTGCGATAGAGTGTGACATGGGGTTGGTAGCGTCGTTTCTCCGGTTCGAAGCCACAAGCTTTGAGGCCGTTCTGCAGATCGAACACCAACTGACTCAGCGGCTCAGGGGTCTGCCTCGGTCCCGCCCAGAGAATCCTTGGCCGGGACCAATAGCCGAGACCGTCGATCTGCAGCGTGAACGCTTTGCCGCGTATGGCATCAGCGACCGCTTCGATACCACGTAACTGGCCATCGCTGATCTGACCGAGAAAAACCAGGGTCATATGCAGATCGTCCGGATGGTGTACTTTTCCTTGTCGCTCAGTCCGACGCGCCTCGCGCATCAATCGCTCACGTACGGCCTGGTCGGGCCAGAGGGCAAAGAAGTGACGACCTTCAGCCATCAAGCACTGCCTGGAGTCGCGCCAACAGATAGGCCACCGACTGTCGCCGCACCGCCTCCCGCTCGCCGTCGAAATGCTCACGGCTGACCTGAGGCTCCTCACCCCGTCGTTGCCAGGCGAAACAGACCGTGCCCACCGGTTTCTCCACGGAGCCTCCGCCGGGGCCGGCGATACCACTGACCGCCAGCGCCAGATCGGCACCGCTCTCATGCAATGCCCCTGCACTCATTTCCGCCACGGTCTGCTCGCTAACAGCGCCGTGGGCGACCAGGGTTGCTTCGCGCACGCCGAGCATCGACTGCTTGGCGGCATTGCTGTAGGTGACATACCCCCGATCGAACCATTCGCTGCTGCCTGGCAGATCGGTCAACACCTTGGCCAGCCAGCCGCCGGTACACGACTCGGCCACCACCAGACGCAACCCCTGCTGCCGCAGGCGTTCGGCACAGTGGGCAGAGAGTTTGTCGATCGCTTGCATCGACGACGAATTCATTACCGACTCACTTGCTCTTTACCTTGAGTGTCTTGCCCGGCTTCAGCTTCCCCTCCTCCGCCTGCCAGGTGATGCGCAGATTGAGACGGTGGCGATCGGTATCCTGAGTCGCGGTCACCTTCAGCTGTAACAGACCGTCCGGGTTGAGCACCATCTCGCCCTCTTCGTCGCTCAAGGTCAGCTTGCCTTTGGCCACGCCCTGAGTGATCGCCTTCAGAATGGCCTGGATCGAATCCCTGTCCTGCAGCGATTCATGACGGAAGTTTTTCTTGCCCTGTCTCATGCCACCTCACTTGATACCCTTGCGCAGCATGATGCGCTGGCCAAAGTGGCGGTTGGCATGGCCATGGACGATGACATGGATGCCCGCATCGTGCATCAGACCCACCCCCTTGCGGGTCAGCGGCATGTCCACGTCGCGATACTTGGTACGGATGGTGTTGGCCAGCGGACCATAGTAGAACTCGAATATCTCATCCTCCACGTGCTCCAGGAACTGCTGGTTGAGTTGCTTGACCCCCTTACGGTTGATCAGCTTCGCCGAGCGGTCGTCGATACCCGCGTGCACAAAGAGAAAGGAGCCGCGCCGATAGGCCAGACGCATGCGTTTGAAGAACCAGCTGAACTCCCCATCCGGATGCAGGAACAGGGCCTGCCACTTGAGCGCCGCCGCATAGGCCTGGCGCAGCGAAAGACCGGCCTTTTCACAATCGGACTCAAAGCTTTCAACCTTTTCGCGCAGGCGCTTTACCTCTTTGGCCACCCGCTTGTCGGGCATGATCCAGTTGGCCAGTTCGGGAAAATCCTTGAACCAGCGCTTGGGCGGATAGATCCGCCGGCGGCAGTCGCGGGTCGACGGTATCCCTTTGAGCGCGCCCTTGTGCTGCAGATACTCATCGCTGATCTCCTTCAGCATAGGGATTGCTTTGCTGCCCATGCGGATGAAGAAGTGGTCGTGGCGTGGATCGGGTTCCATGTCCACCGAGGCGATGCCCAGCTTGATGCGGATGTCGTGATTGCCGGCCAGGATGCGCACTCGCGCTCCCAGCTTGATCAGACGCTGGATCACCCGCAGCAGACGCAGGTTACTGGGCCCCTTGTCGAAACAGTCGCCGCCAATGACAAAGTTTGCCTTGTGTCCGGCATGGGTCAGTTTCAGATCGTTGTCCTTCCCGCCAGTCTTTTTCACCCCGCCCGAGGCGACCAGTGAGGCGATAAAGGCGTCCGCATCCGCATGCAGATCGGAGAAGAAATAGAGCCGCTGTTTCGGCCAACGCCAGGCCGAGTTGCTCAGCGACTCGCGCAGCAGGCGTTCGCTGGAGCTGCGCTGTCCCTTCTCCTTGGCGGTGGAGCGCTGATTTCCCAGCGGCCAGGGTTCACTCTGCGTCGGCAGCACAGCACCAATCCACTGTTTACCCTGGTAGCGCGGTAAAAATTTCTGCTGGCGTGGAGGCATAGCTTAGTGCTCAATCCGTAACCGGTTCGTTCACGGCCCGCACCTTCCACTCACCGGTCAAATGGGCCCAGGAACCAGAGAACTCCCGCTCCAGAAAAACCGGCCGGCAGTGGTGCATGCTCAACTGCGCAATCTGTGCAAAACTCAGTACCCCCAGATGATAGGCGGCATGGCGAAAGGCCGCGCCGTGCCCGACAAAGAGTTTCACCGTATCTCTATCCACTTCCTGTTGTAACTGGGTGAGGCGGCCATCGAGATGTGCAGCAACGCGTCGGCCCGCCTGCATCAGAGACTCGGCCCCCTGCAGGGGCAGACAGAAATGGCTGTTGGCCTTCCAGTCGGCAGGCAGCGGGTCGCAGCGGGGATCGGCCTTGATCACTGCCTCGATCTGACGTCGGCTCAGGTTGTTGCCGGCACCCAGGCTGCGTTCTGCCAGGGCGTCGAACTGTTCGACCTCCATCATCTCCCCACCCTGACTTTGCAGCCTGCGGCAGACAACCTCAGCGGTTTGCCAGCCGCGCAACAGACGCGAACTGTCGACCACCGGATGCAGTGCCCAACCGAACATATCCAACACACCGCGCAGCAGGGTTACCGAGCGTTGCGCCTGTTCGATCCCCTGGGCCGATAAGGGGAAGGGTTGCAGGGCGCTGGGCGTCTCGCGCAATTGCAGGTAGTCACCATGACGCATGAGTGCCGCGATGACGCGGGGTGTGTCGGTCATCTCTCTGTTTTCCTGGATAGGCAAGCGTCAAACAAAAATCTCGCTTTGTGGTTTATTTGGTGCGGCAAGCCGCAGCCTACGATATTAGAGAGTGTGTCGGGTACGGCTTGCCGCACCATTGAACCCACCACTTTCACGCCTGCTGCACCTCGATCTGCTTGGCCAATGCCTCGATCATCGGCTTAAGCTCCACCTGCTTGACCCGCTTCATGGCCTGCTTGGGGCTGAGCCATTCGCGGCCCCGGTGGCTCTCCTCCCACTGCTCCTCATCGATCACATGGGTCACCCGCATGGGATAGACCTGCACCGTGGATGCCGCGCCCCACTTCGGGTACTGGTAGCTGCCGATGGCCTGTTCCGCCACCTCCCCTTCGACACCTGCCTCTTCGAAGGCCTCCTTAGCGGCGGATGCCTGCAGGCTGGTGGCCGGATCGCTCACCCCTTTTGGCACCACCCAGTGTTTGCGTATGGGATGACCGAAGACTGGTTGTAGTAGTAGGCAGGCCGGTCACGCAGCTCCTTGCCCTCGTGGTCGGGAAAGGGAAACTTTTTCGGCAGATTGCTTGCGCGGGTGATGTTGATCAGCTGGCCCACCCCCGCTTTGAGATTCTGCCAGTTGTCCGGCAGCTCCAGGATGGCCAAAGCCGCCGTGGGCAACAACTTGCCGTCGCTTGGCAGGGGTATGGGCTTGTCGGCCAGATATTCGGTCAGATACTCCAGACCGGGATTGTGACCGACCAGCATGACGCGCCGGGCATCTTTCGGCAGCTCTGCCAACACGGCCAGCAGATCATCAACCCGGGCGGCATAAATTCTGCGCTCCTGTTGGATAAGAGCGGCATTGCCCCCCATCGCTTTGACCGCTTTCTGTGCCGTGACAATGGCCCGCTCGGCCGGGGAGCTGACCACCAGGTCCGGCACCAGCTCCTGCTGCTGCAGCCAGACGCCCATGCGCTGCGCGCCGCGTTTGCCGCGATCCTTCAACGGCCGATCGAAATCATCCAGCTGTTGGCTCCAGTCAGACTTGCCGTGTCTGAGTAGCATCAATTCTCGCGACATAGTGTGTACCTTTGATACGTGCCTGTCTGTCTCGGGTCCCGCCAATTATGGCAACTTTTTAATTGATCACCTGCCATTCGACTCCGATCCCTTCATTCTACTTGTTGAGTGGTTTAATGGTGGGGCAGGGCCCCACCCTACCGGCGAATCGAAGTGTGGGGTGGGACCCTGCCTCACCGGCGAATAAGAGTGTGGGGTGGGGCCCAGCCTCACCAGCGAATCGAAGTGTAGGGTGGGGCCCTGCCCCACCGATGAATCGGAGTGTAGGGTGGGACCCTGCCTCACCGTCGAATCGGAGTGTAGGGTGGGGCCCTGCCCCACCGGAGAATCAGAGCGTAGGGTGGGGCCCTGCCCCACCGATGGCTTCAAATATAAAGAGTTAAGCATCGTTCGACTCCGCCCCCCCAGCGCTTCACTATCGAGGCGCGCTGTTATCCGTTTACGTACGCTCATGCCAAAGTCCGATCAGACGATCGAAATCGATTCTGCCGGTGACTTCAAACACTTCCACTGCACTCAGCAGTTGCAGATAGTCGGACTCCGGCAGGGGATCGTCGTCCCGCTGAAACCGTCCATTGCTGTCCTGATAGAAGGGACCGGGTGTCTTCATCAGCGCCGGCAGCAGTTCCCGGCGTTGCTCAAGATCGATGCGTTGCAGCGTCGTCGGCCTGGCGTCGTCGTGTCGCCAGTTGAGTATCAACAGTGCAGCCAAGGGGAGCTGTGTCGAGGTATCGATGCGCTCGTCGCCATACAGCGCGGCAACGTCCACATCGTGTTTCTCTTCCAGCGCCCAGAGCTCCTTCAGCGGCAATTGCCGAAGCTCATCCCTGCGCTCCGGAGGTATCAGCGATGCCAGCCGCGGATTGTTGACCAGAGTGCCGGGATTGATGCGCGGCAGCTTGGGAATACCGACGGCTGACACGCCAGTCCCACCCGATTTCAGGAACAGGCGGTCGTTGGTCAGATAGCGATAGGCGGGCCGCTCCATCAGGTGCAGCATCAGCGTCGATTTACCGTTGCCGGAGAAACCGGCCAGTGCGATGGCCTTATCCCCCTCGCCCACAGCTGCCGCATGACAGATCAGCCAGCCCTGTTGCTGCAGCCGGTTCATCAACTGGCTGTTGATGTAGTTGATCAGTTGATTGTCGTGGGCCAGACAGGGTCCGGCCGCGATACGCCGGCTCTCGCTCTGCAGGAACAGCATGCCGGTGCGTACCTTCAACACCAGCCGCCCGTCCGCCAGATCGAGATAGGCATCCTTGCGCCCGCTTTTACCCGGCTCGCGCCGCCAGTCGACGAACGGCAGTCCGCTGTCGACAACGGGCCGCTCCACGGCGATGATCTCTATTGTCTCTGTCGTTGGGGTCTGCGGCAGGTGAGCAAAGTAACCGGCCAGGCGTTCGAGCAATGCTCGACTGTTGGAACGGATCACCAGATCGCAGCCGTTGGCACTGAGATGCAGCGGCGCGTCGAGCAGTTGCACCTCTCCCAGCAACAGGGGCGACACCGATGCCACATCGACTGGCTGACTCATGCCGCCAGCTCCTTCAGCATGTAGTCGACGTAGCGTTCAGCCACATTGATGCCGATGCCTTTGAGCGCGCCGTGAAAACCGCCAAAGGCCGAGACCTCAAACACCACTGGCCCCTGTGCTGTCTCCGCCACATCGACGGTGGTGAAATCGAGTCCGAAGATCGCCTGCGCCCGCTGCGCCAGCTCGATCAACTCATCAGCGGCTTCATAGGCTTCATAGCGACCGCCGCTGAGGATGGTGGTGTTCCAGGCCCCGGCGCGCCCAACCCGGGCGTAGGTACCGAGATAGTTTCCGCCGAGAAAAACCATACCGAGATCCTTGCCCGGCAGATGGAGCCGCTGCTGGATATACATCACCGGATTGTTCTCGCGGAAGGCTTCGATCTGCTGCTGCATCTTGGCCGGACCCTCATGGGTATCGATCAGCGTCATGCCGCGGGCTTTGGATGAGTAGAGAGGTTTGAACACCGCCGATTCATAGTCCCACACCGCCGAAGTGGCAGCGGCCAGACTCTCGGTGACCCGGGTGGGCGGCATCGGTATGCCCGCCTGATAGAGCGCCATGGTACCGCTGAGCCGGTCGATCAACGGCTGTATCGCATCCACCCGGCTGAAGACACGGATGCCGACCCGCTCCAGCATGCGCAGCATCTCCAATCGATCGAGGGTGGCCGGGCTGTAGGTCTCGCTGATCTTCTTCACCACCACCGCATCGAGATCGGTCAATTTACAGTCGTGATATCGATGCGTATAGGTGTCGAGCTCCTCGCAGACTTCTCCAATGTCGATCACCAGGCGAAAGCCGGTGGGGTTTTCGAGGGCATCGGCCAAGGCCTCGGTTGACCATTTGCCCGGCGTGCCGACGACACCTATTTTGGGACCTTTAGCCAACGAAGACCTCCTTGATCGGCAGCTTGAACGGTTGCTTGCTCCCCTGTGC
>JARRNY010000134.1:0-8951 GCA_037384445.1 Candidatus Thiodiazotropha sp.
GAGGGCAAGAGCGGCTCCAGCGAAGCGCGCCGCGTCACCGTCGCCCACCACAGCCTGTCCCGCGCCTTCAGCTTTTTCGCTATCGGTCTGGTGGTATTTATTGCCACCGTGATCCTGGTCGTGCGCGGCGAAAGCGGGGAGCGTTAGCCGTGGACACTGAGCTACGCATCAACTTTGAGCGCCTGAAGCAGAACCTGGACGACCTCTCCAACATCGGGCGTGAAAAGGATCACGGCATCTACCGCATGGCCTTCAGCGAAGGGGACATGCAGGCGCGACGCTGGCTCTCCGAGCAGATCAAGTCGGCAGGACTGAGCCTGCATCAGGACGGCGCCGCCAATCTGGGGGCGCGTCTCAACTGGTCCGACGAGCAACCGGTGGTGATGACCGGCTCCCACATCGACACGGTGCCAGGCGCCGGTCACCTGGATGGCGCCCTTGGCGTTATCTGCGGCCTGGAAGCGCTACGGGTGCTGCATGAGCGCAAAGTGGCCCTTAGCCATCCAGTGGAACTGGTCGCCTTCTCAGACGAAGAGGGACGCTTCGGTGGCCTGCTCGGCTCCCAATCCCTGTGCGGTCTATTGACGCCGGAAGCGATCCTCGCCGCCGAGGATCTGGAGGGGATACGCCTGACCGACGCCATGCAGCAGCAGGGACTCAGCGCCATGGAAGCCCTCTCCGCCCAGCGCGACCCAGGCAGCATCAAAGCCTTTCTCGAACTCCATATCGAACAGGGGCCTGTACTCGACCGCCAGGGCATACAGATCGGCGCCGTCGACGCCATCACCGGCCTCTTCAAATGGAATGTGCGCCTGATCGGCGCCGCCAACCACGCCGGCACGACGCCGATGGAGATGCGCCAGGATGCCTTTCAGGGGCTGGCCGAGTTCGCCGGTCAGATCGACCGGGTGCTGGAGGAGCATGGCTCGCCACGCAGCCGGACCACCATCGGCCGGGTCGAGCTCTTCCCCGGCGCCGCCAACGTAGTGCCCGGGACGGCTGAATTCTCCCTCGAAGTGCGCGATACCGATCAGCAGATACTGGAAGCCCTGGCCGACGCCTATCGCCGGGCGCTGTCTGCCATCGCGCGTCGCCGCGACCTGATGTTCGAATTCGAAGTGCTCAGTACGATCGAGCCGATCCAGTGCCACTCCAGCGTCATCTCGGCGGTAGAGAGTTCGGCTCACGCCCTTGATCTGGAGAGTCTGCGCATGCCCAGCGGCGCCGTACATGACACTCAGATCATGGCCTCTGTGGCTCCCGCCGGCATGATCTTCGTGCCGAGCAAGGAGGGCCGCAGCCACTCACCGGCAGAGTGGACCGCCTGGAAGGATATCGAAGCCGGCGCCAACACCCTGCTCAATGCCCTGGCGCGGCTCGCCAAGTGACAACGGACCCTAACAAGAAGCAATACTATGATTCAAGAAGACAAACCGGCAGAAGTCATTGATATAGAAGGCGAATTCAACAATCTCGATCCTCTGCGTCAGACCTATCGGGAGGCGATCACCGAAACACCGGCGATCACCAGCTCCCTGCGCCATGCGGACACCGCCCTGCTCTGTATCGACATGCAGTATCTAGACGCTGCACCCGGCTATGGCGTGTTTGCCGAGGCTTCCGATTCAGGCGTGCCGCTGGAGGCCCAGGAGTACTACTTCGATCGTCTCAAATACACCGTACTGCCCAACGTCCACCGGCTGCAGGAGGCCTTTCGCCGCTTCGACCTGGAGGTGATTCACACCCGCATCCAGTCGCACACCTCTGACGGTCGCGACCGCAGCCCGGGGCACAAGCGTCTCGGCCTGCATGCGCCCCCCGGCTCCAAAGAGGCGGAATTTCTGGAACAGGTAGCGCCCGAGGGCGACGAGATCATCATCAACAAGACCGCCTCCGGCGTGTTCAACTCGACCAACATCGAGTACATCCTGCGCAACATGCACATCACCGGTCTCTACATCACCGGCGTCTACTCCAACGAGTGCGTCTCCACTGCCATTCGTGATGCCTGCGACCTGGGCTTCCATGTCACGCTGATCTCCGATGGCTGCGCCACGGTGACCCCGGAACTGCAGAAGGCGACCATCACCACCATGAAAGATCGCTATGCCCGAGTCCTTAGCACCAAGGACGCGATTAGCGAACTGGAAACCCTGTTCAAATCCCGCAAGGCGCAATGAATAACGTCAACGACGCCATCCTCGCTCCCTCTACCGGCTGGCTGATCCTGGCCCTTTTCAGCCTGCTCTGGGTCGTGCTTGGGTGGTGGTTCGGCCGCCGCAACCAGGATCTGGAAGGCTACATGCTGGCCGGACGCAAAGTCGGCATGGCGCTGGGTACCGCCACCGCCATGGCCACCTGGGTCACCAGCAACACCACCATGGCAGCACCCCAGCTGGCACTGCAGATGGGCATCTGGGGCATGATCGGTTACTCGCTTGGCGCGGTAGGCCTGCTGCTCTTTGCTCCCCTGGCACGGCGTATCCGCCAACTGATGCCGGGCGGTTTCACCAGCGGCGACTTCATCCGCCTGCGCTACGGCAAGACGGCCTGGCGGGTCTTTCTCGCCATCTCCCTCTTCTATGCCTTGGGCTGGTTGATCTCCATGGGCATGGCGGGCGGTGTACTCATCCATGCCCTGACCGGCATCGATTACCAGTTCGGCATGAGTGTGATCGTGTTGATCTGCGTGCTCTACACCCTGCTTGGCGGCTTGCGTGCGGTGATCGGAACCGACTTTATTCAGACCCTGATCATCCTGATCGGCATCGTGGTACTCGCCTGGCTGGCGATCGATAAGATCGGCTTTGAGACCATGCACACGGCACTGGAGCAGGAGCGTCCCGAACTGCTCAACCTGCTGATGCCGGCGGCCATCATGTTTCTGTTCAATAATCTGTTGTTCGGTGTCGGCGAGATCTTCCACTCCAACGTCTGGTGGAGCCGCGCTTTCGCCTTTCGCGAGGGGGTGGGCTTCAAGGCCTACTTCGTGGCCGGGCTCTTCTGGGCGCCGATACCGATCGTCGCCGGCTTCATCGCCCTGAGTGTACCGGCGCTGAACCTCAATGTACCGGCCGCCGATATGGTCGGCCCGATGGTAGCCGCCGAATTGCTTGGCACCGGCGGCGCGGTGCTGGTCTTTATCGTCGTCTTCGCGGCGCTGGCCTCCAGTCTCGACTCCCTGTTGGCTGCCACCTCCGATCTGATACTCACCGATATCTACAAAGGCCACATCAATCCGCAGGCCGACCCGGAACAGCTGGCCCGCGCCGCCCGCTGGGTGATCGTCGGCTTAGGAGTGGCCACCTGGTTGGTCTGCCTGCCGCGATTGACCACCCTGGCGGCGCTGCTCCACTTCACCGGCGCTTTCGTCGCCAGCACCATCTGGCCCATCGCCACCGGCCTCTTCTGGCGCCGCGCCAACACCACCGGCGCCATTCTGGCGATGCTGTTCGGCACCGTTGCCGGGCTCATCGCCTATTTCCAGATCGGCTTCTATGTCGCCGCGCTGGTCTCCGCCGCTGTCTCCATGAGCATCGTATTGATTGCCACCTGGAGCCGGCCGGCAGATTTCGACTGGCAGCAGCTGGATCCCGACAAACTTACCCCAAGACAGGAGTCAGGTGTATGACGGCATCCGTCACTTTCCTCACTATTCTGGTCGGCGGCGCCACCTTTGCCGCGGCGCTGATCCCACTCATCCTGATCAGCCTCTGGATATTCGATCTGCGTCACGGGAGACTATGGTGAAACACAATCTCGACCCACGACTGCAGGCCCGCATCGAGGAAGATGCGCTCGACACCCAGGGCTTCGAACGCCCCCATGCCCTGATGCAGGCGGTGGATGAAAACCTGGTGCCACTACTGGAGCTTGCCCACCGGCCGGTGATCTCTTCGCGCCAGTTCAACCGCGAGCAACTGATCCAGCTCAGCCGCCTGGCGGCACGCTTCGAGACCCAGCCTTCGATCATCAGTCGGCCGCTCACCGGCAAGATTCTTATCAGCGCCTTCTACGAACCGAGCACCCGGACCCGACTCTCCTTCGAGAGCGCCTGGCATCGGTTGGGAGGCGATATCATGTCGATTACCGACCCTGCCTCCACCGGCATTGCCAAGGGCGAGTCCCTGTTCGACGTGGGCGAAATGCTCAATCACTACGGTGACATGGTGGTGCTGCGTGACAGCAATCAGGACGCGGTCTACGAGATGCTGGAGGCGTTGCGCATCCCTATCGTCAACGCCGGCAACGGCCTCGACGAGCACCCCACCCAGGCCATGGCCGACATCTACGCCATCCTCAAGTGGCAACCGGAAATGATGGCCGAGGAGCCCGATTGTCACGTGCGCATCGGCATCATCGGCGTCCCCAGCCGCATGCGCACGGTACGCAGTCTGCTGATCTATCTGGCGCAGTTCGCCAAGGCCATCGACGAGGTGGTGATCATCGCAGAGAGTGAAAACGGCAATACGGTTTTCGATCCCAACCAGCGGGAAGAGCTGGAGGCAGCCGGACTCAAACTCAGCGTCACCGCCGACATGCAGAGCGTGCTACCCAGCCTTGATGTGGTCTATATCAACGCCATCGCCTGGACCGGCGACAGCTATGAATCCCACGGCACCAAGTACGCCCTCAGCGCTGAGTCCGACTTCAAACCGGGTGCTATCGTCATGCACCCCCTGGCACGTGGCGCCGAGCTCGATCGCAGCCTCGACGACACCGCCCACAACTGGTATTTCGCACAAGCGCGTGGTGCCGTCTTCATTCGCATGGCCTTGCTCTCCGCCATGCTCAAAACATTCAGTTAATCCCAGGTTATTCATATGTGCGGTATCGCAGGCATCTTTCACGCTGACCGAGACAAACCGGTCTCTCCCGAAACCCTGGTCGCCATGGCGGCCATCCAGCACCATCGCGGTCCGGACGGCTTCGGTTGGCAGGCGATGGCGGGCATCGGGTTCAGCCACGCCCGGTTGTCGATCATCGACCTGGATGAGAACCGGGGCCGCCAGCCCTTCATTACCGCCGACAAGCAGTTGATGCTGACCAAGAACGGCGAACTCTACGACTACAAGCGCATCCGTGCCGATCTCACGGCCAGAGGCGCCCGCTTCCAGACCAAGAGCGACTCGGAGATCATCCTCCATCTCTATCCGCGCCACGGTCTGGCCGGCACTCTGCCTCACCTGCGCGGAGAGTTCGCCTTTGCCCTCTATGACAAGCAGGAAGACACCATGCACCTGGTGCGCGACCGCTTCGGCATCAAGCCACTCTACTGGACCCAGGTCGGTGACACGCTGGTCTTCGGCTCCGAACTCAAGGTGCTGTTTGCCCACCCGGAGGTACCGCGCCGTTTCGATCCCCAAGGCCTCTATCACCAGCTGATGCAGACCATCGTCCCCGGCTCCACCGCCTTTGCCGGCATCCACCAGGTCAAGCCAGGTCATGCGGTGACCATTCGCCGTCGCAACAACCGGCTTGAGATCAAAGACCAGCGCTACTGGGACATGCCCTTCCCCGAGGATGGCGTGCATGCCAACATCAGCGAAGAGGACGCCATCGAAGGGGTGCGCGCCAAGCTGCTTGAGGCGGTCAATCATCGCCTGGAGGCTGATGTGCCGGTCGGCTGTTATCTCTCCGGCGGCATCGACTCCTGCTCCATTCTGGGACTGGCCTCGGCCGCCCAGCAGTCACCGGTCAAGGCCTTTACCATCGGCTTCGACAACGCCCAATATGATGAGACCCCAATCGCCACCGAGATGGCCCAGGCCACCGGCGCCGACCAGGACATACTGCGGCTCTCCGCCGACCACCTCTACGACAACTTCGAAGAGACCCTCTGGCACACCGAGCGCACCATCTACAACACCCTGGCGGTAGCCAAGTTCCTGATGAGCCGTCACGTGCGCGACGCCAACTATAAGGTCGTCGTCACGGGAGAAGGCTCCGATGAACTCTTCGCCGGCTACCCCGCCTTTCGCAACGACCTCTTTCTGCATGGTCTCGACCATCTGCCCGAGGCGGAACAGCAGGAGTGGCGCAGACTGCTGCATGAGAACAATGCCCTGTTCAAAGGCGCCATGCTGGCGGAGAACGAGATCAACGATCCAGCGTTGACCGCCAAGATCGGTTTCACCCCCGCCTGTCTGCAGCCCTGGCTCGGTAGTGCCGGCTTCGTGCCCGGCATCCTCAATCCCGACCTGGCCAGGACACTCCAAGACTACCGCCCCGGTGAGGCCATCGCCGATGCCCTCGACGCCGACAGCCTGGCAGGACGCCATCCGTTGGATCGCGCCCAGTATGTCTGGATCAAAACCATGCTCGAAGGTCAGATCCTCACCTGGGGTGGAGACCGGGTCGACATGGCCAACTCCATGGAGGCACGCCCCGCCTTCCTCGACCACCACCTGGCCGAATTCGCCGCCACCCTGCCGCCCACAGTGCGCATCAAGGGTAAGAAAGAGAAGTGGGTACTTCGCGAAGCCATGAAGGGCCTGCTGCCGAAGGTGCTCTATGAACGCGAGAAGTTCGCCTTCATGGCCCCGCCCGCTCACACCGACCCCAAGAAGTGGCAGGCCATGCAGGCCCTGGCCGACAAATACCTCAACCCTCAAGCCATCGAGTCAGCCGGCCTGCTCAGCCGCGCCGGCGTTGAGGCCCTGTTCAAACAACACGACGACCCCGCCACCACCGATGCGACACGCAATAACATGGACGCCGTGTTCAACCACATGCTGGGCGTGCAGGTGCTACATGAGCAGTTTGTGGCGACAGATGTGCCGGCACAGGCGCTGGCCAAGGCCAGGGAGCTAGGCTGGTCAGCAGCTTGACATGGATCGGTCTTAACAGGGCCTGGCATTGCAGCATGTAATGTTCGACATAGACGGGACACTTGTCGAGTCATACAAGATTGACTCCGAGTGTTTTATTGCGGCCGTGAACGAAGTTATTGGCATTGAACCAGACCCGAACTGGTCAGCTTACAAACATGTTACAGACACGGGAATAAAGATAACGTCTATGTGTCATTAGCGACGGGCGGCTGGTACGAAAGTGCTGTACTGAAACTGGAATCAGCGGGCATCAGCCCAGACGGCATACCCATCGTATCCTCGAACGATCACTACAGCAGGACTGAAATAATGAAGTTGGCGCTATCCAGTAGCAATACAGCTGCCAGCAACTGCATCTATTTCGGCGATGCCAGCTGGGACAAAAAAGCCTGTGAACAACTGGGCTTTCGATTTGTGCTCGTCGGAAACAGGCTGAAACACACACCGAAAATCAAAAATTTTGAGCCCATTGAAGAAGCCATGGCAATTATCGGTTTATAACGAAACCTTCTTGCGGCGAACACACCGCATACGTACTGTCAAACCGACAAATGCCGTATCAGGCTGCGGTAACCGCAACTCATCAGTCAGCAGATGAGCCCTCTACACCTTGACGCAGCAACCACTGCCAAGCCTCGTCAGGATCGGTGAAACTCTCAATTCTGACCTTGTGTTGCTCGCCAACAAATCCCGTCAACCTCTCCATATTTACCCGCCCACGCGCTTTGGTAGGCGGTAGTACTGCCCAATATTTCCAATCCGTATCCAGGGCAAGCGGCAACCAGATTTCCTGAGACCAGGCGCTATCCTCGGGCGGAAGAATCGAATTATTTCGATCATCGGAGAACCATTTCTGCGCCTTATGTTCTCTCAGCACATTCAAACCAGTCATCAGTACATTACGGAAAGCTTCATCTGAAATCGGCTGGAGAAACTTATGATGAACAATGCCAAGATCCGGATAGTGCCAAAGGATGGCATACTCATTTTCAATCAGGGTTATTCTCTCACTCATACCATCCCTACCCTTCTCGATGACTATCGTCTCGACATTATCAGCAACCACCCAGATTCCCAGTAATGAAGCAGGGATCGCCATTGCCGGCGGGGTGCGCCCGAAGGAAGTGCCCTTGGGGTACGCCCGAAGGAAGTGCCCTTGGGGTACGCCCGAAGGAAGTGCTCTTGGGGTACGCCGTGATCCGAGCCACGCCTTTAGTCCTGAGTCTATTAATATCCAGGACCTGGTTAGTATAAAGCTTAATCCAGCTTCAGGGCCAAATTAATGCGGCATCATCCCTCCACAGCCTCCCCCCAAGGAAACTCCAATCTCTATTGCCACATCAATCCTGAAAGAACCCTTGCAGATTCCCGAATACCACATGGTCTGGTGGGTGACGCCGCACGTCATGCACATCATGCAGTTTATGCAACTGATGCTCCACTTGGGCTAATCGATCACCCTCTAACACTCTCAGCCAGATCCGGCTGGTATCCGTATTAGGTATCGGCATACAGAGAATGCCATCCACGTTAAAGGCTCGGCGGGAGAAGAGTCCACAGACATGGGACATCACGCCAGGATGATTGTTGACGGTAAGCTCAAGGATCGCTTGCGCAGGGTTTGCTGTTTTACTGCTGTTCATATTCGCCTCCTGTCAGCATCTGATGATTGGCGCCACCGGGCGGAACCATGGGGTAGACCCGCTGTGTGCCATCGATCGGCACGTGAATGAATTGCGGACCAGGTCTGTTCAGCGCTTCCGCCAGGGCATTCGGGGCATAACCTGTTTTCGCCAGATCCAGAGTCGACCAGCCGAAGCCACTTGCGATGGCACAGAAATCGGGACTGCCAGCCAAATCGGAGGCGAAACGGTTACCGTTGTAGAAGAGGTCCTGTTGCTGGCGCACCAGTCCCAGTGCGCCGTTGTTCAGCAACACCAGTTTGATGTTCAGTGCATGCTCGGCGGCAGTCGCCAACTCTTGCAGATTCATCAGGATACTACCGTCACCACTGAAACAGACGACAGTACGATCCGGCTGCGCCAAGGCTGCCCCGATTGCCGCCGGCAGGCCAAAGCCCATGGTGCCGAGCCCGCCCGAGGTGAGCCACTGGCGCGG
>JARRNY010000135.1:0-8984 GCA_037384445.1 Candidatus Thiodiazotropha sp.
GCGTATCAATCCGCCAATGCACGCGGACAAACGCAAATGCCTTGAATGACTCGCTACCGGCGTAGGGTGAGGCCCTGCCCCACCGTTGCCTCCGGCCGGAGTGATTTGGTGGGGCAGGGCCCCACCCTACAGTAAATATTCGCGTTCATTCGCGGACTGATTTCATTAAAGGGCGAGGGCCAACCCCGCTCACATCAATGGGAGTCGACATGACAGACCTGGCAACACTGAGCCGACAGATCGAAGCCGTCTTCAAGCGCATCGAGATCGAACAGATGCAGGGCATCCCCCTGCTCAATCCGGCCCTTCATGTACAGACCATCGGCTTTCAGCGCTATCGGGAGCGCACTGTCGGCATCGTCATCACGCCCTGGTTAATGAACCTGGTGCTGCTACCCGCCGAAGGCGAGGAGTGGAGTGATCTGAAACTGGGAGATAAAACGAGCCACCGCTTCCCTGCCAACGAATTTCGCTTCATGGTCAACGAAATCGACGGCATCGGTATCTACCAGAGCCACTCCCTCTACTCGCCGATGCATGAGTTCATGGACCAGGACCACGCGGTGGCTGCGGCCGAAAGTTTTATGCAGACGCTGATGGTGGAGGTCGAACACCCAGACACCGATCCCCACGACGAGGAGTTACTGGGACGCATCCTACGTGGCGAGGAGACACCAGAGATGGAGCTGGAAGGGTGCGCTCTGGCTGAGGCCAAGAGTGCTGCCGACAACAACTCGCTCGGAGAGACCGAGAGTCAGGTCATCTCACGCCGGGATTTTTTACGGGGTAACAGACCGACTGCATCATAGGCTGGAGACAGGGTGGATTCGTAGCAACCTGTCATGCTGGTACAGGCGGCATGACAAGGGTAGAAAGTCCTGGTACCCCACACTCCCGCAGGGGCGGTTTCGTCAGCCTCAAACCTTGAACTGATTCACCATGCGGTCGAGTTCGGCCGAAATCTTCGCCACGCCCTCACTCTCCCGCAGCGTCTGTGCGGTGCCGTCGGCGGTCTGGTGAGAGACCTCATTGATGGCGATGATGTTCTTGTTGATCTCGCTCACCACGGATGTCTGCTCGGAAGCCGCTGTCGCAATCACTGAGTTCATCTCACTGATCGATTCCACCGCCTGGGCGATACCCGTCAGAGCCTCGCCTGCGCGACTCGAATCGCTGACGCTCTGATCCGCCTCTTTCTTGCTGCTGTCCATGACCTTCACAGCCTGATCAGAGGCACTGACCAACTGTTCGATAATATCCCTGATCTGCTGAGTCGCTTCCTGTGTACGCTGGGCAAGATTACGCACCTCATCTGCCACCACGGCAAACCCACGCCCCTGCTCGCCGGCCCGGGCCGCTTCGATAGCAGCGTTGAGCGCCAGCAGGTTGGTCTGTTCTGCGATTGCGGTGATCGTCGCTGAGACCTGACCAATATCCTGGGTCCCTTCAGCCAGTTGACGCACCACCACAGCAGCGTCGTCCACCCGTGAAGCAAGCCGGGTGATCGAGTTAGCCACCTCGGCCACCACGCCACTGCCTGAATCCGCATGCGAGCGGGCCTCTATCGCTGCCTGCTCGGCATTGGCGGCATTTCTTGCCACCTCTTCGGCGGCAACGGAGAGCTCGCCAATTGCGACAGTCAATTGCCCGGTCTCCCGCTCCTGCTCAGCCACGCCATCCTGGGTCTTTTTCGTCACATGAGCGAGCTGATCGGCTGAATTGGCCAACCCGTCCATGGTGCGCGCCAGATCCTTGATGGTCGGCTGGAACTGATCCAACATCTGATTGACCGCGACACCCACCTGGCGAAATTCGTCGTTGGCCCCGAGCGAGACACGTGGCCTCAAATCGGCATCATTACCGATATGACGCATGGTCTCCTTCAGTCCGTTGAGCGGCTTGATGACCACCTTGCGCATGATCAGATTGATAATAAAGAGACCTACCAGCAGCACCACAAAATTGATGATGGCACCGATCATCAGTTCATGATGAATGGCCTTGTCCCGCTCGGCCATTGAGAAGGTCAAGCGCCCCGCACCGAGGATGGTCCCTTCCGGCACGGTGTGACAATTCAGGCAATTGGTACCATTACGGTCAGAGACGGCGGCAAAGGGCTCGATAATGGTGACCAACCGTTTGCCATCGACCTCTTCCACCTTGACGATCTGCTCGCCATTGAGCGCACGGCGGTCCATATCGTCCAACGGTTTCTCGTGATCGAAACCGGGGCCGAACATTTTGTTCACCACCTCGCCACGCAACATGCGCACCTCGACCACGCCATCACGCTTCTCGATCTTCTGTTTCAACATCTCCCTGTTACCCATCGTCCCGGTAAACATCATAGCGTTCATACTATCGAGGTAACCGTGCAGCACATCCATGATCTGGTGTTCGGAAAGATTTAACAACCGATCCTTCTGCTGTTGTGCGGAGTAAACCGTTACTACCGACATAATCAGCACGAAAATCAACGCCATGGGCGTCAGGATTTTCCACTGAACTGAGATGTACTTGTTCATTTTGTGCTCTGCAAATAATGAGAGGGATTATGGTGAAATCAGCCATTTTATCGGCACTCCGTCACCTTTCTTGAGGATTTGCTTAAGCATCCACTGATCTAAAGAATTCGCCCCCGCTCCCGATAACCTTCATGACCATGCGGTTGCGACAGGCAGGTAAGCCATTGACAACCTGATGAAAGCAATCAATTCACAAGACCTTTGTCGATTGGAGCGACAGGTTGTTTAGGTGGAGACTGAACGATGGAAAGACTTCTTGTTATCGCCCTGATGCTCCTGGCACTTATCAGTGGTTCCGTCCAGGCAAGCCAGATGTTGGCTATGCAGTCGGGCTGCCTCGGCTGCCATAAGGCTGACGCCAAACTTGTCGGTCCGGCCTTCAAAGACATTGCAGCGAAATATGCAGGCGATCCCGCTCAGATCGATCGACTGGCCAATAAGGTAAAGGCTGGCAGTACGCCAGGTGAGCCCCTGGTATGGGGTACCGTAGCGATGCCTCCCAACCAGGCCTCGCCGGAAAAGATCAGGCAGGTTGTCGAGTGGATCATGACCCTGAAATAGGATCCACGATCAATTGCCGTCCCAATGGTGACGTCATAGTAAGTTATAACCGCAGTGAGTCACCTTGTCCCGTTCTGGCAGACTATGATAGAGAGTAGAGCACAGCAGGTTGGCACAGTGAAAAACAAAAAAATGAGATAGGAGCAAATCATGTCCATCAAGAGAACCGTAACCTTTGCTTCGGCTATTTCCGCACTGGTTTTAGTCGCTTGCAGCGCCGGACCGGATGCGGTCAGCTTCAAGAGTGACGTCAAACCCGTGATCGATAAATACTGCACCGAATGCCATCTACAAGGCGGCGCCGGTGCCGAGGCGAGTGGTTTCGTAACGGCAACCTACGAGACCATCATGAAGGGCACCAAGTTCGGGCCTGTGGTGGTGGCGAGTGACCCGCTGTCGAGTTCCCTCTACCGCCTGGTCGCGGGCAAGGTTGACCCGTCAATCCGTATGCCTCACGGCAAAGAGGCCCTGTCGCAGGAAGAGGTGCTCAAGATCGAGCATTGGATCGATCAGGGAGCGAAGAACAACTAACGTCTGATCATAGTCCCGGATAGCCCGACCATGGCCTGCGCATGGTCGGGGTTCGTCCTGAATCACAGCGCCTGATTGATTTTCTGATCCTCACCGCCTGAGGCTGTGGCCTCGCCCCCTTTTTATGGCTCTTCCTAAACGCTATGATGTGGCTCCATCGTAGCCATAAGGAAACGGGAAAGCCCATGAAAATAAACCTGCCACGACTTCTGATCGCACTCTTGGTCAGCTGCCTCTCCGTTAACGCCGCCTGGGCTGAGACTGTTCAGGTGGAGATGAAGACATCCCTTGGCACAGTGACCCTGGAACTCGACCGGGACAAAGCCCCGAAAACCGTCGACAACTTTGTGCAGTATGCACGTGACGGCTTTTACGATGGCACCATTTTTCACCGCGTAATCAATGATTTCATGATCCAGGGTGGCGGTTTCACCTCCGATATGGTGAAAAAAGAGACCCGCTCACCGATCAATAACGAAGCCAAGAACGGCCTCAAGAACAAGCGCGGCACTATCGCCATGGCGCGCACCTCCGCCCCCCACTCCGCCACGGCGCAATTTTTCATCAATCTCAAGAACAACGACTTCCTC
Source organism: Candidatus Thiodiazotropha sp. (assembly GCA_037384445.1). Taxonomy (GTDB): domain Bacteria; phylum Pseudomonadota; class Gammaproteobacteria; order Chromatiales; family Chromatiaceae; genus Thiodiazotropha. The sequence continues at coordinate 4,208 of JARRNY010000135.1, forward strand.
GACTACCCCAGTCGCGATGGGTGGGGCTATGCCGTCTTCGGTAAGGTCACCAACGGCATGTCAGTGGTCGATGCCATTGCGACACAACCCACCGGGGTAAGCGGCGGAATGCGCGACGTGCCGAAAAAGAGCGTCATCATCGAATCAGTACGCATTCTCCAGTAGCTTCAGCGGAACGGGCAGAAAACGTTCAAAAATCCCAATCTATAACAACAGGAAATCTCATGATCACATTGACCACTAACCTGGGCCCTATCGTCATCGAACTCGATGAGAAAAACGCCCCCAAGACCTGTGAGAACTTCAAGCAGTACGTCGCGGACGGCTTCTTCGACGGCACCATCTTTCACCGCGTGATAAACAACTTCATGATCCAGGGTGGCGGCTTCCTGCCGGGCATGATCCAGAAGCAGACCCGCGATCCGATCGAGAACGAAGCGAAAAACGGCTTATCCAACGAAATCGGCACTATTGCCATGGCGCGGACCATGGAGCCCCACTCAGCCACCGCTCAGTTTTTCATCAATGTCTCCAACAACAAGTTTCTCGACCACCCCGGTCAGGACGGCTGGGGCTACTGCGTCTTCGGCAAGGTGATCAGCGGCATGGAAGTGGTGAATCAGATCAAAGGCAGCGATACCACCACCCGCGCAGGCCACCAGGATGTACCGGCAGAGGACATCATCATCGAGAAGGCAGAAATCAGCGAGGATTAGTGTACTTCTTCATCTCCGATCTGCACCTCTCCGGCGATCGTCCGGAGACGGTGCAGATGTTCCTCAGATTCCTGCAACAGCGAGCTGCCACAGCCTCCCACCTCTACATCCTGGGCGATCTCTTTGACGTCTGGATCGGCGATGATGACAAACAGCCCCCGATACCGGAGGTCATCAGCGCCCTGCGTTCACTCACCGCTGGCGGAACCTGGTTGGGACTGATGCACGGAAACCGGGACTTCCTGCTGGGAGATGCCTTCCTGCGGGAGACTGGCGCCGACGCGCTCGACGACCCGACCCTACTCATGCTGGCCGGAGTTCCCACCTTACTGATGCACGGCGACCTGCTCTGCACCGACGACACGGAGTATCTGGCCTTTCGCCGTCAGGTTCGCGACCCCGCCTTCCAGCAGCAGTTTCTGGGCCTGCCGCTGGAAGCACGACGGCAACAGGCGCGTGAATACCGGGAGATGAGTGGTGAGGCAAACTCGCTGAAATCTGAGGCCATCATGGACGTCAATCCGCAGGCCGTGACCGACACCCTCAAGCAGTACGGTGCCGAGAGATTGATCCATGGACACACTCACCGTCCCGGTGACCACAGGCTGCAGATTGATGGGCATCCGGTCAGCCGCCATGTGCTCGGCGACTGGCACACTGAAGGCGCGGAGATACTCTGCTTCGATGAGGGTGGAATTCAGCGGGAACTGTTGAGGGTCTGACGCGCCAGCGAGAAGCCGACTTGGGGGGTGAACCGGGAGTCAAAAGCCGCTCATCATCGGCACGCGCTGATAGCCCTGCGGCAACACGAAGTCGCCCTCGGAAACCGTAAAATCGCGACGAAAGTCGAGCAACTCCTCCCGATAGTTCTGATCATTCCATGCCTTCAGGATCAGCCCCTTGTCCAGCAGGGAGGTGGGCGCGTAGACATGGATCGCGCTGTCACAGGCATCCTGAAATTCAGCCGGTATTGCCGCCTGCCCGACAGCCTGCTGTCGCGCCAACACCTTGAGATACTCGCCGTAGGCAGCCACGGCCTCGGACATGGCGCCCGGCAGTACAAAGGCCTCACGACAGGTCCGGCCTGCGGCTGTCAGCACCCAGCGTTGCGGCTTCACTCCCGCCACAGCTGGCGCCTCGACCGGCTCTACCGATTTCACTTCGATCACAGGTGCCTGGGCGGCCAACGCCTCAGTCATTGACGGCGGATCGATGACCAGTATGGAACGCTCCTTATGATTGACGCTGTAGATCAGCTGCGCCTGTCGGTCGAAGAGGATGTAACCGCTGTCCCGCTCTCCATGATCCAGCCGCAGGAATGAGGGCGTCACCAGAAACCGGTTGAGCGTGGACCCTTCACCCGGAGCTTGCATGCGATAGAGCAGCAGTTGCGCCTCTGTCTCAGCAGCCATCACGGGTAGCGCAGTCAGCCACACCCAGGTTGCTATCAGGCCAGCGAACAATCGACCATTCAGTGTTCTGCGCATAGCGCCTCCAGTCGTTCCAACTCATGCTCGCTGAAACCCGCCTGCCGGCGTGCTTGTCGATGTAACGGACACCGGATCTCGCCATCGACAAAACGTTTCAGCAACTCAAAATAGGTCGTCTCCGGCACTACTCTGCGCTGTTCACAGAGATAGTTGAACCAGCGGCTACCGAACTGCACATGTCCCACCTCTTCATCGAGGATGACCTGCAAGGCTGCCACTGTCTGCTGGTCACCGATACGCTCGAAACGCTGCATGATACCGGGGGTGACATCGAGTCCGCGCGCCTCCAGCATGCGTGGTACCAGCGCCATGCGTACTAACGGATCATGGGCGGTGCGCATGGCCATCTCCCAGAGTCCGTTGTGGGCCGGAAAGTCCCCGTAATCGACTCCACCGTCGTGCAATCGTTCCCGTAACAGACGGAAGTGGTAGGCCTCTTCCCGGGCCACCTGAATCCAGTCGCTGTAGTAGTCGGCCGGCATGTCGGGAAACCGCTGCACCGCATCCCAGGCCAGATTGATGGCGTTGAATTCGATATGGGCAATGGCGTGTATCAGCGCCAGGCGGCCGTGGCGTCGGTCAGAGTCAGCTTCCGTTCCAGATCCCGCTCCAGCAGGCACTTCCTGGCAGCCTGGTAGAGGCTGGCTGGCTGTTTGATGGTTTGCGTCATGCGATCTTGAGTCCGATGACCAGGTCCATGACATTGGTGCCGGTGGGGCCGGTGGTGATCAGGTCACCACTCGCCTCGAGAAAACGACCGGCATCGGCAGTGGCAAGGGCCTGTTGCGGATCAAGACCTTCGGTTTCGCCGCGTGTGATTGTCTCTGCATCGACCAAGGCGCCTGCGTCCTCAGTGGGACCGTCTGTGCCATCGGTACCCGCCGCCAGCAGATAGCAGGCGTGGTTGCCGGAGAGGGCACAGGCCGCAGCCAGAGCCAGATGCTGGTTGCGGCCGCCCTGCCCCGGTTCCGGCGGCAGCTGCACGATGGTTTCGCCACCCCAGATGGAAACCCCCGGCAATCCGCCACACACCAGCGCCGCAAGACGACGCCCTGTCTCAGCCGCCTCCCCATGCAGAAACTCATCCTGCAGATAGACCTCGTAGCCGAGCTCACGGGCCTGCCTGGCAGCCGCCTCCATGGCCAGCGCCAGATTAGCCACGATCTGCACGGTTGGGACCTGAGATGGGGGTGACTGACGTTGCGCCAGTCCAGCGTTGAGCGGCTCGCGCAGCCAATCCGGCAACGCCATCTCCGCCAGCCGCTCCGACAGTTGGGGCTCCGGCACCAGCAGGCCGGAGCCGATGGCGGAGGGTGTGTCTCCCGGCACGTCAGAGATGGCCAAAGCATGAACCTGACGTGCCCCCAGATGCGCCAGCAAGCCACCTCCCTTGATCAGAGAGAGCCCCTTACGTACCCAGTTCATCTGCACGATATCGAGGCCGCTGCCCAGCAGCCAGCGGTTGGTGCGGGCAAGAAAGTCGAGATCGACCCCATCCACCGGTGCTTCTACCAGACTGGAGGCGCCGCCAGAGATGAGAAACAGCAGGGGTCGCTCGTCTGCCTCAGCCAGGAACTCGAGCAGACGCTCTCCGGCTCGCAGGCTATTGGCGTCGGGTACCGGATGGGACGACTCGATGGCCTCCCAGCCGCGCTGGCGGCAGACTGCCATATCGAGATGTCCCGATTTGCTGATAATCAGTGCCTGACCGATCTGCTCGCCCAACATCCGCAGCGCGCCATCCGCCATCGACTGGGCCGCCTTACCGACCGCCACCAGACGCAGATCGCCATGCAGGGGATGGGCTTGCAACCAGGCAGCCACCGCCGACTCACCCTCCACGCTGGCCAGAGCGGCCTGCAGCATCTTCGCCAGATGCGTTCGATGTTGCGTACTGTTTCTTTCTTGTTTCATTCGGGCTGAGTTACACTGTCCGCTGTTTTTTTATACCGTCAATTGTTCCGGGAGCACACCGTTGGGAAGCATACAGCTACGTCGCAACTTCAGCCGCAACGTCCTCATCCGGATGATTCTCCTCTCCGCGATCATTGCAGCACTCATGGTATGGAAATTCGATTTTATCAATCAGGTCTATTTTCGCGACCAACTCACCAGCACAGGCCTGATTATCAACGGCGCCATTGTCGGTCTGTTCGCCATCGGCATCCTACGCATGATCACCATCTTTCTCCACTACGCCAAGGAGGAGAATGCCCTGATCCGTTTTCTGCGCAACCTGCGTGAAGGTGCACAGGATCCGCTAGCCAAGATCCACAAAAAGGCGATTATCGCCAACCGCTATCGCACCATGCAGGGCTTGTTCAAGGCCAATTGTCCGATCAACCACGGCTCCCTTGCCTCGACCCTGGTGGCCAACGAAAGCACCCGCAACAGTCTGCCGAAGTTCATCAACAACATCCTCATCCTGACCGGTGTTTTCGGCACCATCGTATCGCTCTCCATCGCCCTCATCGGCGCCTCGGATCTGCTCGCCACCTCGGTCAACGTAGGCGGTATGGGCATGGTGGTACATGGCATGTCAACCGCGCTCTCCACCACCATCACCGCCAT
>JARRNY010000136.1:0-13125 GCA_037384445.1 Candidatus Thiodiazotropha sp.
TGTTTTTCGGAATTGGATTGCACAAATGTTGAATGAAACTTCTTCTTGTGTTCATGAGCTGTTCGAAGCTCAAGTGCTGAAAACACCGGATTCTCCCGCCGTTGTCTGTGATGATCAGATGCTTAGCTACCGGGAGGTCAACGAAAAGGCAAATCAACTTGCCCATGCACTCATAGAAATCGGGGTGTCTGGGAATGATCGTATAGCCCTTTGTTGCGAGCGTTCCACGCTGCTCATCGTGGCCCTGCTGGCTATACAGAAATCCGGTGGTGCGTATGTGCCCCTGGATCCTGAATATCCCGAAGATCGGCTTCACTATATGTTGCAGGATTGTGGGGCCAAAATCCTATTGTGTCAGAACAAGCTCTCTGAGCGTTTTTCCGGCATGCAGGGAATAGAGGAGATCACACAATTTTTGATCAGTGGGGACAGCGAGGTCTTCACTGCCAGCGAGCGGAATAATCCAAAGGGCAGGGTTACCCCGGACAACTATATCTACGCAATCTACACCTCGGGATCGACAGGGCAGCCGAAAGGTTCACTGGTCTATCATAGGGGTGCGCATAATCTTTTGAATTGGTACTGCAGGGAACTTGCTTTCGATCAGGACAGCCGCCCCCTGCTCATGACCTCTTTAAGCTTTGATCTGACGCAGAAGAACATCTATGCCCCATTGATCTCTGGCGGCTGCCTCTTTCTTCTGCATACGCAACACTATGATGCCTCGATCATTCTCAATACGATCGAGAGATTCGAAATAACCAGCATAAACTGTACGCCGAGTGCTTTTTCCGGCCTTGCTGTCGACTCTTCGGAGAGCCAGCTGAAAAAACTCGCCTCCTTGAAATATGTTGTGCTGGGTGGTGAGCCCATTCTCGTCAACCGCTTCTGGGACTGGCTCAACAGTGACTATTGCCAGGCTACGATTATCAACAGCTACGGTCCCACAGAGTGTACTGACGTTGTTGCCGCCTACAGGTTGCAGGATTTCGAGGCTTATCGTGAGGGCAGTGTCCCCATAGGTTTTCCCGTCGACAATACCGAGTTGTTTGTCATGGACGGCGAGTTGAACGAATGCCCAGTGGGTGTCGAGGGAGAGTTGTACATCGGCGGCGCCGGTGTCGGTGCCGGCTATCTGAATCGGCCCGATTTGACCGCCGAAAAGTTTGTCGCCCATCCTCAGCGTGAGGATCTGACCATCTATGGTACTGGCGACAGGGTTCGTATGCTGGAAAGCGGCGCCCTGGACTATATCGGGCGTATCGATTTACAAGTCAAGGTGCGAGGTTTTCGTATCGAACTTGGGGAAATCGAAGCCAAGCTCGAGGCGATTGACGGTCTGCAGGAGGCGGTGGTTTTAGCCAGGCCGGATGCAAATGGCGAGAATCGCCTGGTGGCTTATCTCAAAGCCAATGCGACATCCGACCCCGTCAATGTGTCTGAGATACGTGCAACCCTGCAGCATGATCTGCCGGACTTCATGTTACCCACTGCATGGGTCTTCATGCAGGAGATGCCGTTGAATCCGAACGGCAAGCTGGATCGCAAGGCGTTACCTGATCCCGGCCAACAACGACCGATGCTGGATCAGCCCTATGTCAGGCCGAAAACCCAATTGGAGGAGTACCTCGCCGAACAATGGATTCATCTGCTCAATCTTGATCGGGTTGGCGTCAAAGACCGTTTCTTTGAGTTGGGCGGTACTTCGATAAGAGCCATTCAATTCATTGCGCAATTGAGCAAGGAGATTGGCGAATCGGTACAGATTGCGGACTTTTTTGAATCACCGAGCATTGAGGGTTTGATCGCCACATTGGAAAACCAGTATCGCGATGCTCTGCTCAAGCGTTTTCCCCAGCACAAAGAAAGACAGCCCACGGGGAGCAGCGATGAGCGGAAACGGCCGATGCTCTCTACCACGGCAAGTGGGTCGGACCCTATTGCGATTATCGGTATGGCCGGACGTTTCCCCGGCGCGGACTCCATCCAGGAGTTCTGGCGAAATCTGTGCGATGGAGTAGAGGCTTTCGAGATTGTCTCGAAATCAGATCTTGTCGCAAGTGGGCTTGACCCTTCCCTGATCGAGAACGATGACTACGTTGCCGTAGCGGCGCCGTTGAATGAGGTGGAATCTTTTGATGCCACCTTCTTTGGCTATAGCCCCAAAGAGATCGAGATCATGGATCCACAGCACCGTATCATTCTGGAGGCTGCCTGGTCAGCAATGGAAGATGCGGGGTACGAGCCGGATAATGCCCCCGGCATAACCGGTGTGTTTTGTGGTGTCGCCCGCGATGGTTATCTGATCAACAATATCGTTGCCCATCCCGAAATGCGTAGGGATTCGGCTAGTTATCACACCATGATCGGCAACGAGAAGGATTTTCCGGCGACACGTGTCTCCTACAAACTGAACCTGACGGGTCCAGGCATCAATGTGCAGACGGCCTGTTCCTCTTCCGGCGTAGCTACCCATCTTGCGGTGGAAAGCCTGCGTAAAGGCGAGTGCGATATGGCGCTTGTCGGCGGTTGCCGGGTCATGGTGCCCAATCGGGCCGGCTATTTGTATGTGGATGGCGGCACCTTGTCTGAGGATGGGCATATACATGCCTTCGATCATCGTGCCTGCGGCATGGTCAGAGGCAGTGGTGTGGGTATGGTGGTGCTCAAGCGTCTCAGTGAGGCGCAGCGGGACGGCGACCATATTTATGCGTTGATAAAAGGTACGGCGATCAATAACGATGGGGCGGAAAAACTCGGTTTTACCGCGCCTGCCGTTTTAGGTCAGAAACGTGTCATCGAGGATGCGCTTGATGATGCCAAAGTCTCTGCAGACAGCATCTCCTATGTGGAGGCACATGGTACTGGCACTCAACTGGGTGACCCTATCGAGGTGGCTGCGCTGACCCAGGCCTTTCGCCGGGATACGCAGAGGAGCGGCTTCTGCCGATTGGGTTCGGTGAAGACGAATATCGGCCATCTGGACGCGGGCTCGGCGGTTGCAGGCATGATCAAGAGTGCTCTGGCGCTGAAGCATAAAACGATTCCTGCCAGTCTCGGATATGAAAAGCCTAACCCGAAGATAGATTTCGACGCCTCGCCATTTGTCGTGAATCATCAACTTTCTGATTGGCTGGCTGGGGATACCCCCCGACGCGCCGGTGTCAGTTCGTTTGGATTGGGCGGTACCAATACGCACATTGTTCTGCAGGAAAACAATCTTGGGCGTTACCTTGCAACCTCAGAATCCCCGGTGCTCGCCGATATTGCCTTCACCCTGCAAACCGGCAGGAAAGCCTTCGAACAACGATTCGCCCTGGTTTGTGAAAGCGCTGAACAGGCGGCGGATGAGTTAACCAAGAGCGGCTCCAAGCAGAGCATGACCGACTCCGTTCTACCTTCCGTGGATAAGGTTGTCTTTCTGTTTCCGGGGCAGGGCGCTCAGTATGTGAATATGGCTCTGGACCTGTATGAAAAGGAGCCGCTTTTCCGCGAGACGGTGGATCAATGCTGTGACATTCTCATTCCGTTGATCGGTGAAGATCTACGTTCCGTCCTCTATCCTAAAGCCGGGGATGAGTCCGAGGCGGTACAGAAGCTGAACGACACCGCGCTGACCCAGCCGGCGCTTTTCGTTATTGAATATTCTCTGGCGAAACTCTGGATGTTCTGGGGGATCACCCCGGATCTATTGATCGGTCACAGTATTGGTGAGTTTGTCGCGGCTTGTCTTGCCGGCGTGTTTTCGCAAGAGGATGCCCTGCGCGTGGTGGCAGAACGAGGACGTCTCATGAGCGCCATGCCACAAGGCAGCATGCTGGCGGTTCGACTATCGGAAGAGGATCTGCTGCCGAAGATCAGTGAAGAGGTGGTGATCGCCACCATCAATGGTCCCCAGCTTTGTGTCATATCCGGACCGGATGAAGCGGTGGCGGCCAATGCGGTCGCGCTGGAGGCCGAGGGTGTGGATACGATCCCCATCCACACCTCACACGCCTTTCATTCCACCATGATGACACCGGCAGTGGAGCCGTTCCTGCGGGTTGTCGAAACGTCCCCACTGGCGCTTGCAGAGATTCCGATCATCTCCACGCTGAGCGGTTGTCAGGAGTCGCCGGAAAGTTTCATCAAGGCTGACTATTGGGCACGACAGCTGGCTGAGCCCGTGCGTTTCAGTCAGGCGATTGAGAGTGTACTGGAAGATAGTGAGGCGTCGGTTATCTTCCTCGAAGTGGGGCCGGGGAGTAATCTCTCCTCCAATATCCGACAGCATGCGCTGGATAAATCGCGTCACCGCGTGATTTCATCCCTCGGCAGCGTCAAGGACGAAACACCTGCCAGCGCAACTTTCCTGCTTGCCTTGGGTCAGCTATGGGCGGCAGGATTGACAGTGGACTGGCAAAGTTTTTACGAGACGGAGACGAGAAAACGGACTTCTCTACCCACGTACCCCTTCCAACGCAAGCGGTTCTGGATCGAACCACCTCCATTCGATTTGGATCAGGCGCCAGCACCGATACGCCATATTGCAGACAACGCCGTCACAGAACCCGTTGCTGTACAAGCTATACAACCTGAGATTAAGCAGCCGACCATGTCTAAGAATGAGCTCATCACCAATCGTTTGAGTAGTATGTTTTACGATCTTTCCGGTATCGAGATAGGCGAAGATGCGCTAGACAACGGCTTTTTGGAAATGGGTCTCGACTCCCTGTTTCTCACTCAGGTGAGCGGTGAGTTGAAATCGGAATTCGGCGTGACTGTGCGTTTCAGGGAGCTGATGGAAGACCTGAACAGTCTCAGTCGGCTCGCTGCGCACCTCGAAGAGATATTGCCGGATTCGGATTTTCCAGAGCTTTCCGAAGTCGTCGTGGCGTCACCAGCAGAAGCCAGTATCAATGCCGCACCCCTGGTTGATGCTCAGCAGGCCGGCGCAAATCTACAGCAGATGGTAAGCGGCCTGGCTGCCGGAAGTTCCTCAGGGATGGAGGCGGTTATCTCGCAGCAACTCCAGCTGATGGCGCGTCAACTCGATATTCTCACGGGAGGAGGCGTCAACCCTCAGCCAGTCATGGCTGCGAACGTTGCGAAGCCTCAAAAGTCGATCGGCACCGAAAAGCCTGCCGTCGCCCAGACTGAGGCAGATAAAAAACCGTTCGGCGCAGCAGTGCGGATCGAAACGAATAACAGCGAATTCACCGAGTCACAGAAAACTTTTCTTCAGGAGTTCATCGCTCAGTACAACGGAATGACGGCAAAGTCGAAGGCCTTTGCCGAGCAAAACCGATCCCATCTTGCCGATCCCAGAGTGGTATCGGGATTCAATCCGACGCTGAAGGAGACGGTATATCCCATCGTGGTCGAGCGCTCCAAGGGATCCCGTTTCTGGGATATTGACGGAAATGAGTTTATCGATGTGACTTGCGGGTTCGGTACCAATCTGATTGGGCATACGCCAGACCTCGTGATCGAGGCGGTGGAACAGCAACTGCATAAAGGCATTGAGATCGGACCGCAAACTCCGCTGGTGGCAGAGACGTCCAAGCTGCTATGCGAAATGACGGGAAGTGAAAGAGCGATCTTCTGCAATACCGGGTCGGAAGCGGTTATGGGGGCGATGCGCCTGGCCAGGACGGTCACAGGACGTAAGTTGGTGGTCGCCTTCAGGAATGATTATCACGGAATTTTCGATGAAGTGATCGTGCGCGGAACGCCCAATCTTCGCTCAGTGCCTGCAGCGACGGGAATCAATCCCAGTGCAGTCGAAAACATGCTGATTCTCGATTACGGCAGCGAGGAGAGTCTGCAAGTCATTCGTGAACATGCCAGTGAATTGGCGGCGCTGCTCGTGGAACCGGTGCAGAGTCGGAATCTAAACTTGCAACCCCGTGAGTTCATGCATGAGTTGCGTGCAATCGCCGATGAGTCTGATATTGCGCTGATCTTCGATGAAGTGATCACCGGTTTTCGCTCCCACATCGGAGGAGCGCAAGCCTATTTTGGTGTAAAGGCGGACATTGCGACTTACGGTAAGATTATCGGCGGGGGCTTGCCAATCGGCGCAATTGCCGGCAGGTCAAAATACATGGACGCACTGGATGGTGGCCACTGGCAGTTTGGTGATAATTCGGTACCTGAAGTCGGTGTGACTTATTTTGCTGGCACCTTTGTGCGTCACCCGTTAGCGATGGCGGCCAGTCGTGCCATGTTGACCTACCTGAAGGCTCAGGGTGGCACATTACAGGAAGAGCTGACCCGGCGTACGACGGAGTTCTTGAGTCGCTTGCAGGCTGAGATCGATAGACTGGGTGTTGCGCTGGACATTCTGCATTTCAGCTCGGCTTTCCAGTTGCACTTTCCGGATGACGCACCCTTGTCAGGCTTGTTTTATGCGCTGATGCGCCAGAGAAACGTGCATATATTCCAGGGCAGGACCTGGTTCTTTACCACTGCGCATACCGATGAGGATATGGACAGGATTCTGATCGCAATCAAAGAATCCCTGGAGATCATGCTTGAGTATGGATTTTTATCGGGAAATGAAACCAGTGGCGCTGATGCGAGAAATCATACGTTCGAGCAGTATTTGACGCCTCCTGTTGCGGGTGCTCGCCTTGGGCGGACCATCACCGGCATGCCAGCCTGGTTTGTCGATGATCCGGATGAGGCAGGCAGCTACCTCATTGTAGAATGATAATTTCAAAAATATCGGATACCACATATGGATAAGCATGTCGTTGACTACAATCCCTTTGATGAGGGAGAGTTGTCCCGCGTTGCGCCTTCGACCGAGGCACAAAAAGAGATCTGGGCTTCGGTGCAAATGGGCGATGATGCCAATCGTTCATTCAACGAGTCTGTTACCCTGACATTGCTCGGTGAACTGGATGTCTCGGCCATGCAAAAGGCTCTGCAGTATATGCTTGAGAGGCATGAGGCACTGCGTGCATGCTTCAGCCCGGACGGGGAGTTGATCTGTATCCGAAAGCAGGCCGAAGTCTCTTTCAGTATCGTTGATCTATCTGCGTTTTCCGCTGACAAGAAGGCGTCTGAGCTGAGGCGCCAACTGGACCTTTCGGTGGATACGCCATACAACCTGGTGCTGGGTCCCTTATTTGGCGCGCGTCTGTTTAAAATGGATGCGAAGGACTACAGACTCAATATCTACGCACATCACATTGTCTGTGACGGCTGGTCCATGTCCATCATCGCCAGGGAACTTGGCTCGGTATATTCCGAGTATGCATCAGGCGGAGAGCCAAAACTGGGTACACCCGGACAGTTTGGCGACTACGCCATCAATGAGTGGAGAGCGGCGGGTGGTGAAGCCTATCAGCTCGCCGAGGCTTACTGGAAAGAGCAGTTCAAAAACGTCATTCCACGATTGGATTTTCCCGTCGATAGAAATCGTCCACCCTTAAGAACCTACAAAGGCCGACGGATCGACTACCAGATTGGTGACACTGTATTTGAGGGTCTGCGCAAACTGAGTTCCAAGGCGGGATGTACGTTCGTCACCACGCTACTGGCTGGTTTTGAAGCATTTCTCTATCGATTGACCATGCAGCAGAATCTTGTTGTGGGGATTCCCGCAGCCGGCCAATCCGCGACCGGTCAACTGCAACTCGTGGGGCATTGCGTCAATCTTTTGCCGATGCATTGTGAAGTGGCAGGGGATATGCGGTTTATCGATCTCCTGAAGCGTGTTCGTTCTCTTATGCTCGATGCATACGAGAATCAGAACTACACTTTTGGCAGTCTGGTCAAGCAACTGCCGATTGCGCGTGATCCGGGACGGATTCCGCTGATGCCGATTCTGTTCAACATCGACCAGGTCAGTGACGAACCTTATCGCTATCAGGATTTGTCGGTGAGCTTCGCCTCCAATCCAAGGCATTACGAGAATTTTGAAATCACCCTGAATCTCGCTGCGTCGAGCAAAAAGGTGGTGTTGGAGTGCACCTATAACACAAACCTTTTTGATCAACAGACCATCGAAGCCCGTCTGCGGGAATATGAGAGTTTGTTGTCAGCCGCAGCCAACGACCCTGAAACATCGATTGCCAGTCTGCCGATTCTGACTGCAGAAGAACAGGCGGCCTTGATCAATCAATCCACCCAGGCGCAATCGAGCCAGGATTATTCGAATGATCAGGTTGATGGGGATTTTCTGAGTTTGTTCAAAAAGCAGGTAGAACAGACACCAGATTCACCAGTGGTGCGCTTCGGCGATGTGGAAATCGACTATGTAACGCTTGATCGAACCTCCAACCAGGTGGCCAATTTTCTGCTGTCGAAAGGCGTTTGTACCGGTGACAGGATTGGAGTGAGCGTCGAGCGCTCTGAGAAGATGCTGACTGCGGTGTTAGGTGTGCTCAAAGCTGGCGCATGTTATATCCCACTCGATCCCGGCTATCCAGAAGAACGTCTCTCTTTCATGGTGCAGGACTCAGGCCTGAGTTATCTGGTCTCAGAACGGGCATTTGCAAAGCAATATGAAGCACAGGGTGTGCAGCTGATTCTTCTCGATGATGAGTCCGCACAGATCGATCTGTGTGATGATACGGCCCCGGCTGTTCGGATAAGTCCCGAGGATATCGCCTACGTCATCTATACCTCAGGCTCGACCGGAAAACCCAAAGGTGTCTGTGTGCAGCATTCAGCTGTACGCAATTTCCTCGAAAGCATGCAAAAAATCCCCGGCATTCGATCGGGTGACCGGCTGCTGGCGGTAACGACCCTCTCTTTCGATATCGCGGTTCTGGAGCTCTACCTGCCTTTGATCAGCGGCGCAAGCGTGGTCACTGCAAGCCGGGATGAAGCGATGGATGGCCAACGCCTGAAACAGCTCGTCGAGCAGCACAACATTAATATGATGCAGGCAACGCCATCAACCTGGCGCCTGCTGCTTTCCGCTGGCTGGGTGCCGTCTGAAGATTTCAAAGCCTTGTGCGGTGGTGAAGCCATGCCAGAAGATCTGGCGAAGACGCTGGCCGCAGGGTGTGAACTTTGGAATATGTACGGGCCCACAGAGACAACCGTCTGGTCGAGTTGCTACCGGGTTCCTTCCGACGGTCATCCGGTTTTGATCGGCAAACCGATAGACCATACTCAGTTCTATGTCCTGGACCTCAATGGCCAGCCAGTGCCGGCGGGCGTCGCCGGAGAACTCTATATCGGCGGAGATGGTGTCACTGCCGGCTATCTGGGAAGAGAAGATCTGACCGCTGAAAGATTTATCAGCAACGGCTTTTCTGATGATCCAAAGGCCAGGCTCTATCGAACAGGCGATCTCGTCCGGCAACTGCATGATGGCAATTTTGAATATTTCAATCGTGTCGATAATCAAGTAAAGCTGCGTGGTTATCGTATCGAACTGGGCGAAATCGAAGCCGTTATCAATGATTGCGATCAAGTCGAACAGGCTGTAGCTGCGGTGCAGGAATTTTCCCCTGGAGATCAACGCCTGGTCGCCTACATTGTCTCTGCGCAGAGTGTGGACTTCGATACGGTGAGAGAACGTCTGCGTTCTGTGCTGCCGGTTTACATGGTTCCTCAGCACTTCATGCAGCTGCCAAGCTTACCTCTCACCGCGAATGGCAAGATAGATCGAAAAGCTCTACCGATGCCGGAGAGTGCTGCGATAGCGGAAACGACTGAACTCACTCCCCCAGCATCCGAGACTGAAGCGCTGATACTGGAGATATGGTCGGACGCTCTGGGGACAAAAGAGCTCTCCGTGCAGCAGGATTTCTTTGATGCCGGTGGACACTCACTGCTGGGCATTCAGGTGCTTGCGCGGATCGCAGCGGTACTCCTGGCAGCCTATGTCGATGAGGAGAAAGGCCAGTCTGTTCAGGACGGTCACATCACAAAGCTCGAACCCGGGCAGATAGCGCCTCTATCGATCCAGCAACAGCGCATCTGGTTTCTCGACCAGATTGGCGACGGCAATCTCGAATACAATCTGCCTGCAGCCTTCACGCTTACTGGAACTCTCGACATTGAGGCATTGAAGAGGGCTTTCGAGACGATTCTGCAACGACAGGAAATCCTGCGCTCCCGGTTTTTTACTACAGGGCACTCCGACAGTCTCAATCCGGACGACACATGTATTGAAATTGTTGATTCAATCGCCCTCGATCTCGATCCGCTTGATCTCAGAAAGCAGTGCGACACGGAAACTGCAAAACAAGCGACTATCGAGAAGTATTTGAGCGAACACGCAAGGCATCAGTTTGATCTGAAAGAGGGCCCGCTTTTTTATGTCAGCCTTGCACAGCTCGCCGATGACGAGCACCTGCTTTTTCTTATGCCTCATCATGCGGTTTTCGACGGTTGGTCCTTTGATATCCTCCTGGATGAGCTATCCACGCTCTATTCCGCCTATAGCAGGGGTGAAACGCCGGAGTTGCCGGAACTGACTGTCCAGTACAGCGACTACGCTGCCTGGCAGAGAAAAAGACTGTCGGGAGAAGAGGGGGAGAGGCTTCTTGAGTTCTGGCGGCAGAAACTAGGCGATGAGCTACCTGTCCTCGATCTGCCGACGGATTATCCGCGTCCGGCTCACCAGTCCCATCGCGCAGGCTCTGTCTACTTTGAGTTGGACAAGCAGACAATCGATGCCCTGAGCGAGTTTGCACGCAGAGAGCAGGTCACCGTCTATATGCTGATCCTTGCCGCTTACACGCTATTGCTCAGCCGCTACTCCGGACAGGACGACATTCTGATCGGCACGCCGATCTCAGGCAGAAATTGGACTGAGATAAATCCCGTTATCGGCTTTTTCGTCAATACACTGATTATCAGAAACCGCATTGTTGACGACAAAACGCTTCGCGAGTTTCTAAAGACAGTGCGCGACACGACTGTCGAGGCATTCAGCAATCAGGATGTGCCTTTTGAACGCCTGATACAGAAAATCAACATCCCCCGGGATCTCAGCCGTTCCGCTGTTTTTCAGACGCTTTTCATGTATCAGGATGTGCGCAATCGTGCGATTGAATTCAACGGCCTCGATTTTTCTCAAGTGAATGTAGCCAGGGCCGGGGTACAGACCGACCTCGACTTTTGGGTCAAGCGCACCTCGGAGGGTATGGTTGGCGCTTTCGAATACTGTTCGGCCCTGTTCAGCGAAGAGAGTGTGCGCAGCATGCTCGATCATCTGATCTATTTGCTGAAGAACTTCACGCGTTTTGCCGATCAACCGCTAGCGCATCTTTCCATCCTTACCGATGAATCTCGCGAGATGTTAACGGTCGGTTGGAACGATACCGCCCGTCCGGTTCCGCAGGACGCCACAATCCACGGACTTATCGAACAGCATCTCAGCGAGCGCAAATCGAAAATCGCGGCCTGTTTTCATGATCGCGAGGTCAGTTATGAGTCGCTCAATCGCGACAGCAACCGGCTGGCGCGTCATCTTGTCGAGCTCGGTGTCACCGCCAATTCCCTGGTTGGGCTCTGCATGAGCCGTTCCGATCGTCTGCTGGTCGCCGTATTGGGTATCTTGAAGGCGGGAGGCGCCTATCTGCCACTGGATCCGGAATATCCTCGCGACCGGCTGGAGTTCATGGTGGAGGACAGTGGCCTTGAATTGATTCTGGCAGATGATGAGATTGATCGTGCGCTGCCTGATGTCGGTGTCAGCGTTGTCAAACTGGATCAGCTTGCCGATGCCCTCGATGCTTATCCCGAGACAGACCTGGAGGGGCGTGCCACAGGCGATGATCTGGCATACGTGATCTATACCTCTGGCTCCACCGGCAAGCCAAAGGGTGTACAGATTCCTCATCGAGCGGCGGCGAATTTCCTGCTTGCCATGTCGCAAAAGCCTGGTCTTTGTGAGAGCGATACGCTGGCAGCAGTGACAACCTTGTCATTTGATATCTCCGTGCTGGAACTGTTTTTGCCGCTGGTGGTTGGTGCCAGAGTCGTGGTCGTAGACCGCAACTCGGCAGCAGACGGCCGCTTGCTTGTCTCGCTGCTGGAAGCGCAGGGGGTCAATGTCATGCAGGCGACCCCTGCAACCTGGCGTTTGCTGATCAGTGCGAACTGGCAGGGTGATGCGTCGTTCAAAGCACTCTGTGGCGGCGAAGCGATGCCGTCTGATTTGGCATCCGAGTTGCTGGTCCGTACCGGTGAACTCTGGAATATGTATGGCCCCACGGAAACCACGGTCTGGTCAAGTTGCTACCGGGTGACGGATGATCACTCACCGATACTGATCGGCAGACCGATTGCCAATACCCAGTTTTATGTATTGAATCCGCAGGGTGAGATGGTCTCGCCTGGTGTGAAAGGCGAATTGTACATTGGCGGAAACGGCGTCACGCTGGGTTATCTCAACAGGGCGGAATTGACTGCTGAGCGCTTCGTCGAGGATAAGTATGCGGCGACTGTCTCCGGACGGCTCTATCGAACGGGTGATCTGGTTCGTTATCGTCACGACGGTAATCTGGAATACCTGGGGCGCCTTGACTCGCAGGTTAAACTGCGCGGATTCCGCATAGAGTTAGGCGAGATTGAAACCGTTCTTTCAGAGCATGTGAAAATAAAGCAGGCAGCAGTCGATGTAAAAGAGGAGAGAGCGGGTGATCAGAGACTGGCCGCTTATTATTTGCTGGCCGATGGACAAAGAACCACCCCGACGGAGTTACGAAAACATCTTCGGGAATCCCTGCCTGACTACATGATACCGCAGCATTTTGTAGAACTGGAAAAGATGCCGCTTACCCCCAACGGCAAAGTCGACAAGAAGTCTCTCCCTTCATTGTTTGGGAAGAGTCAGATCGACGACCGGTACGAGCCCCCGTCGAGCGACGCCGAGCAGGCGATGGCGGCAATCTGGCGGGATGTGATCGGTGTGGAAAAGATTGGCAGACATGACAACTTTTTTGATGTGGGAGGACACTCCCTGTTGGCCATACAGGTTGTTGGCCGGACCAGAGATGAATTAGGCTCGGATGTTTCTCTGCGTATGCTGGTTTCAGATTCGCTGTCTCAAATCGTAAAGCAGTTGGAACTTCCCGATGCCTCTGTGCCATCTGACAAATCGCCGGATGTGTTAGAGATGACTTCTCCGGAAAAAAGTAAAGGAAGTCTGATTGGAAGGCTGAAATCGAA
>JARRNY010000136.1:13195-14791 GCA_037384445.1 Candidatus Thiodiazotropha sp.
TTTTTTTGGCGATGCTGCTCAACCCCTTTACGGTGTGCATCATGAGCCGACTGGCTATTCGACGCGTGACTCGGCTCTGTTGGTGTGCCATAGCCTCGGCCGCGAGTATATGCGTACCCATCGTGGCACGATGATGTTTGCTGAGCAGATGGCGCAAGCCGGCTATCATGTGCTGCGCTTTGATTATTTTGCCACAGGTGACTCTTACGGCCTGGACGGAGAGGGCCGGTTGGAAAGGTGGATTGAAGATATCGCTGTCGCCGGCCAGGAAATAAAAGACCTCGCTGGCGTCGATAAGCTGTCGGTGGTCGGGTTGCGGCTGGGTGCTTCGTTGGCGTGTATCGCTGCGGCGCAGAACCGAATGGACAAACTGGTCATGTGGGATCCCATTATCGATGGCGCTGACTATATCGAAAGGTTAGAGCGATTCAGCCGTGACTATTACAGCGACCTGGAGAGGTTTCCTGTCTCACGCTGTGATGAGATCGATGCGGGTGCGCCTGACCTGCTGGGCAATATTTGGCCGCCAGCCATGCGCAGTTCGGTTGCAGGAATCAATCTGCTGGCGATCGATAGCCTTCAGGTTGGGAGCACCTCTCTTGTGTTGAGCGAAGATCAGCCCGCATATGCTGAACTTGAAACGCATTTGACTGCAATGCCCGGCTCGATAAACCGTTATCATGCCGACGATAATCCGAGGTGGAACGATCTGAGTGCCCTGGGCGATGCGCTGACGATGCATCAAACACTGGCTGCAATCAAACAGGCCCTGGCGTCGTGAATAATTTGTGTGAAAAAACTCTCATGATGGGGGCTGATCAATCTCTGACCGGCATCCTCAGTGAACCCTGTACCGGCTCTGACGCTGATACCAAGCCTGCCTTCATCATTTTGAACGCGGGTTTATTGCACCATGTCGGACAGAATCGAATGAGTGTGACTTTGTCTCGCCAAATTGCATGCCAGGGAAGATATGCATTGCGTTTTGATCTGTCGGGGATTGGAGACAGCGCATCAAGACGAAGCGAGCATTCCTTCCAGGAGAGAGCCATTACAGAAGTCCAGGAGGCGATGGACTATCTACAGGCAAACAAAGGGATAGATCGTTTTGTTTTGTGCGGGCTCTGCACCGGAGCTGACAATGCGTTTCGTACAACTATCGTCGATCCGCGAGTCTGCGGTGTCATTACCCTCGAGGGGTATTCTTATCAGACAGCAGCCTACAAAAAAAGAAAATTTATCGACAAGGCGTTCGGTCTCAATCGCTGGAAAAGCCGATTAAGCCGCTATAGCGGGAGGATGGGCAAGCAGGCGCAGAAGGAAGAAGTCATTCGACAGGTCGATGTCTCTTACCACTGGACACTGCCGCCCATAGAGCAGATGGCTGTCAGTCTGCAGGCGTTGATTCAGCGAAAGGTCGGCATGCTCATGGTCTACGTGGGAAACAACAGCCGCTATAACTATCAGGGACAGTTCGCGGACGCCTTCAGTGAGATTGATTTCAACGGACTACTGAAAGAGTCCTACTATGAAAAATCCGATCACAATTTTTCCATGGCATCAGATCGTGATCGACTGTGTGCAGAAATCAGTGAT
>JARRNY010000137.1:0-6775 GCA_037384445.1 Candidatus Thiodiazotropha sp.
TGTTCCACCAGACACTTGATGAACTGCTCGGCGATCTTCTCCTGCACGAAGATACGGCCCGAGGCCATGCAGATCTGCCCCTGGTGCAGGAAGGCGCCCCAGGCGGCGTTGCTGGCGGCCACTTCCGGATCGGCGTCGTCGAGCACGATGAGCGGGCTCTTGCCGCCGAGTTCCAGGGCCACCTTTTTCAGATGTCTGCCGGCGGTCTCGGCCACCAGGCGGCCGGTGGCGGTGGAGCCGGTGAAGGCGATCATGCCGACTTCCGGTGCGCTGCAGAGTGCGTTGCCCGCCTCACCCGCGCCGGGCAGAACCTGCAACACGCCTTCCGGCAGGCCTGCCGCACGGAAGGCCTCGGCAATGATATAGCCGCCGCTGACCGGCGTCTGCGGATCGGGTTTGAGAATCACCGCATTGCCGGCGGCGAGTGCCGGCGCCACCGCGCGCATGGAGAGCACCAGGGGGAAGTTGAAGGGCGAGATCACGCCGACCACGCCAAGGGGAATGCGCTTGGCATAGCTCAATCGGCCCGGGGCGGAGGGGAGCACCATGCCCTGGCTCTCCAGGCACATGCCTGAGGCGATGTTCAAGAGCTCTACCGCCTCCCGCACTTCCAGCTGCCCTTTGGGCAGGATGGCCCCGGTTTCGCGCATGACCCAGGGGGCCAGCTCATCCAGGTGCGACTGCAGGGCGTCGGCGGCACGCCGGAAGATCTGGGCCCGCTCCCGGGGCGGCATGTCGGTCCAGCCCGGTTGAGCCGCGCTGGCCCTCGCGGCCGCCTGGGTGATGTCATCCCCATTGGCCATGCCGGCTTCGACGAGCACTTCTCCGGTGGCCGGTTCTAACACCGGATAGCTGCCGCCCTGTGCCGGAGTCCAGCTGCCGGTAAAGATCTGTCCCGGCCACTGGCTGGGGTCGAGTAGTTTTGCCAGGTCGTTCGATGGCATCGTGGCTCCTCCTGATAACTCAGTGTTTTTTGTAGTGAAATGCAGATGACGGGCAATGAAATAGCATGCGCCATGCCAGCTTTTTCCTGGGCTTGGAATGGTGCGGTGCACAGTGCGCTAAATATCAGTTAACTTGATATATTCAGCGAAACTTGAGCTAACGAATTGTGCGATGCGGCATGGGATGGCTTCTGATAAAAAGTTAGATTTTCATGAATTATTCTGGTTGGGCTTTGCTATGATTTCATTATTTCGTAACTTTTTGTGATTAACCGATCATGACCAAGCGCATATCCCTGGCCGAGGCTTCCCGGATGACGGGACGCATGCTCTCCGCCGACAAGGCCCGGCAGTTCGATGAGACGCCGCCTACACTGAGCGACTTGGCCGAGTACCTCTCGTTCTCGCCAGGCGATGGACGCATCTGGCTCAATGGTCAGCGCATGTTACTGATGCGCAGTTCCACGCTGGGCATCATGCGCAAGGAACTGGTCTCCAAGCTGGGTATGGAGCAGGCGCGTGGACTGCTCACCCGCATCGGCTATGCCACAGGGGTGCGTGATGCCGAGATGGTTCGCGAGCAGTGGCCCGAGGCGGACCTCACCGCCATGCTGCTGGCCGGTACCCGGCTGCATGCGTTGGAGGGTATGGTCTCGGTGGAACCGCTGCATCTGAACTTCGATACCGAGAAAGGGGAGTACCAAGGTGAGTTTCTGTGGCACAACTCGTATGAGGTCGAGGAGCATGTGGCGGCCTTCGGCTTGGGGGGAGAGTCGGCCTGCTGGAATCTGACCGGTTATGCCATCGGTTATGTCACGACACTCATCGGCAAGCTCATCATCTTCCGCGAAACCGAATGCCGGGCGGCAGGCTGCAAGCACTGCCACGTCATCGGCAAGCCGGCGGAGGAGTGGCCCGATGTGGAACAGGATCTGCGCTATATCAACGCCGAGGGGTTTATCAGTACGGATGTCTACACCGGCCGCTCCGCTGCGCATGAGGAGGCGGGGACGTCGCTGCCGGATACCCCGTTTCCCGATGCGGAGAACCACCAGATGGTCGGTGTCTCGGCCTCCTTCAATGCAGCCTGTCACATGCTGCGACGGGTGGCGCCGACCCGGGCAACCGTTCTCTTCACCGGCGAATCCGGCGTCGGCAAAGAGCTGTTCGCCTCCATGTTGCACGACATCAGCCCACGCAAGACGCAACCCTTCATCTCCATCAACTGCGCGGCGATTCCGGAGACGCTGGTGGAGTCGGAGCTGTTCGGTGTGGAGCGCGGGGCCTTCACCGGCGCCACCGTCTCGCGCCCTGGGCGTTTCGAGCGGGCCAACGGCGGCACCCTGTTCCTGGATGAGATCGCCACCCTCAGCCTGGTCTCCCAGGGCAAGTTGCTGCGAGCCCTGCAGGAGGGAGTCATCGAAAGGGTGGGCGGCACCAAGCCGATCAAGGTCGATGTACGGGTGGTCGCCGCTACCAATCTCAATTTACGCGAGGAGGTGGCAGCGGGGCGTTTCCGTGAAGATCTCTACTTCCGCCTCAATGTCTACCCCATTCACCTGCCGCCGTTACGCGAGCGGCGTGACGACATCCCGCTGCTGTTGAGTTACTTCCTCTATCAATACAGTCAGCGCCACGGTCGCCGTGTCAGGGGCTTCACGACAAAGGCGGTGCGGGTGCTGCTGAGTTACCGCTACCCCGGTAACATCCGTGAGCTGCAGAACCTGGTGGAGCGGGGCGTGATCGCGGTGGAGGATCATGGCCTGGTCGATATCGTGCATATCTTTCGCAACGAAGAGGTCTCCCTGGATGAGATCTATGCCCTGGGCAGCGACGGTGAATTGACCAGCCAGGGGGCGAGCGGGGAGTCATCAGGGGAGAAGAGCGCCTACCTGGACCTGCTGATCGACAGGGAGCAGGGGACACCCACCCTGACGCTGGAAGCGTTGGAGCGTAAAGTGATCGAGGAGGCCGTGGCCCATGCCCGGGGCAATCTGGCCAAGGCGGCGAGGATGCTCGGACTGTCACGGGCGCAGCTTGCCTATCGCCTGCAGAAGGCAGATCCGTCCGAGGAGTAGCGGGTGTCAATGTTCGTTGTCTCATTGACAGATGGTGTCCGCGGGCACGTCCTAGACTTGTTTCCTCTGTGGCAACTCTCCCTGCCGAATGATTGCGCTAGCTGGCGCGGTCATGCGCGGGTCTCTTGCCGATCCCCATTCTTGGAATTGTCCCTTTACCTTTGTTGGGGCTTGCCAAAGTCGCGAATCGGCTATAATGTCAGGTAGGTTGATAAAGCGCGCTCTGCGCGGCAACCTGCCGGCGGTTTAAGATGGCGCCGGCCAAATATTATTAGAAACTGAATTTGAGAGATGGAGATATGAATAACGACCCCCGCGAGTTGATCGATGGCTCCCCTATGTCTAAGTGGCAAGTGAGTGCCATCATCCTTTGTATTTTGCTGGTCTCTCTGGACGGTTTCGATGTGCTGTCGATCAGCTTTGCCGCGCCGGGTATTGCCCGGGAGTGGGGTATCGACCGGGCAGCGCTCGGTATTGTGCTCTCCATGGAGTTGATCGGCATGGGGGTGGGCGCCTTCCTTCTTGGCTACCTGGCCGACCGTTTCGGGCGCCGGCCGGTTATCCTGTTCAGTCTGGTCATCATGTCTGCGGGCATGTACCTGGCCTCGATCGCCGCCAGCGTCTCGCTGTTGTCGGCGGTCCGTCTGGTGACCGGAGTCGGCATCGGCGGCATTCTCGCTTCGGTGAACGCCATGGCGGCCGAGTTTTCCAATGCGCGCTGGCGCAATCTCTCGGTTTCGCTGATGGCCGCGGGCTATCCCCTGGGCGTGATCATCGGTGGCTCCATCGCTTCGCTGTTGCTGGCAAGCTTCGACTGGCGCGCTGTCTTTCTCTTTGGTGCGATCCTCACACTGGTCTTTCTGCCCCTGGCCTGGCTGCTGATGCCGGAGTCGATCTCCTATCTGGTACACAAGCGGCCGGCGGGAGCGCTGTCGCGCATCAACCGATGCCTGAAACGAATGGGGCACGCGGCCATCGAAAGCCTACCCCCACCGCCCGCCGAACAGCCTGGTACCAGCATGGGGCGACTCTTTCGGCCGGATCTTATGCGTGTCACCCTGTTGCTCTCCCTGGCCTACTTCGCCCATATCATGACCTTCTACTACATCATCAAGTGGATACCCAAACTGGTTGTCGATATGGGTTACACGCCCGCCCTCTCCGGCAGTGTGCTGGTGTGGGCCAACGTGGGGGGAATCTGCGGCGCGGTACTGCTGGGATTGTTGACCCGGCGTTTTCCGGTGCGCAGCCTGGTGATCGCTTCACTGTTGCTGGCGGCGGTGATGGTGACCATCTTCGGCACCGGGCAATCGAGCCTGACACAACTCTCCCTGGTCGCCGGTATCGCCGGTTTCTTCACCAATGCCGCTGTGGTCGGTATGTATGCCCTCTTCGCCCAGGCCTTTCCCACCGAGGTGCGTGCCGGTGGCACCGGTTTCGTGATCGGTGCAGGACGCGGCGGCGCGGTATTGGGGCCGGTCCTTGCGGGCTTTCTGTTCGAGAGCGGTCAGAGCAGTCTGCTGGGGGTCTCAGCGATCATGGCCACCGGCTCACTGATTGCCGCTGTTGCGCTGTTCGTGCTGCCGCAACGGCATGCGGTGGGAGAGCCGGCCAGTGCCATGGGCCGGCTTTGAAGCTGCCCAAAAGTGACTCTCCACACACGGCCATGTGCAAGCGTGCGTCATGCAATTGACCGATAGCCGCTCCAGTCTATTAGGCAGCGCTCTGGAGTCGTTCTATGGACGCCTCAGCCGAATCATGAGCGCCGCCGGTGCTGGCCTGTCCGGCAATGGCATACAGATGGTGTTGGAATC
The DNA here is from genome assembly GCA_037384445.1 of Candidatus Thiodiazotropha sp. Lineage (GTDB taxonomy): Bacteria > Pseudomonadota > Gammaproteobacteria > Chromatiales > Chromatiaceae > Thiodiazotropha. Next base: position 4,837 of record JARRNY010000137.1, read on the forward strand.
TCCTGTGGATGAGGTCGGGGGCAGACACCGGTTCGATAGTTCGGACCCGCAGAACCCCTCACGGATGTCAGAAACGAGTGACTCTATGTCCGGGGTATCGGTTGTGGCTGGTGACAATCTGCTTCGGGATCTGTCGCTCAATCAGCCGCTGGATCTTTCGTCGGTGCGGCGACGTCAACGCGATAAGGCGCTGGCGTTGCTGCAAGATGAAGCGCTGCTCGAAGCGGCCTATAGTTTCAGCGTCGTTGCCTTGTCGGGACGCACCGGAGAAGGCGCTCTCCGAGTGGGCGTAGAAACACTGCGGGTGCCGACGAACTGTCTGAAACAGAGGTATCAGGTCGCGCTCGGTTGTGGCGCCTGCACGCTGGGGCCGCTTTTTGCTGTCCGGGTGAGGCAGCTGCTTACTGAGAAGCGGGGCGCGTTGGCGCTGGCGCTGGAGGCCCTGGGCAATGAAATACTCTCGTCCCTCGGGCAACGAATGCACGCTGAGCTAGAGGCCGTCGTACGCAACCGGGGACTGATCCTGGGGCAACGGCTGGCGTGCAATGATTCGGAACTCGATCGCGCCTCCCGGGCTGCTCTGTTACGCCTGGTACGAGCGGGAGAGATCGGCATTACCCTACAGGGTGATAACCCGCGACAACCCCATCATTCGACTATCCAGTTATGCGCGGTCGGTCGTAAGCGGCCAAGGCTCTCTCTGTCTCGTTAGCGGGATTGAGTCGACTGCATCCACGTCTTGAGGATTTCCAGCACCTGCTCGGGCTGTTCCATGGTCGACATATGGCCGCAGTCGTCGATCAGACGCAATGTGCTGTCGGCGATGGCTTCGGCCATCAACTGGTGGCGTTGCGGGGGACTCCAGGCGTCCTGCTTGCCGCAGATCACCCAGGTTGGACAGCGAATCTGCGAAAGCAGGGCGGTCGCATCGGGGCGCGTCAATAGTGCCTGCGTCTGTCCGGCGTAGATCTCTCCCGACATCCGACTCACCATCCTGAGAATACGCTCGAGCAACTCGCTGTCCTGCTGGCGGGATGGGGCGATCATCGGCCGGGCCCAGGTTTCGGCGATGGCATCTATGCCTTCCGCCACTGCCTTGCGCACCAATGCGCCTCGCTGTTGAGTCTCCTCCGGCGCCGCCGGTCCGTAGCCGGTGTCGAGCAGGGCGAGCCTTTCGATGCGCTGGGGCGCCTGACGGTATGCCTCAAGGGCGACCCGGCCGCCCATAGAGTGTCCCGCCAGGGAAAAGCGTTCAGGCGCCTGTTCGAGCAGGTGAGCGGCCATGCCGCCGATGGAGTCGAAACCCTGGAAACTCATCGGATGTACCTCGTAACCCAGTTTTTGCAGGGCCGGAACTTGAGTTTCCCAGACGGTTGAATCGCAGAGCAGACCGCTGAGCAGATAGATCGTTTGCATAGAGATAAAGCCTCACTGTTTTGTTCGTATGGTGAAGGGCGGCGCCTGTCAGATGGTCGTGTGATCAACCGAGGTCAGACTCAGGGCGCGCACGCTGGCGCAGAGATATTCACGATAGCCTTTACGGTCGCGTTCTGTCAGTCCTTCCAACATCGACTCTTCGAAGCGGGCGGCGGCGGCATGCGCTTGTCTCAATACCTCCTGACCTTCAGGGGTCAGATTGAGATGAATGATCCGTCCGTGGCTGGGGTTGGCGGTGCGCTCGATCCAACCGCGTTTCACCATTTCCTTGACCAGTTCGCTGGCACTCTGGGGCGTCACCAGAGAGCGTTCAGCCAGCTGGGCATTGGAGAGCTGGCCGCGGGCGCCGAGTACTGACAGGGCGGTGTATTGCTGGATCGTCAGTCCAAGCGGCGAGATGGTTTCGCCCAGGCGTCGGCGTACCAGACGATCCAGATGTCCCACCAGATAGGATATGCCCGAAGGTGAGGCGGAATGGGCTTTGCGAGTCTTCATTGACAAC
>JARRNY010000138.1:0-12295 GCA_037384445.1 Candidatus Thiodiazotropha sp.
GAGAAAGAGACCGATGATGCGGCGCCCCCCGCGTAGCATCTCTACCTTCTCATCGCTGGCTTCGGGTTTCTCATTGGGTACGGCGAAATGCATGATCGCTGCCGGCACCAGGTAGTTCACAGCAGAGGGAATGAACAAGGCGAAAAATGTCCAGAAGTGGACCATGCCTTTCTGCCACACCATCAGGGTGGTGATATCGCCAAAGGGCGAATAGGCCCCACCTGCGTTGGCTCCAACAACGATATTGATGCAAGCGAGGGTCACGAAGCGGCCGTTATCGCCGCCCACCGCCATCACCACCGCACACATCAGCAGAGCGGTGGTCAGGTTATCCGCCACCGGCGAGATGAAAAAGGCCAGCGTGCCGGTGATCCAGAACAGCGAACGAAAGCCGAAGCCACTACGCACCAGCCAGGCACGTAAGGCGTCAAACACGCGCCGCTCTTCCATGGCGTTGATATAGGTCATCGCCACCAACAGGAAGAGCATCAGCTCCGCGTACTCCAGCAGATTGTGCCGAACCGCCTCCTCCGCTTCCGTCGTGAAACCATGGCTGGCGTAGACCCAGGCGATGGCGCCCCAGATCAGGCCGGCGGCGATGATCACCGGTTTTGATTTACGCAGATGGGTGAACTCCTCCGCCATCACCAGCAGATAGGCAAAGGCGAACAGCCCTATCGAGAACCAGCCGACCCAATGTCCCGTCAGATCGAGATGATCTCCCGTCATCTCAGCAGCAAGCAGGGAAACGGGCGCAACAGAAAGCAGTGCCGCGCCAATCAGCGACGTCAGTTTGTTCAATTTCACGTGGATACCTTAAAAAACCAAATTCATCATCAACATCATGACTATAAGGAAGAGCACGGTCATGACACCGCCCGCCTTCATGAAATCAGGCACACGATAGCCTGCCGGCCCCATGATCAGGGCATTCACCTGATGGGTAGGAATCAGGAAGGAGTTGGAGGTGGCAATCGCCACCGTCAGCGCAAATACGGCTGGGTTGGCACCGGCGCCGATAGCGATATTGACGGCCAGAGGGACCAGCAGCACTGTGGCGCCAACGTTGGACATCACCAGGGTAAAGAAGGTTGCCAGCGCCGCCACGGCAGCCTGGATCACCCAGATCGGCATTTCACCGACCACCGAGAGTACCTGTTCGGCTATCCATTTGGCCGTGCCGGTGGTCTCCACCGCGAGGCCCAGGGGGATCAGCGAGGCGAGCAGAAAGACGGTCTTCCAGCTCACCGCCTCGTAGGCCTCCTCGATATTGAGTACGCCGGAGAGCACCATGCCGACGGCACCGGTCAGCAACGCCACCGAGAGGCGGATGTCGGTAAAGAGCACCATGGCGAGGGCGATGCCGAAGAAGATGGCGGCAGGCAATACCTTGTTGGGTCGCAGCTCCTCGCGCGGATATTCGGTGGTCACCACCACAAAGTTGCGGTCCTTCTCGTCGATACGCGCCAGGGCGTCCCAGGCGGTATGCACTACCAGGGTATCGCCGGCCTGGAAGGGGACATTGCGGATATCCTCACCCTCGCGCAGAGTCTCGCCGTTGCGATGCAGGCCGATCATGGCCAGACCGGTGGTCTTGCGTAGCCACACATCGCGCGCGCTCTTGCCGATCAGATTGGAACCCGGCGGAATCAGCACCTCAGCGATACCCGCCTTGGTGGCGGCCAGGGACTCGGAAAAGGTGCGCAGTTCAGAACGCTGTTTCAGGCTGTACTTCTCGCAGAAGGTATTCAGATCACTGGGATCGGCCACCATGCCCAACACCATGCCGGCGCGAAAGACGGTATCCCGGGCAATGGTGCCCGGCCCAACCCTGGACTCCTCACCTGGCCGTTTACTGGCAATGACACGCACCCGGTAGTCTGTCTCCACATCATCCAGTTTCTTGCCGATCAGGTCGCTATCATCGGGCACGACGATCTCTTTCAGGGCATAGTCCACACCGTAGACATCATGAAAGTAACGCATCGGATCGGTACCGCTGGTGCTACTCTCGCTCTTGGTCGCCGGCAGCACGAAACGCCCCGCAATAACAAAGTAGAGGATGCCTGTCGCCACCAGCGCTATGCCAACCGGGGTCACGGAGAAGAGGCCCCAGGTATCCATCTGCTGCTCCGGCGGCAGTGCCTTGTTGGAGGTTAAGATCAGGTCATTGAGCAGGATCAGTGGGCTGGAGCCGACCATGGTCATAGTGCCGCCGAGGATGGCAGTGAAGCCCATCGGCATCAGCAACCGGGACATCGGCAGCCCTGAGCGGGCCGAAATGCGTGAGACTACCGGCAGAAAGAGCGCTGCGGCCCCGACATTCTGCATGAAAGAAGAGATGAAACCGACGGTGGCGGAGATGATCGGAATGATACGTCTCTCGGTGGTGCCGCCGACTTTAAGGATGAAGCCGGCCACCTTGCTCATGATGCCGGTGCGGTCCAGGCCGGCACCGATGATCATCACCGCGATGATCGAAATAACAGCATTCGAGGCGAAGCCGTCGAACAGGTGCTTGTTGTCCACCAACCCCTGCTCCAAGCCCATCACAGGCGCCAGCAGGGAGGACAATCCCAGCAATACCATCACCGTAACGGCGGCCACATCGACCCCAACCACTTCGAAGGCAAAAAGGTAGATAGTCAGCACGAGAATGGCACTGACCCAAGCAATTTCGACCGACGGAACCACAGTCGCCAGGAAGAGTGCCAATGCGACAAAAACGGCTGCCGCGATCATCTGTTTGGGGGCTAGAATGCCCGGTTTCGAAACGGTTTTTTCTTCATCCGCCAGTCTGTTCATTACGATTCTCAGCTCTTTTATTTTCTCTTCAAACCCCGTTGCAGGCCTGCCAGACAGGCCAGCAAAAACACAACACCCTGCGGCCCCATCCGCGAAGGGCTGAAGTTATTGTTTTATCAACAAATATGCCTTTACCGCAAAATGCCAGAGAACTGATTCGAGTCTCGGCATTGGCCAACACCAGCCACCAAGACAGTGGCTGCTATCGAATTGAAGCTACAAGCACAGCTACTCAATTTAGCACGGCTCTCAGGGACAACGCCATCCACGGTCCGCTGATCGGCTTGCTGGAACAGGGGTTCATCGGCAAGATTTCGACATCGGTCTCCAACCCAGCCAGCCGCACAAAATCGACTGACTCACAGTAAAGATCTCACGCACAGATAACCAATGACGGAGATCTTATTTTCGTTTGAGCCTATATGCGGCGAGTGGAGCTCAATTGAGAGCTAACAGAGGGTCTCCATCCACTTGTTGGTGGCGAGGAACAGACTGCAACTATCTGAAGATCTGCAAATTACTCTCCTTCATGCTATTGCACAGAATCCCCAGCATGCTAACCTCTCGCGATCTGTCATAGCGGAAATCAGGGAAGATGGCACTATTTTTCAGCCATAAACTCGACAAGTCACAGAAAATCCCCAAGGGAGTTGCAGCGCTCTATTTGCCGTCTGAGCTTGCTCGCGGCACTCGCCGGCAGCAAGCCGTTTCACCTCCCCACTACGCCTATTCCCTTTCGCCCAATCTCTGCCGTCAGCTGGTCAAACCGAAGGTACTATTAGGCAAATCGCATTTGTATAATTAATAATTATGAATTATACACTACTAATAAATCGAACAACCCGCTGCAGTAGTCATGTTCAACAAACCCACGGAGGAACCGCTTCAACATGATCACTCCATTGGCTCAACGCCCACTCTATCTGGACGTCGCCGATCGCGTACGTGAGTTGATCCACCAACGTTCACTGCTCCCCGGCGACTGGATCGACGAGCCGGAGCTGTGCATTCAACTGGAGATCAGCCGAACCCCTCTGCGCGAGGCATTGAAGGTACTGCATGGTGAAAACCTGGTCGAACTCGTACCACGCAAAGGTTGCAGAGTACGTGCACTTGATGACGACGAGTTGTTACAACTATTCCCCGTCATGGCCAGCCTCGAAGGTCTATGCGCAAAACTGGCGGCACACAAACTGAATGCAGCAGACGTGGCTCACCTGGAAGCGCTTCACGAAAAGCTGGAGGTTCACGCCAGAGCTGAGGATGTCGACAGTTACTACGAGGCCAACCGCGAATTCCATCTGGCAGTACAGAACCTTGCCGGCAACCCCTGGCTGCAACATATCACTGGCGAGTTGCGCAACGTGCTGACCCTGGCCCGCCACCGGCAGCTGACTGTCCCAGGCCGGTTGCAGACCTCCCTGGAGGAACACAGGACCATCATGCGCAAACTGAAAGAGGGCGATGCCGCCGGCGCCGACGCCGCCATGCACTTTCACCTGTGCAGCCAGGAACGCATATTACGGGAAGAACAAGAGGCTGAGCAGCTGAACCTGACAAAGACCAGGGAAGCTGGCGCCGGAAACCATCAATAGATAATCCCAACCTTGGGTAAACGTGTGACGGACAATCGTCGCAAATATAAAATGAGGAGGAACAACTCATGTTCAAGATCAAGAAACTGGCCACTGTAGTGGCCTTCGCCGGCATGCTCGCCGGCTCCATCGGCAGCGCTCAGGCCCTCGAGCTGAAAGCATCGCACCAATGGCCGGGCGGCAAGGGCGACATCCGTGATGAGATGGTGCAGATGATCGCACGCCATATGCAGGAGAAGAAAACTGGAGTCGACATCAAAGTCTACCCCGGCAAAAGTCTGTTCAAGCCCAAAGAGCAGTGGGGGGCAATGACAAAGGGCCGCCTGGACATCACTGCATTTCCTCTCGCCTATGCCGGCGGCAGACATCCCGAGTTCAACCTGACCCTGATGCCGGGCCTGGTCAAGAACCACGACCATGCGGCGCGTCTGAACAAATCTCCCTTCATGGACCGCATCAAAAAGATCATGGATGACGCCGGCGTCATGGTACTGGCCGACACCTGGCTGGCAGGCGGTTTCGTCTCCAAGGGCAAATGCGTGCTTGACCCGGAGGACGTGAAGGGTCAGCGCTTCCGTGCTGCGGGCAAGGCGTTTAACCAGATGCTGGCTGGCGCCGGTGCCACCATTACTTCCATGCCGTCATCCGAGATCTACTCGGGTCTGCAGACCGGCGTCCTGGATGGCGCCAACACCTCCTCCTCATCACTGGTTTCATACCGCATCTATGAACAGGTCTCCTGCCTGACCACGCCGGGCGAACACGCCCTGTGGGTGATGTATGAGCCGATCCTGATGGCCAAGGCGAGCTTCGATAAGCTGACTCCGGAACAGCAGGCCGAGATCATCAAGGCCGGTAAGGAAGCCGAGAAATACGCACTGGAGCAGTCCAAGATCGCCGACCAGAAACTGGTCGATGCCTACAAAAAGGCTGGCGTGAAGGTCGTTGAAATGAACGACGAACAGATCGCCAAGTGGCGCAAGATCGCGGACGAGACGAGCTACAAAGCATTCGCCGATGAAGTACCGGGCGGTCGTGAATTGCTCGATATGGCGCTGTCTGTCAAATAAGCCCTGAATCACCAACCCGGTCCGGAACAATCCTGACCGGGTTGGCGATATTCCCAGACAACGCACCGGAGGCCAACCCCCTCATGACTCTGTTTCTGCGCGCCGTCGAAGGGCTATCGCGCCTGCTTGGCTACCTCGCCGCCATCCTGTTGGTAATCGCAATCGTCGTCGTCTGCCACATGGTGTTCAATCGCTTCATCATGAACCTGCCAACCTCCTGGCAAACCGAATTCGTGACCTACGCACTACTCGCTTCCACCTTCCTCGGCGCTCCCTGGGTGCTACTCACCCGCGGCCATGTGAATGTGGAGTTGATCCCGTTGATGCTCGGCCCCCGCGGCCGCTTTCTGCTGGCACTGCTTGCCTACACGGCATCGGCTCTGCTCTGCATCGCGCTGACCTGGGCCAGTTACCAGTTCTGGCTGGAAGCCTGGGAAGCCGGCTGGACCTCCGACACCATGTGGGGGCCGAAACTATGGAAAGCCTACCTGTCGATGCCGATCGGCTTCTTCGCCATCAGCCTGCAATATATTGCTGATCTGGCATGCCTTCTCAGTGGCCGTGAACCGCCCTTCGGCATTGAACCCGCCACGCCACCGGAGACCACCTGATGGATCCACTGATACTCGGCTCACTGGCCTCAGTCTGCCTGGTGGTGCTGCTTCTGAGCGGCATGCCGGTCGCCTTCGCCCTCGGCGTGACTGCGGTTCTCTTCCTGTTGATCCATAACGGACCAGCCACTTTCACCATCGTCGCCGACACCCTCTTCGCCTCGCTCGACGAATTCGCCCTGCTGTCGATCCCCATGTTCCTGGTCATGGGTTCAGCCATCGCAGCCTCGCGTGCCGGCGCCGACCTCTACGAGGCGATCGACCGCTGGCTCTATAAGGTACCCGGCGGCCTGTTGATCTCGAATATCGGCGCCTGTGGCGTGTTCGCCGCACTGACAGGCTCCTCGCCGGCAACCTGTGCCGCGATCGGCAAGATGGGCATCCCGGAGATGCGCAAGCGGGGTTACCCGGCCAGTCTGGCCACCGGCGCCATTGCAGCCGGCGGCACCCTGGGCATTCTCATCCCGCCGTCGATCACCATGATCGTCTACGGCATCGCCACCGAGACCTCGATCGGCCGTCTCTTCATGGCCGGCCTGATGCCGGGCCTGATGCTGATCACCCTCTTCATCGCCTGGTCGCTGATCTATGCCCGCATCAAGGGTGATCCCCTTCATGATTATCATCGTGCTGGTGCTCTGGGCCCTCTATGGCGGCGTAACCACGCCGTCGGAGGCTTCCGGCGTCGGCGCCATGGTCTGCATTCTGCTGGTGATGGTGATCTACCGGGTGTGGAAGCCGGCACAACTATGGCAGATCGTCAGTTCGGCCACCCGCGAGTCGGTGATGCTGATGATGATCATCGGTATGGCTGGACTCTTCAGTTACATGATGTCGAGTCTCTACATCACTCAGGGCATCGCCGAGTTCATTGCCGCGCAGGATCTGAGCCCCTGGGCACTGATGCTCTACGTCAATCTGTTTCTGCTGATGGCCGGTTTCTTTCTGCCTCCGGTGGCGGTCATCCTGATGACCTCGCCCACCCTGGTGCCGATCGTGATTCAAGCCGGTTTCGATCCCATCTGGTTCGGCGTCATGCTGACCCTCAATATGGAGATCGGCCTGATCACACCGCCAGTCGGACTCAATCTCTATGTCATCAATGGCATCGTACCGGACGTGGACCTGAAAACAGTGCTGCTCGGCGCCCTTCCCTTCATGCTCTGCATGCTGCTCGGCATTGCTCTGCTGATCATCTTCCCGCAGATCGCGCTCTGGCTACCGAACCACATGATGGGGGCCGCGCAATAGCGGGGATGACAGATGGTGAAACCCCAGGCATTGCTGATCGACGTCTTTGGCACCTGCGTGGACTGGTATAGCCGTGTCTCCCAGGCGCTCGCTGCGGCATTGGACCAAGACCCTGACAACCCACAGATCGCCAACCTGACGCTGGCCTGGCGGCAGGCCTACTCCGATGGCATCGCTGATGTCCGCGAAGGTCGCCAACCCTGGCGCCGGGTCGATGAGATTCATGCCAAGGCGCTGACCCGACTCTTGCCACAGACCGGTTTTGCGCTGCCGGATCAGACAACGCTGACACAACTCAACCTGGTCTGGCATCGTCTGGATCCCTGGCCGGACACGGTTGAGGGTTTACGGCGGCTGCGACAGCGTCATACCGTGGCCACCCTATCGAACGGCAATCTGGATCTGTTAATCGACCTCACCGAGCATGGCAAGATGCAGTGGGACAAGCTCTTTTGCTCCGACCTGTTCAACCGCTACAAACCGGATCCGGAGACCTACCTCGGGGCATGCCGCCTGTTGGAACTGCCCCCGGAGCAGGTAATGATGGTCGCCTGCCACCGCGGTGATCTGCACGCTGCGGCCAGCCATGGATTAAGCACAGCCTTCATCTCCCGGCCTGCCGAGTATGGAGGCAGGAGATCGGCCGACGACGCATCAGCCGGAGAGTTCGACCTGGTCTGCTCCAGCCTCACTGAGCTGGCGGATCGTTTACAGGAGACTGCATGAATCCGCGCAACTGGTTCGAACGCCTGCTCGACAATGTGGCCGATCGCGGCCGGGAGCTGATCGGCCTGCGTGACAGCAGCGAACGCGACGCACCCTCCGATACCGAACTCTGCCACCGTCTGGTAGAGGGTCTGGGTGAGGCCTCCAACATCGCCCTGGCGCGTGAGATCCTGCAACGCTGGGAGGCCATGGACGAAGAGCGACGACTCGCCTTTCTGCAGGTCCTGGCCGTTGAGTTCGACCCGGACCCACAGGCCATCGCACAGGCGGCAGCGGCTTATCACGCAAAGGATCCCACCGCGCTGCAGCGTTTACTGGAGGCCACCGAACCGCCACGCCAGGAACTGATGCGTCGACTCAACATGGCGCCTGACGGCACCGCAGCCCTGGTCGATATCCGCGCCTTTCTGCTTCAATTACTGCCACAGCACCCGGAACTGAAAGGGGTCGATGCCGATTTCCAACACCTGCTCGCCTCCTGGTTCAATCGCGGTTTTCTGCGCCTGGAGCGCATCGACTGGAACTCGCCGGCGGCAATCCTGGAGAAGCTGATCCGTTACGAAGCCGTACATCCCATGAGCGGCTGGGATGACCTGCGTCGCCGCCTGGGAGCGGACCGTCGCTGCTTCGCTTTCTTCCATCCAGCCCTGCCACATGACCCACTGATCTTCGTCGAGGTCGCGCTGACACAAGATATCAGCTCATCCATCGGCCCACTGATCGACCCACTCGCCACCGAGAGCAATCCACTGCAGGCAAACACGGCGGTCTTCTACTCCATCAATAACGCGCTCATCGGCCTGCGCGGGGTCAGCTTCGGTAACTTTCTGATCAAACAGGTCGTCAGCGAACTCAGCAGCGAGTTTCCCAACATAGAGACTTTTGTCACCCTCTCTCCCATCCCCCGCTTGCGTCACAGCCTGCTCAAATCGGCTGACGATGACAGCCTATCGCAGCAGCTGAAAAGCATACTGGGAGAGCGTGCCGAGAGCCTGAAACAGGCCGCCGGAAAGAGCGATCCCCTGGAGGCGCTCGACCATCTGCTGGATTCAGCTTCTGCCGAGGCACACCAACCACTACTCGACTCCGTGCTGGCGGATCTCTCCCTCTTCTATCTGGGCCGCATGAAGCGCGGTGCTGCCGCCTACGACCCGGTCGCCCATTTCCACCTCTCCAACGGCGCCCGTCTCGAGCGGATCAACCGATACGCCAACCCTTCGGCGCGCGGTCGCACCGAGTCCTGGGGCTGCATGGTCAACTATCGCTATCGCAGTGACGAGGTGGTGAGCAACCACGAAGCCTATGTCTGCAATGGCAAGATCGCGTTATCGCGTGACCTGGAGCGCCGTCTGCACCAACTCGACGACCTGCTTCGCATCGAGACTGCCGATGAAGCATGAGCTTCGAGCAGGAACGATTCCATGCAACTGTTGACCCTTCTGGCAGCTGGCGCAGTCGCCGGCACCGCGGCCGGTCTGCTTGGCATCGGCGGAGGCGTCATCATCGTGCCGGTGCTGTCGCTGGTCTTTGCCAGCGAGGGCGTGGATCCCGATATTCTGATCAAGGTCGCGGTTGGCACTTCCCTGGCCACCATCTCGATCACGGCGATCTCTTCTATCTGGGCCCATCATCGGCACCAGGCGGTGCGCTGGCCGCTGGTCCGCATCATGGTCCCCGGGGTCGTCACCGGCTCGCTGCTCGGCGCCTGGCTCGCCGACCTGATCCCGGGCGCCTGGCTGACCGTCGCCTTTATCATTTTCATGTTCGGTGTCTCATTGCAGATGGCGCTGGGGCCGGTTGGGGCCGGACGCGACCTACCCGGTCCCTGGGCGCTGAGCGGGGTATCGGCGATCGTAGGCGCCATCTCGGCGCTGATGGGCATTGGCGGCGGAGCCCTCCACGTCCCCTACCTGAGCTGGTGCGGGGTGCCGGTAAAAAAGTCGATCGCGACCGCAGCCACCCTCGGTCTACCGCTGGCCCTGGCATCGACCATCGGCTTCATCATCACCGGCCTCGACGAAACCACCCTGCCGCCCCACAGCCTGGGTTATATCAATCTGCCGGCCTTCGCCGGCGTCGTCGGAGCGAGTGTACTGTTCGCCCCCCTGGGCGCACGTCTGGCTCATCGCCTACCGGACAAACTTCTGAAACGGACCTTCGCCATCTTTCTGTTCCTACTGGCCCTGCGTATGGCCTATGACTTGGTGATCAAAGCATGAGTAACGATAATCTCTATCTGCGTTTTGCCGGCGACCGCTTCAGCCACGCGGCCGACCGCCCGTTCCTGATGACCCCCGACCGGGAGCCGTTGAGGTATGCCGAACTCGACGCAGTGACCGGGCGTCTGCAGAGTCGTCTGCTCACCCTCGGCGTGGAACCCGGTGACCGGGTCATGGTGCAGGTCGACAAATCCAACGAGGCGGTAACCCTCTACCTGGCCTGCCTGCGCGCCGGCGCCATCTATATCCCCCTCAACACCGCCTATACCGCCGCCGAGGTAGAGTATTTCATGAGCGACGCGACCCCGCGGGTCTTCGTCTGCCGACCCTCCGAGGAGGAGACGCTCTCAGCGGTTTCCGAGCGCATCGGGGTCGCACACCTGCTGACACTGGATACCCAGGGCGGCGGCAGCCTGCTCGACGGTCTGGAGACCATGGACCCACAACCGGCCGTGGTATCACGCAACAGCGACGACCTGGCCGCGATTCTCTATACCTCCGGCACCACCGGCCGCTCCAAGGGCGCCATGCTCAGCCACGGCAACCTGCAATCGAACGCCGAGGTGCTGCACGACTATTGGCAGTGGCAGGATGCCGACGATGTGCTGCTGCATGCGCTGCCGGTGTTTCATGTGCACGGTCTGTTCGTTGCCCTGCACTGCGCCCTGCTAGGCACCTCGCCGGTCCATTTCCTGCCGCGCTTCAACGCTGAAGCGGTTCTCGCTCGTCTGCCCGAAAGCAGCGTCATGATGGGGGTGCCCACCTTCTACACCCGACTGCTCGACAACCCGGCATTCACCAAACAGGTCTGCCGTAACATGCGGCTGTTCATCTCCGGCTCAGCGCCACTGCTGGCAGAGACCCATCGCGAGTTCGAGGCCCGCACCGGACACCGTATCCTGGAACGTTACGGCATGACCGAAACCGGCATGATCACCTCCAACCCCTATGACGGAGAGCGGGTCGCCGGCACTGTTGGTTTCGCTCTGCCCGAGATCTCTGTGCGCATCGCCGATGAAGCGGGAAACGAGCTGCCACGCGGAGAGACCGGCGTGCTCGAAATGACCGGACCAAACGTGTTCAAGGGTTACTGGCAGATGCCGGAGAAGACCGCTGCCGAATTCCGCCCCGACGGCTGGTTCATCACCGGCGACATGGCGATGATGGATGAGAGCGACCGCATCACCATCGTCGGCCGCGCCAAAGACCTGATCATCTCCGGCGGCTTCAATGTCTATCCAAAGGAGATCGAGGGGGAGATCGACGAGATCCCCGGAGTCAAAGAGTCGGCTGTGATCGGCCTGCCCCACCCGGACTTCGGTGAGGGTGTAGCGGCGGTTGTGGTCGCGGACGGCAGCCGCGAGCTGACCGACGCCGATATCCTGACCCCGTTACAGGGCAGACTGGCCCGCTTCAAGCAGCCCAAACGGGTCTACATGGTGCCGGAGCTGCCGCGCAACACCATGGGCAAGGTGCAGAAGGCGCAACTGCGCGAAACCTACAAAGACAGCTTCAAGGATTGACCACCCATGCTCAGCGCCGAAGAACTGGAACAGCGTATTCGCAAGGGTATCCCCATCACCGCGCAGATGGCGTTTCGAGTAAGCGAACTGGCCGCTGACTCGATCACCGTGGTCGGCGGTGGCGCCGAGAACGTCAACGTACACGGCACCGCCTTTGCCGGCTCGCTCTACGCGATCACCACCCTGGCCCTGTGGGGCCTGGTCCATGCCCGCTTACCGGAAGGCGCCTCCCTGGTGCTGGCCGAGGGCAGCATCCGCTACCGCAAACCCGTGCGCGGCGACATCGTGGCCCAATGCGCCATTCCCAGCGAAGCGATGGAGGACTTTCTGACCCGGCTGCAAGAGCGCGGCCGAGCTGTGCTCAACGCCGACGTGCAGGTCGCCGGCCAGGATGAGATCGCCGCCGAGTACCACGGCACGGTGCATGCGAAGCTCAGCCATGAACCGACGCCATAGAGCCGAATGGGACTGACCCAGGCTATCGATACAGACGAA
>JARRNY010000139.1:0-8608 GCA_037384445.1 Candidatus Thiodiazotropha sp.
CAATGCTTGACAAGGGCCTGCCATTGCCTGCGCATTGCGCCTTGACTCCTGGCCTGAGCGGGCTTCTATAATCGTCAAACAATATGAGACACCACACTAAATGAGCGAACAAAACGACTGGATCGCATACGATAAGGCGCATGTTTGGCATCCCTACAGCGCTGTGGATGCCGATCTGCCAATTTTTCCGGTGGTCTCCGCCGAAGGAGTACGCCTGCGCCTGGCGGATGGTCGGGAGCTGATCGACGGCATGTCCTCCTGGTGGTGCGCCATTCACGGCTACAACCACCCGGAGATGAACCGGGCGATCCAATCCCAGCTCGGCAAGATGGCGCATGTCATGTTCGGTGGACTGACCCATGAACCCGCCGCCGAACTGGCTCGCAAACTGGTCGAGATCACCCCAGAACCTTTGCAGTCGGTCTTCTTCTGCGACTCCGGCTCTGTCTCGGTGGAGGTCGCCATGAAGATGGCGATCCAGTATTGGCATGATAAAGCGATGCCCGGCAAGCAGCACTTCCTCACCATCCGCAAGGGTTACCACGGTGACACCTTCGGCGCCATGTCGGTCTGCGACCCGGAGACCGGCATGCATAGCCTCTTCTCCGACGCCCTGATCCAGCAATATTTCGCCGATGCCCCCACCTGCTTCTATGGTCACCCCTGTAACAGGGAGGGGGCCAAGTCGATGGAGCAGGAGTTGCTTCAGCACCACGAACAGATCGCCGCCGTCATTCTGGAACCCATCGTACAGGGCGCTGGCGGCATGCGGTTTTACTCCCTGGAGTACCTGCAGGAGGTCCGGCGTCTGTGCGACCAATACGGCGTCCTGCTGATCCTGGACGAGATCGCAACCGGCTTCGGCCGCACCGGCAGGCTCTTCGCTTGCGAGCATGCCGACGTGGTGCCCGACATCATGTGTGTCGGTAAATCTTTAACCGGAGGTTATCTGTCTCTAGCCGCCACCCTCACCACCGAAGCGGTGAGCCGCACGATCAGTGAGGGTGATCCCGGCCTGTTCATGCACGGCCCCACCTTCATGGCCAACCCCCTCGCCTGCAGCGCCGCGCTCGCCAGCCTGCAGTTGCTGCTCGACTCCCCCTGGCAGGCACGCGTAGAAGCGATCGCCGAGGGCCTGGAACTCGGCCTGGCCCCCTGTCGCGAAATGCCTCAGGTAGAGGAGGTAAGGGTGCTTGGCGCCATCGGCGTGGTGGAGATGAAAAAACCGGTTGAGATGAAGGCCGTACAAAACTGCTTTGTGGAGGCAGGGGTCTGGGTGCGCCCCTTTGGCAAGCTGATCTATCTGATGCCTCCGTTCATCATCTCACAAGCTGATTTACAGACCCTCACCGATGCGGTGGTGGCGGTGGTGGAAAACTGTCCGATCGAATAGGCGGCTATCACCAGCAAACTCACCCTCTCTCGAAAGAGAGGGTTGTTGGCAGCAGAATCAATCTCTCTCTTTCTTTTCTTTCTTTTCTTTCTTTTCCCGCTTCTCTTTCTTCCCTTTGCCTTCCTCCTTGTAGGCCTTTTTCATCGCTTCGTGCCGAGCCTCGGCCTCTGCCTTGCGCGATTCCATTTCCGCTTTTTGATATTCACGTTCAGCCTCTTGACGCTGCTTCATCGCTTCGCGCTCGGCTTCATGACGCTGCTTCATCGCTTCACGTTCTGATTCATGATCGCGCTTACGCTTCTCGAACGCCTCGTCACGCTCTCTCTTCCACGCCTCGGAGCGCTCCTTTTCCATCTGCATGCGTTGCTGATGGCTCTCCTCCATCTTTTTCCGATACTCCTCACGTTCGTCGGAGAAAGCGCTCTGCCCAAAAAGCAGGCTAGCCAGCAGTCCGCCGGTGAGGATTGATGAGATTATTGTTTTCATGTCGTTACCTTTCTGTTTGTAAAAAGCCCCCGTCAAAAGGACTTGAGAATGGATTCAGCTGGAGCCCCCACCCGGTTTTTTGAACTGCCGATAGAGAAACAGCAGCAACAAGGCGCCCGCTGTTGCAGTAAGAATGCTGGTGATGCCAAATCCACCAATGTCACCGACCCCAATTAAGGAGCCGAGATAGCCGCCGACGAATGCGCCGGCCACGCCCAGCAGGATCGTCATGATCATACCGCCACCATCAGGACCGGGCATGATCCATTTCGCGAAGATACCTGCAATAAGCCCCAGAACGATCCAGGATATAAAACCCATAACTCTGCCTCCTCAGTTAAAACGAAAAAACCTTACAGGGTCGCTGCCGCAAAGGTGTCACAACTCTTGAGATTGCCCTGCTCGAAGCCGACATTGAACCATTTCACCCGTTGCGCCGAACTGCCGTGGGTGAAGGCATCAGGGGTTACATATCCCTGCGATTGCTTCTGCAAGCGATCGTCACCGATGGCGCTGGCGGCGGCCAGCCCCTCCTCCACGTCACCGCTCTCCAGCAACTGTCGCGATCGGTCTGCATGGTGAGCCCAGATACCGGCCAGGCAATCCGCTTGCAGCTCCTGTCTTACCGTCAAGCGGTTCTGCTCCACCTTTGAGCGCCCCCGCTTCGCCTTTTGCACCTGTTGCGAGATACCCAGCAAAGTCTGCACATGGTGGCCAACCTCATGCGCGATCACATAGGCCTGCGCGAAGTCGCCCGGTGCTTTGAAACGGGTTTTCAGGTCATTGTAGAAAGCCAGATCGATATAGACCTTCTGATCCCCCGGGCAGTAGAAAGGCCCCATGGCTGCCTGCGCCAGCCCGCAGGCTGAACGTACCGCGCCACGGAAGAGCACCAGCTGCGGCTCCTTATACTGGCCACCCTGCTGCTTGAAAATCGTCTTCCAGGTCCCTTCGGTATCAGCCAACACGACCGAGACAAAATCGACCAACTCTTTCTCTTCCGCGCTCTGTTGCAGTGGTCTGCTCTCCTGACTGGACAGTTTGTCTCCGCCCGTACCACCACCGAGCATATTGCCCAGGTTACCGCTCAACAGTCCGTAAGCGCCGATCGCCAACACAGCGACGATACCGCCCTTCACGCCAAACAGTTTGAACACCATCGGCAGCAGGTTGAGCATACCGCCTGCGCCGAAACCACCTACACCACTCGGTGCGGACATGCCCCGGCGGTCTTCGATATTGTCGCTGCCGCGTCGCCCTTTCCAACGCATAATGATTAACTCCTAGATAGATCTTTGAAAAAGCTAATCCCCTTGCAGTACGCCTTTGACCAGGGAGACCAGATCGCCCCCACCCCGGGACTGAAGATAGTCCAACACAATCGGAACAAATTTGCCGATCATGCCCGCATCCAGATCGAGCTTGCTGAAGCCACTCGCCAATGAGGCGATGTTGCCCAGTTCCTGGCCTCCCAGCGCAGAGGCGACTCCGCCCAGCAATCCGCCCAGTCCACCGCCTGTCTCAGGCGCCGTATCGATCAGTCCATCGACACCCGGCACCGCATCTGCCACACGGGCAAACTCGCCTGCGGATAGCTTCTCTTTCACCAAACCGAACAACAGACCCGCGCCACCTTCGGCCTGAGAAGCACTGACACCTGCACCAGCCACCAATTGTTGTACCAGTTCCATCATGCTAAAACCCTCAATGTGGAGACGGTCACCCTGCACTCCCGCCCGATTAGCCCGGATATTCCGCTAAAAAACCGAGCAATGGGGCGAAACACGCGGGCCGAAAGAAAAAACATCACTCGTTAACATCGCTGAGTCTAACCCAAGCAACGGTGAGCTCCAGCTGAAAACGTGAACCATTGTTACAAAGCCTGGGCGCAGACGGCTCAAGGGGAGAGGTCGATGACTGATAACAACATCCTGCTGGGCGGCAATGGCGACCGTCAGATTCTGCTCAACGCCGGCATGGCCAACCGCCACGGTCTGATCACCGGCGCTACCGGCACTGGCAAGACCGTCACTCTGCAGGTACTGGCGGAATCCTTCTCCCGACTCGGCGTGCCGGTCTTCACCGCCGACATCAAGGGTGACCTTTCCGGCCTTGCAGGCCCCGGCAAAGCCCATCCAAAGATCACGCAACGACTCGAGTATATCCAGATCCCCGACCACCCCTTCGAGGCCTCGCCGGTGTTGTTTTGGGATGTCTACGGTAAACAGGGGCATCCGGTGCGCACCACCGTTTCCGAGATGGGTCCCACCCTGCTGGCCAACCTGCTGGAACTCAACGAAACTCAGGAGGGGGTACTGCAAATCGCCTTCAGCCTGGCGGATGACGAAGGACTGCTGCTGCTCGATCTGAAGGATCTGCGTTCCATGCTCAACTGGGTAGCCGATAATGCCCAGACCCTTGAGCGTAAATACGGCCGGGTCTCCAAACAGAGCGTCACCGCCATTCTACGGCGGCTTTTGGTATTGGAAGAGGCTGGAGGCGAGATCTTCTTTGGCGAACCGGCGATCAACATCGAACACTTGATGCAGAACGACTTCTCCGGCCGCGGTGTCATCAGCATCCTCGACGCCACCACCCTCTACCATTCACCCCGCATCTACGCCACCTTCCTGCTCTGGCTGCTCTCCGAGCTGATGGAGGAGTTGCCGGAGCGGGGCGACGCCGACCTGCCGAAACTGGTCTTCTTTTTCGACGAGGCCCACCTGCTCTTCAGCAGCGCGCCCAAAGCCTTGTTGGAAAAGATCACCCAGGTAGTACGCCTGATCCGCTCCAAGGGGGTTGGCGTCTTCTTCATCACCCAATATCCCAATGACGTTCCGGACGAGGTGATCGGCCAACTCGGCAACCGCATCCAACACGCCCTGCGCGCCTTCACCCCGAAAGACAAAAAAGCGGTCAAAGCCGCCGCTGAAACCTTCCGCGCCAATCCCGCCTTCGACACCGTCGATGTCATCGGCAACCTGGGTGTGGGCGAGGCGCTGATCTCCACCCTCGACCCCAAGGGCATACCCAGCATGGTCGAGCGCACGCTGATGTCGCCCCCTCGTTCCCAGTTCGGCCCTATCGCCGGGGAGGAGAGAAACAGACTCATCGATCGCTCACCCGTCAAGGCGGCGTATCACCAAACCATCGATCGGGAATCGGCCTATGAACTGCTGCAGAAGCGCGAAGCGGAACTGATCAAACGCCGCGAGGAGCTGGCAAAACAGGAAGCTGCAGAAAAAGCTGAGAAAAAAACCCGCCGCAGCGGCTCGCGCCGCGAGAGTGCCGGCGAGGCCTTCTTAAAATCGGTTGCGCGAGCTGTGGGATCCAATCTTGGACGACAGATCATCCGGGGCATCTTAGGTTCGATCACCGGTAAGCGGTAGCAGACCGCCCTTGATACGCGGCGCTATTCCGTCTCTTCCACCGGTTGTCTTTTCATATCCCGAAGATTCTTTCTGGCGATGGCGAGCTCCTCTTTTGCCTGTTCGATCTGCTCGTCCATCTCCGCAAGTCGCTTGTAATAGCTCTCTTTCGGCCAGGAATTACCGCGTATGGCGCTATGCTGGATTTCCTCAGGCCTTGGCTCAGCCGACAACTCGCGCTCCTGTTCCAACAGTTTCAACCGCTTCCGAGCCGCCTTGACTTCGTCCTGGAGCTCCTTGCGCAGAGCTATGCGATCATCAATCCGTTTTGTCTGCGCATCTATCTTAAGCTTTCTCTCGGCCTTTTTTTGCTCCTTTTCGCTCAGCGTGCGGCTGCCGGGGTTCACCGGCGCAGGTATTCCGGTATTGATCGTCGGTTCTATCTCTTCAACCCCTTCCGCGTTCGGAGCGGGACTGTCCGTAAAGACCGTGTTTCCGTCGGCATCCTGGTACTTGAAGATCTCCGCCGGCGATTCACTCGCGAACAGGAAGAGGAGGACCACTGCGAACACCCTTGCCTTTGCAGTTCCGCGCCGATGTAGCGCGTCTGGACGCAGACCTGATTGGCAACGCTTTGTAACACTCATATGCAGAATCCTCCCTCTCTCAAACTCCTATCGATAACTATAACCTGAATCCGTGGGTTCATGGCAGTTTGCAACAAGCATCATCACCCCCCAGAGGCCAGCGGCTACCCGAGTTGAGCGGGACGCTGGAGCCGCAACTGCCCACCCAGTGCAATTGCTGACATCCCCGCCCCATTCACCCATAATACCGCCCCCAAGACTTTTGAGGCGGGCAGGAAGCCGGCCCAAACAAGCAAATGACCAGGAGAAGATGATGAGACCATCCGGACGCCAGCCAGACCAACTGCGCCCCATTCAAATCAGCCGCAACTACACCAAACACGCCGAAGGTTCGGTACTGGTCTGTTTTGGCGACACCAAAGTGATCTGCACCGCCTCGGTGGAGGAGAGTGTGCCGCGCTTCCTCAAGGGGGCAGGCCAGGGCTGGGTCACCGCCGAGTACGGCATGCTGCCACGCTCCACCACCGACCGCATGGGACGGGAGGCGTCTCGCGGCAAGCAGGGTGGGCGGACCCTGGAGATCCAGCGTCTGATCGGTCGCTCCCTGCGCGCCGCGCTCGACCTGAAGGCCCTCGGCGAGCGCACCATTACCCTCGACTGCGATGTCATTCAGGCCGACGGCGGTACCCGCACCGCCTCCATTACCGGCGCCTGCGTGGCCCTGGCCGATGCACTCAGCCGTACGCGCGAACTCGGTCGGCTCAAAGGCGACCCCATGCTGGGTATGATCGCCTCGGTCTCGGTCGGCATCTTCGAGGGCACACCCTCCACTCACCAGAACGCCACCAGGATTACCGACAGGCTTGGGAGTGTTTTCTGACCACGGTGACAAGGTTCAATCCCGCCTGCGCATTGAGAAAGCTCGGGTTGTTGCAAAGCCGGTTCGAGCGTAGTGACAATAAACCAAGCATAGGAACCCAGTAACATGACAGGACACCACACGGGTGAAAAGATCGTCTTGGCCAGCAACAATGCCGGCAAGGTCAGAGAGATCAATCAGCTGCTGGCCAGCGAACAGATCGAAGTCGTAGCGCAAAAGGCTTTCAATATTCCTGATGCTGTTGAAGATGGTTTGAGTTTCGTCGAAAACGCGATCAAAAAGGCGCGCCATGCGGCGAGTCTCAGTGGCCAACCCGCTATCGCTGACGACTCGGGTATCGAAGTGGATGCACTCAGCGGCGCCCCAGGCATCTACTCCGCCCGCTTTGCCGGTGCCGACGCCAGCGACGAAGAGAATCTACAGAAACTGCTGGAACGACTCGCCGATGTCCCGGAAGCAAAGCGCAGCGCCCGCTTCCAATGCCTGATGGTCTACATGCGTCACGCCGAAGACCCCACGCCGCTGATCTGTCAGGGCACCTGGGAGGGTCGCATCCTGTTCGAACCGAGGGGTGAAAACGGCTTCGGTTACGACCCCATATTCTATGTCCCGACTCATGACTGCAGTTCCGCCGAACTGCCTGCCGAGGTAAAAAACCGCCTCAGTCATCGCGGACAGGCATTGCAGAAACTGCTGCAGGCGCTCTCCCGCTGATTTCCCATGATTCGCCCCGATAGCGTATTGGGGCGCCCTTCACCAGCCCGAACATTTCACGCGGCCACCTGGAATTGGGATAGACGCACTATATTGATTGAATATTCCCTGACGATGAGCAAACTACAAAGTGTTATCGATCATCACTTTCCCGAGTGAAATAATCCGGTCAGGATCACAAGAATTCTGACTCAATCTCCTTGGCCCTGTTTCAGCATATCCTTGTTCTGGTCATAGACCCCCGTCTCCACTTCAAATAGTCCCAGCAGCGTGTGGAATAAGTTGTCATGGGAGAAATGCTCATCGAGCCGGGGCTGCAGCAGATCGACACTGATTCCGTCGTGCAGAAAACTGTCGCTGAACCAGAAGATCATCGGCACATGCTTCTGTTCATCCGGAGCCAGCATATTGGGCAAACCGTGAAGATAGAGATTGTTCTCGCCTAACGACTCGCCGTGGTCGCTGACATAGAGCATCGCCGCCTCGAACTGATCATTGTTCTTTTTTAACAAGCCGATCACTTCGGCCAGAAAGTGATCGGTGTAGAGGATAGCGTTATCGTAAGCGTTATCGATCGTCGCCCGTTCACATTCGGCCAGTTCATTGGTCTGGCAGGTCGGTGTGAAGCGTTCGAAATCGGCCGGGTAACGCTTGTAATAGGCCGGACCGTGATTACCCATCTGGTGCAGTACGATAAAGATATCCCCATTCGGGTGTTGATCGATATATGACTGCAGATTTTTCAACATCCCCACATCACGGCATTCATTGTCGCAGTCCGGGTTCATCGGCGAAGATTTGTAACTCTGATAGGGCACCCGTTTCGCCACCCCTTTCGAATCCGAGTTATTATCGAGCCAGAGCACATTGACCCCCGCCCGCTGCAGCACATCGAGCACGTTTTCAGTGCGCGCCGCCTTTGCCTTGCTGTAGTCGTCCGTGTCGTAAATCGAGAACATGCAGGGAACCGAGACCGCAGTTGAAGTGCCGCAGGCCCAGGCGTTTGTGAAGCTGGCCACCTTCTCTTTCGCCAACAACGGATTGGTCTCGCGCGCATATCCATTGAGGGAAAAGCGATCGGCGCGCGCCGTCTCGCCAACGACCAGCACCACCAGTTCGCGATCATCATCCTTTTCGACGATCTTCGCATCTTCCCCTATCGCCTTTAGCCCCTTGTCGC
>JARRNY010000140.1:0-6590 GCA_037384445.1 Candidatus Thiodiazotropha sp.
CCACCAGTCGCGCATCTTCGAGAAGGCGCTGCGCACCCACAACATTCCCTACCTGCTGAGCGGCGGCACCTCCTTCTTC
Source organism: Candidatus Thiodiazotropha sp. (assembly GCA_037384445.1). Classification (GTDB taxonomy): domain Bacteria; phylum Pseudomonadota; class Gammaproteobacteria; order Chromatiales; family Chromatiaceae; genus Thiodiazotropha. Next base: position 80 of record JARRNY010000140.1, read on the forward strand.
TCCCGCGCCGAGGTGAAGGATGTCATGGCCTATCTGCGCCTGCTGGCCAACCCGGACGATGACAGCGCCTTCCTGCGTATCGTCAACACTCCACGCCGGGAGATCGGTCCCAACACCCTGGAGAAGCTCGGCACCTATGCTCAGGAACGCGGCATCGGCCTGCTACCCGCCTGTACCGAACTGGGGCTGCAGTCACAGCTGAACAGTCGCGCTCAGCAACGGGTAGAGGCTTTCGCCCAGCTGATCGACCACTTCGCCCGCGAGGCCGAGCGAGACCCCGTCAGTGCGGTCAAACAACTGGTGACGCAGATCCAGTATCACGACTGGGTACGCGAGAACGCCAGCAGCGACGCCGTGGGCGACCGGCGCATGGAGAACGTCACCGATCTGATCGACTGGCTCAACGCGCTGCAGAAGGGCGAACTGCAGGAGAAGACCCTGGGCGAGATGGTCACCCATCTGACCCTGATGGACCTGCTGGAGCGGCAGAACGAGGAGGAGGACCCGGACCAGGTCCACCTGATGACTCTGCATGCCGCCAAAGGACTGGAGTTTCCCCACGTCTTCCTGATCGGCATGGAGGAGGAGCTGCTGCCCCACCGCAGCAGCATCGAAGAGGACAATATCGAAGAGGAGCGCCGCCTGGCCTATGTGGGCATCACCCGCGCCCAACGCAGCCTCACCCTCACCTACGCCGCCAAGCGCAAGCGCTTCGGTGAAATGGTCGCCTGCGAACCGAGCCGCTTCCTGCAGGAGTTGCCGGAGGAGGACCTGCGCTGGGAGGGACGCGGCAGTCAGCTCAGTCCGGAGGAGAAGCAGGAGCGGGGCTCGGCCCACCTGGCCAACCTGAAATCACTGCTTTCGTAAGCCGCCGAAAACCGCTTTCCCTAAACCCTTCGATCGGTTATTCGGTGGGGCAGGGCCCCACTCACGATGACCAGGTAGGGCGGGGCCCTGCCCCGCCATGTCGCGTTGAGATAACGTTCTGCACCCTGCTTCAATCTCCCCCCAGCCAATCGCCATTGTCACAAAAAAAGACGCCATGGCTTGACAACATCCAAATATTTCACTAATTTCTGTCAATACAGAAACCAAGGAATACCAACCGATGCACCTCTCGCCCACCATGCAGAAATTTGTCCTCCACTGGGGCGAGATGGGCTCGCGCTGGGGAGTCAACCGCACCGTGGCCCAGATCCATGCTCTGCTGTTCCTGGCCAATGATCCCCTCACCGCCGAGGAGATTGCCGAAACGCTCAGCGTCGCCCGCTCCAATGTCAGCACCAGCCTCAAAGAGTTGCAGTCATGGGGACTGGTACGGGTGACTCATGTCATGGGCGACCGGCGCGACCACTTCGAATCCCTGAAGGATGTCTGGGACATCTTTTTCGTCATTGTCGAAGGGCGCAAGCGGCGCGAGTTAGACCCCACCCTCACCACCCTGCGCGAGTGCATGCTGGAGAGTGAACACGACCCGGACACCCCCAAACAGACCAAGCAGCGCATCGGAGAGACTCTGGAGTTTCTCGAACAGACAATGAGCTGGTTCGACCAGATGCGCCGGGTAGACCGCCCGCTGCTGCTCAAACTGATGAAGTTGGGCAGTAAGGTGCAGGGACTGCTGAGCATGGGGGCAAAGCGGAAATCCTGATGGTTCAACCGGTGTGGTGCCAATTCGCCATGCCACCGAGTGAATCGGCACGACGCTTTTTTATACCGGAGTTTCCCAGGGCTGGTTACCCCTCGGAATACCCTCACAACCCGACTGACAGAGTGACTATCCCGATCACCGAAAGCTGACAAGAGACAGAAAAAATTTACCCATTGATTTCTGTCTGTACAGAAATTACCGACACAAGAGGCAAGCATGCACGTACTCATCACCGGCGCCAGCGGCTTTATCGGCTCCCATCTCACACTGGCCCTATTACAGCAGGGTCATCAGGTCTCTGCAGCGGTTCGCAATCCGGCCACCGTGCATCACCTTCACCCCCAGGCCAAAGCCGTTGCAATCGATTTCACCCAGGCTATCGAGCCTGCCGACTGGTTGCCTGCACTTCGAGGGGTGGATGCGGTGATCAATGCGGTCGGCATCATCCGCGAGTCGGGTAGACAGACCTTTCATACCCTGCACGAACAGGCCCCTATCGCCCTCTTCCAGGCCTGTGAAATGGCGGGTGTAGAGCGCGTGATCCAGATCTCCGCCCTGGGCGCCGACGCGGCGGCCGAGAGCCGATACCACCTGAGCAAAAAGGCGGCAGACGATCTGCTGGCGCAGAGCTCACTCGCCTGGACCATCCTGCGCCCCTCCATCGTCTACGGACCGGGTGCGCGCAGCATGGCCCTGTTCAAGGCCCTGGCGGCGCTGCCGGTGACACCCCTGGTCAACCGGGGCGAACAGCAGATCCAACCGATCCATGTGGCCGATCTGGCCCGAGCGGTTGAGCACTGTCTGACGCCCGAGGGACCGACTGGGGTCCGTATCGATCTGGTCGGGCCGCAGCCGGTCAGCTTCCGCCAGCTGATGAGCCAGTTGCGTCAGTGGCTCGGTCTGGGCCGCCTGCATCCCCTGGGCATGCCCTACGGCGTCACCCTCGCGGCGGCCAAATTGGGTGGTTTTCTCGGCACCGCCCCGGTAACGCCGGAGACCGTGCAGATGCTACAGCGGGGCAATACCGGTGAGGTCGCAGAGTTCGTCAGACACTTCGGTTTCACCCCTCGCAGTCTGCAGACGTCACTTCAATCGGAACCCGCACGACAACCCGAGCAGTGGCATGCCGGGCTGTTTTTCCTACGCCCCCTGCTGCGTTTCACCCTGGCGCTGATGTGGATCGCCGCCGGTATTGTCTCTGCCCTCATCCATCCCCAGACGGAGAGCTATGCCATGTTGACTGAGATCGGTCTCGCCGGCTGGAGCCAACCCGTTGTTCTGTATGGAGCCGCCAGCCTGGACCTGCTACTGGGTCTCGCCACCCTGAGTAACCGCTGGTTGCGGAGCGCCCTCTATGGACAGCTCCTGGTCATGCTCATCTACACCCTCATCATCAGCGGGTTTCTACCGCTCTGGTGGGTGCACCCCTTCGGGCCGGTGGTGAAAAACCTGCCGATTGCCGTCGCCACTCTCATGCTGCTGGTCATGCAAAGGAGACCCTCATGGAATATCTGATACTGAAATGGATCCATATCCTCAGCGCCATTCTGCTGTTTGGTACCGGCCTCGGCAGTGCCTTCTATAAATTCTTCAGCGATCGAAGTGGCAACATCAACGCCATTGCCGTCACCAATCGGCTGGTGGTCATTGCCGACTGGATGATCACGACTCCCACCATCATCATCCAGCCGATCACCGGGTTCTGGATGTTGTCAGTAGCCAATTATGCCGCCATACCCGACTGGATCTGGCTCTCCCTGGCGCTCTACCTCTTTGCCGGCGCCTGCTGGCTACCGGTGGTGGTGCTACAGATCCGCATGCGGGATCTGGCGCAGCAGAGTATGCAAAGCGGTCAGCCACTGACTGCAGGATACTGGCGCATGGCGCGCATCTGGTTCTGGCTCGGCGTACCGGCATTTATCTCGATGGTTGCCGTTGTCTGGCTTATGGTTCTCAAAACAATCTAGCAAGGAGTGACGATGACACAACACGACTTACAAGAGCATGCTCCCATTCGACAGGCCATGGGTTCCGACTGGCCGTCGCTGGGAGAGGTCATCCGGCGCCACTACGACCTGCCGCCGCACACTGACACCCGGATGGAGGTCGAAGGAGTCATGGAGGTCGAGGTCTCCCCCGTTGGCCGGCTGTTCGTCACCGCGAGCCGCCTGTTCGACGCCCTGGTTCCCTTCCCGGGTAAGAATATTCCGGTCAGGGTACGCAACTGGTCACAGGCGGACAGCCGGGCCATGTTCTGGCACCGTACGTTCAGCTACCCGCAAAAGAGGCCCATCGTCTTTCACTCCCGCATGGAGTACGCCGGTGGCGAAGAGATCGTGGAGTATGTGAAGTACGGTCTGGGTATCCGCATGCGGCTATCGAACGAGGGCGAGACCCTGCGCTACGACAGCCGGGGTTACCAGTGGGATCTGGGGCCAGTGACGCTGAGGATTCCCGATTGGCTGCTGCTGGGTAAAGCCATCATCCGCGAGATACCTGAATCCGATGAGGCATTTCGCGTTGAATTCAGCGTCGATCACCCGATCTGGGGGCGTACCTTCGGCTATGCAGGGAGGTTTGTCTTTCGGCAGCAGCCGTTACACGAGACTGCCGGGGAAGCACCATGAGCGGGACCGCCATGGCATCCCAGATAAAGCGCGAGGGCCTTCAGTAGAGTTGCAGGCAAAACATCACCCGTCATTGCAGCAGCAGGCGCAATGACGGGTGTGACATCGAGCAGACCGGGACTTAGTGCGAGAGCACCCACTCAACGATGGTGCGGATGTCGGCCTCAGGGACCTGAGGATTCGGCGGCATCGGGACGGGACCCCAGACGCCGGAACCGCCAGCCTTTACCTTGGCAACCAGCATATCAAGCGCGCCGGCGTCGCCTTTGTACTTGGCAGCGACATCTTTGTAAGCCGGGCCAACCACCTTCACTTCGACCTGATGGCAGGCCAGGCAGCCGGACTTGGTAGCCAGGGCAACGACGTCGCCATCAGCGGCCGGTGCTGGTGCTGCCGGTGCTTCGGCAACAGGTGCTTCAGCAGCCGGTGCCTCGGCGGCAGGCGCTTCAGCAGCGGCGGGCTCGGCAGCCGGCGCAGGAGCGGCGGCAGGCTCGGTCTTGGCCTGACCTTCCACATTGACCTTCCCGATCGGGGCGATACGCTCGAGCACATCGGCCCGCTCCTCGGCCAGGCTGAGGCCGGAAAGACCCGTCAGGGCAATTAGGGTGAACAGGGATACGGCATTAATCTTCACGGGTTCTTCCTCCGTTAAACTCGGGGCGCCCAAAACCTGGGCAATTCTGCAAAACCCGGCGATTATACCCACAGGGGTAAAAAAGTTCGAACAACCGCTCCGGGAAAGGTTATTTTTTCACCTGGGAGGGTTCACCTCCCCGATTCGACACGGCAGGTTGGACGCCAACCGCGCCTATCGTTACACTACGCCTCCTATTCTGCGCCCGTAGCTCAGCTGGATAGAGTACCGCCCTCCGAAGGCGGGGGTCACAGGTTCAAATCCTGTCGGGCGCGCCAATCATTTCCATGACTTATATAACTCATACAAGCTTGTTATTGCTACCGAGTAAGCTCGATCGTGAATCCTCGCCTTCCCGAAGGACTGTCACGATACGCAATAAGGCGTAACTCAACACATTTTCGCGAGTCTGACCTTGCCTGGAGTTTGAGACTAGTTAAGATTCTGCATGGATCAGGAGGTCTTTTAGCTGTAGAGTCTAGCGACGTCAGATATAGCGCGAACACAGGGATTGTGGTGGCGACGGAGCACGCCCGCTCAAATCATCTGCTCTGCCCTCTCCCAATCAATGTCTCTTTTGTGATGGTGCTGTATCGCCATTCATTCACTAGCTCATAGGCTTACGGACCACCGACAGGAAGCGATCAATACGATCAACAAGCATAAACCACCAGGCCCAAGGAAATAGGAGCCTTTAAAAGACTACGAAACAAGGAGATGTTCAATGTCATTCACCAGTGCCACGGCCGGCCCCCAGAGTAGTGTCCTCTATTTCGACGGCAGCCCCATGCTGACCAAGTACGCAGCGGGTTCCCGCTCCTGGCGCACCAGTAACCCCGGTCTGCTCGGCCTCAGCGTGCTGGCCATGAATCACGGCGCCTTCGCCCAGGTACTTGGTGTGGCCGTTTTCCAGGATCCGCAACAGGGTCGCAACGCCCTGGTGGCGACCCTGGGTGAAGAAGACTTTGCCGGCCTCACCGTGGCCCAGGCTCTGCGCCGCTTCATTCCCGGCTACACACCGCCGCCCCGCGAGACCGATCCGGTCACCAACGAGCCACTGCCCTGGATGGAACCCGAGACCAACATCGACCTGGAACTGACCATGGGCGGCGTCGGTGGCGGCCAGCGCCAGCAGATGGCGGCACTGATCGAGCGTCGCATCGGATTTACTCCCGGTATTATCAGCAAAGAGGCCCAGGACACCGGCACCCTCAATCAATCCAAACGCGCCTCCGGTTCGCCGGGCAACCTGCTGATCAACGGCCGCAGCAGCGTGCATGCCGGCAGTGGCGGTACCCTCAGCACCATCGACGTCTGCAAAACCCCACGCGGCCATAGCTGCCCGCCCCGGGTCTATACCAATGTGGCGAAATCGTCCGATGCGGCCCAGACCGCCAGCTCGGTCAAGGTCAACGGCAACCCCGCCTGCACCAAAGACTCCATCTTCTCCAAAAGTAGCGGCGACCAACCCGGCCGTTGCGGCGGCGTTCGCTCAGGTACCCTGCGAGCCAAAGCGGATGTGGTGACCACAGCCAGCAATGTGCTTATGGAAGGCAAGGGGGCGCTGAGACAGTTTGACCTCATGGTCTCCAACAACCA
>JARRNY010000141.1:0-9559 GCA_037384445.1 Candidatus Thiodiazotropha sp.
CGATGAGACTTAACCCGATCTTGTATTCCATCGGGTCTTACTCTCCGGCTTCCAGCAGTTCACTCAGAATAGACAACCCCTTCGCCATCGCCTCGAAACCGACCTGACCGAAATTGAGCCGAATGAACTGACGATATTTGCCCGTCGGTGAAAACAGCGGGCCCGGCGCGATGCTCACCCCACGCTGCATCGCCTGATGATAGAGCTTCATGGTATCGGTGCCATGGGGCAACTCCACCCAGGCGATAAACCCCCCATCGGGCGATGTCACGCGGCAGCCCTCCGGCAGCAGACGTTGCACCAGTTCGAGAAAACGGTCGCGTCGCTCCCGATACGCCTTGCGGATGGTACGAAGGTGACGGTCGTGGCCACCCGACTCAAGGTATTCCGCTGTGGCATAGGCCGGTAGTGTGGCGCTGGCCATGCTACTGACCAGTTTCAGATGGATCACCTTGTCAAGAAAACGACCGGGGAGCGCCCAGCCGATACGCAACCCCGGATCGAGAGTTTTCGAAAGCGACGAGCAGAGCAGGACATTGCCCGTTCTGTCCCAGGCCTTGGCCGCTTTGGGCCGATTACCGATGTAGTTGAGATCGGCGTAGATATCGTCCTCGATCAGCGGCACTCCGGCGGACTCCAGCAGCGCTACCAGCTCCCCCTTTCGGGCATCGCTCATGCAATAGCCCAGAGGATTGCTGAAATTGGGCGTCAACAGCACGGCTTTCAGCGGCCACTGCTCCATGGCCAGGCGCAAGGCATCCAGGCTGATACCCAGTCGCGGGTCGGTGGGGATCTCCAACGCCTTCAGCCCCAACGATTCGACCGCCTGCAGAATACCGAAGAAGGCGGGAGACTCGATGGCGATCGTATCCCCAGGCTCAGCCACAGCGCGCAAGCAGAGTACCAGCGCCTCCTGACAGCCGTTGGTGACGACCACGTCATCCGGTGATGCCGACACACCGGCATCGACGCAGCGGCGTGCAATCTGCAGACGCAGCCCACTATTGCCGGGGGGCATGTCGTAGTCGCGCAAGCGGGGATCAGGCCGACGTGCCAGGCTGGCCAGGATACGGTGCAGCTGGGATACGGCCGGAAAATCGGTGCGTGGCAGTGCGGTGCCCATTTGAATCACGCCAGGTGAACGGTAGGCCTGCACGACCTGCAGGGCGATTTCACTCACCGTGACCGGCACCGGATAGGTTTCGGGATGGCTCATGGCCGGCGGCGGCGGTCGCCGCGTCAACGCCTTCACATAGTAGCCTGACTGAGGGCGCGGCTCGATCAGACGCTCATCCTGCAGCAGACCATAGCCCTGCACCACCGTGGAGACACTGACCCCCAAACGCCGGCTCAGCTTGCGCACCGAGGGGATGCGTTCGCCCGGACGCAACACCCCGCGACGCACCTGATCCCGGATATGCTCTGCCACCTGCTCGTAACGTAAACCTTCAGCACCCATACAGTTGGAGCTCCATATCGCCATAACAGATCGAATTTCACTACAACTGTACCGCATACCTTTAATATTTTCTGCATCTGTATTGCTCAGGTTTCAACGCAGTAAGGTAGAGACTCAATCAAATGCAGAGAAATGACATGCGAACTATCGGAAATAAGCCTGAGTTGCGATACGGTCTGATCGCCGTCTGCGCCTTTGCCGCCACGCTGCCCCTGACACGCATCGCGCTTGAAGGATTCCCCCCCATGCCCCTGACCTTCGGCCGACTGCTGGGCGCCTCTATCGCAGCGATGCTGGCGCTGAAGTGGAGCGGCGCCGACTTTCCCCAACGACAGCAACTCCCATCCCTGCTGCTGGTGACCCTGGGTGGTGTCTTCGGCTTCCCCTTGCTGAGCGCAGTCGCCCTCGAAGGCAGGTCGGCCGCAGCCGCCGCCATTCCACTGGCGTTGATGCCGTTGGCGACCGCCGCCTGGTCTCGGCTGCGGGGTCATGAACTTCCCTCGCCCGCCTTCTGGTTTTGGGCCAGTGCCGGAAGCGGACTGGTGCTGCATTTTGTCTGGCAAGGCGGTTCCAGTGTGGCGACCCTCGAACTCTGTATCGCTGGTCTGGCGGCATCAATTGCCTATGCCGAAGGCGGCCGCCTGGCGCAGCAGATGCCGGGCTGGCAGGTCATGGCCTGGGCCCTGGTGATAGCCGCACCGCTGGCCGCTCTAGGTTTTGGCGCCACCTGGAGGCCGCTGCTTCTACCAACGACGGCAGCGCCCTGGCTGGCTCTCGCCTTCCTCGCCCTGATCTCCCAGTTCGGCGCTTTCTGGTTCTGGTATCGCGCACTGGCCACAGGTGTTGCACGCGCAAGCCAGATTCAGCTCCTGCAACCCTTCCTCACCCTGCTGCTGGCCGCGCTCCTGCTGGGCGAGGCGATTCCATCGGAGCTCTGGCTCTACGCTGCTGCTGTAGCCATCACTGTACAACTCGCCCGCAGCAGTCACCGCCAAACACTGCAACCTATCCAGGAGGACAACCCATGACTCAACCCGTGTTTTGGCTGAACGGTCGGATTACATCGGCCGCCGAAGCGCTGCTGCCACTCACCGACCACGGCTTGCTCTATGGCGATGGTGTGTTCGAGGGTATCCGCTTCTACAACCGTACCCCCTTTCGTCTGCACGCCCATCTGCAGCGACTAACATTGTCGGCCCGTGCGCTGATGCTCACCCTGCCTTTTGACCTGGAGACAATGACAGCTGCTGTGAACGAGGTGATAGAGGCGTTTAGCGATGCGGATGGTTACATCCGTCTCGTCGCTACTCGGGGTTGCGGTGGCCTGGGACTCGACCCGTCCCACTGTGAACAATCCAATCTCTTTCTCATTGCCGACCGCATGGCACTGACTAACGAGAAGCAACGACAGAGCGGCATCAAACTCATCACCGCCTCCACCCGGAGGCCGGGGCCGACAGTGCTCGACCCGAGGATCAAAAGCCTCAACTACCTCAACAACATCCTGGCCAAACTGGAGGCCCGGCAAGCCGGCGCCGACGAGGCGCTGCTGCTCAATGATCGGGGTTATGTCACCGAAGGCACGGCTGAGAATATTTTCATTGTGCGCGACGGACGCCTTCTCACACCACCGGTGAGCGACGGCGCCCTGGACGGCATCACCCGTGGCATCCTGCTGGAACTCTGCCAACAGTCGGGGCTGGAGGCGCAGGAATGCTCCCTCACCCCCTATGACGTGCAGACGGCTGATGCCTGTTTTCTCTGCGGCACCGGTGCCGACTCGCTGCCGCACTGCCCCGGCCCGATCGGCCTGCAGCTACAGCAGGCGTTCGGCCGATTGATCGAGCTTGAGACAGGGGCAGTCATCGGGAACCGATGATGTGGGCGTTTCGTCTATGGCGGTCAATCGCCTGAGAAACTCAACACAGCCAGAGTCTGGTGGGGCTGGGCCCCACCCTACCTCTCTGTGCAAGTAGGGTGGGACCCTGCCCCACCGAACATTGTCGAGGGTCGGGACTGAAGAGTGATGTGGGCGTTTCGTCTATGGTGGTCAATCGGCTGAGAAACTAACGACGCTCACAGCCTGGTGGGGCTGGGCCCCACCCTACCTCTCTGTTCAAGTAGGGTGGGGCCCTGCCCCACCGAACATTGTCGAAGGTTGGGAAGGAAGCGTTCAGACTCTTCGGTCTATCAGGATGAGGCAGGCTCCGGACTGACTGGAGCGCTCTTCGACTTACCCCGTAATCTGCCCAGGAACAGACTCAGCTTCATCACCAAGACATAGAAGAGCGGCACGAAAAAGATCGCCAGAAAGGTGGCGGAGATCATGCCGCCGATGACGCCGGTGCCGATCGCCTGGCGGCTGACCGCCCCGGCGCCCGTGCTCATAGCGAGCGGCGAGACGCCAAGAATAAACGCCATGGAGGTCATGATGATGGGACGCAGCCGCATGCGGGCTGCCTCGATCGCCGACTGGGTCAGCTCCATTCCCTCGTCGTAGAGGGCTTTGGCGAACTCCACGATAAGGATGGCGTTCTTCGACGAGAGACCGATGGTGGTCAACAGACCGACCTGAAAGTAGACGTCGTTGTTCAAACCTCGCAAGGTCGCTGCCAGCAGTGCGCCGATCACACCCAAAGGCACCACCATGATGACCGCGAAGGGAACCGACCAGCTCTCATAGAGCGCCGCCAGACAGAGGAACACCACCAGCAGAGAAATGGCATAGAGGGCCGGCGCCTGGGAACCGGCCAGACGCTCCTGGAAGGACATGCCGGTCCACTCGATACCGACACCTGATGGCAGCTTTTTCACCATCTCTTCCAGTCCGAGCATGGCATCGCCGGTACTGAAACCGGGTGCCGCCTGCCCCTGGATATTCACCGCCGGCACACCGTTGTAGCGCTCCAGTCGCGGTGAACCGTAGTCCCAACGGGTCGAGGTAAAGGCGTTGAACGGCACCATCTCGCCAGTGCTGTTGCGCACATACCAATGCTGCAGATCGCTCGGCAGCATGCGGTAGGGGGCATCCGCCTGCACATAGACCTTTTTCACACGGCCGCGGTCGATGAAGTCGTTGACGTAGGTCGAGGCCCAGGCAATGCTCAGGGTCTTGTTGACACTCCCCACATCCAACCCCAGCGCCTTGACCTTTTCGTAGTCGAGATCGATATGGAACACCGGCACATCTTCCATGCCGTTGGGACGCACGCCGGTGAAGCGTTCATCCTTGGAGGCCATGCCGATGAGCTGGTTACGCGCAGCGATCAGCTCCTCGTGTCCGATGTTGTTACGGTCCTGCAGCATGAGATCAAAGCCCGAAGCCGTACCCAACTCCGGAATCGACGGCAGGTTGATGGGATAGATCACCGCATCCTTGATCTGCGACAGTCCGCCCCAGGCTCGTCCAATGACCGCTTTGGCCGAGTGCGCTGGACCGGCGCGCTGATCCCACTCTTTGAGACGGATAAACGACAGCCCCATGTTCTGACCCTGCCCGGCGAAACTGAAGCCGGCGACGGTAAAGAGCGAGTCGACCTCCTCCTGGGCGAGAAAGTAGTCCTCGACCTGCTTCATCACTTCAACCGTTCGTTGTTGGGTGGCGCCGGTGGGTAACTGGACCAGGGTAAAGAAGACGCCCTGGTCCTCATCCGGCAGAAACGAGGTGGGTAAACGCAGGTAGAGATAACCCAGGCCGACGACGACGGCCAGGTAGATCGCCATCAAACGGACAGGGCGTTTGATGATGCCGCCGACCCCCTTCACATAAAGCTTATTGGAGCGATTGAAGCTACGGTTGAACCAGCCGAAGATACCGCCAAGTTTATCGTGATCCCCTTTATGGACAGGTTTCAACAACGTGGCGCAAAGCGCGGGCGTGAGGATCAGCGCCACCAGTACCGAAAGCACCATGGCGGAGACGATAGTCAGCGAGAACTGGCGATAAATGGCGCCGGTGGAACCGCCGAAGAAGGCCATCGGCACGAATACCGCTGACAGTACCAGCGCGATGCCGACCAGGGCGCTGGTGATCTGGCTCATCGACTTGCGTGTCGCCTCCCGGGGCGGCAGCTCCTCCTCCTCCATCACGCGTTCCACGTTCTCCACCACGACGATGGCATCGTCAACCAGCAGACCGATGGCGAGCACCAGACCGAACATGGTCAGTGTATTGATGCTGTAGCCGAAGGCCGCCATCACCCCGAAGGTACCCAGCAGCACGATCGGCACGGCAATGGTCGGGATCAGGGTGGCTCGGAAGCGTCCCAGAAAGAGGAACATAACGAGAAAGACCAGTACCACCGCCTCGGCCAACGTGGTGGCGACTTCCTTCATGGAGATGCGGATAAAGGGGGTTGTGTCGTAGGGGTAGATCACCTCCATGCCGGGAGGGAAAAAGTCCTGCAGACCGGCGATGGTCTCACGCACGGCGGCGGCGGTATCCAGCGCGTTAGCACCGCTGGCGAGCTGAATCGCCAGACCTGCCGCCGGCTTGCGGTTGTAGCGACTGCTGACACTGTAATCCTCGGCACCCAGTTCGATGCGCGCCACGTCCTTCAGCCGCACCTGGGAGCCGTCACTGTTCACTTTGAGCAGGATGTTCTCGAACTCTTCCGCACTCTCCATGCGGGTCTGCGAGATGATGGTCACGTTCAGTTGCTGGTTCTTCACCGCCGGCGCGCCGCCCAACTGCCCCGCCGTCAGCTGACCGTTCTGGGCTGCGATAGCGGTCGTGACGTCCACCGGCGTCAGCTCATAGGCTGTCAGCTTCTCCGCTTGCAGCCAGATGCGCATCGCATACTGGGAGCCGAAAACACGGATGCTGCCGACGCCGCGGGTTCTCGACAGGGGCTCCCGTATCTGACTGATGGCGTAGTCCGCCAGATCCGACCGGTCCATGCTGCCATCGGTCGAGACCAATCCCACTACCATAAGGAAGCCACGGGACGCCTTGGTCACGCTGACGCCCTGCTGTTGCACTGACATAGGTAACAGGGGCTCGGCCAGAGAGAGTTTGTTCTGCACTTGAACCTGGGCGATATCAGGATCGGTGCCGGCAGCGAAGGTCAGGGTAACACTGGCGGCGCCGGAACTGCTGCTCTGAGAGGACATGTAGAGCAGGTTATCCAGCCCCGTCATGTTCTGTTCGATGATCTGGGTGACGCTGTTCTCCACGGTCTTGGCAGAGGCGCCCGGATAACTGGCAGCAATATTGATCGAGGGCGGTGCAATGGTCGGATACTGCTGTACCGGCAGCTGCATAACCGCCAAACCGCCAGCCAGCATGATGACCAGAGCGATGACCCAGGCGAAGATCGGCCTGTCGATAAAGAAGTTAGCCATCTATTTTGCCTCTGGCGCTTTGGCTGCGGCTGGATCGCTGGGATTAACCACCGCACCAACTTTGATCTTTTGCAGCCCTTTGATCACTACCCGGTCACCCTCCTGCAGTCCTTCACTCACCAGCCATTTGTCATCAACAGCTTTAAGCACCTTGATCTCACGAGATTCGATCTTGTTCTCCGCACCGACGAGCATGGTGTTGGTAAGACCATTCGGATTGATGCTGACACCCTGTTGCGGTACCAGAATGGCCTGCTTGAAACGTTCGATCACCACATCGGCACGCACGAACATGCCCGGCATCAGCAGACGCTCCTTGTTTTCGAAAACCGCACGCACATTGACCGTGCCGGTGCCTGGATCCACGTGGGCCTCGGAGAACTGCAACTTACCGATCTCATTGTGACGTGTGCCGTCTTCGAGCTTTAAGTGCACTTCATGGTCGGTCAAATCGCCCTGTCGGCGCATACGCAGAACCGCCGCTGCCGGCTGCTGGATATCGACATAGACCGGTGAAAGCTGGCGGACCGTGGCCAACGCTGTCGCCTGCTGAGCGGAAACCAACGCACCCTCAGTAACATTGGAACGGCTGATGAGACCCGAAATAGGTGCCGTAATACGGGTGTAGTTAAGATTGATCTTGGCACTCTGCACAGCTGCGCGGGCCACCTGGATCTGCGCCTGAGCCTGCTTCCAGGCGGCATCGGCGTCATCCGCATCCTGCTGACTGATGGCATTGGTGGTGAGCAGTTCACGATAGCGCTTGGCTTTGAGCCGTACGCTCTCCGCATTGGCCTCTGCAACCGCCAGCTCGCTGCTGGCCTGATTCAGTTCCGCCCGGTAGGGAGCGGGATCAATCTGATAGAGCTGATCCCCTGCTTTGACTGTCGCACCTTCAACGAAAAACCGCTTGAGAATGATGCCGTTAACCTGTGGCCGGATCTCAGCGGTGCGGTAGGCGGAGACCCGCCCCGCATAGGTCTCGCTAAGCTTAAAGGGCTGAGTCTTGACCGTATAGACATCGACTGCCTGCGGTGGCGTTTGCGGGGCCGCTTTAGCCTCCTGAGCCGATTTGCCATCACAGCCTGTCAGGCTCAACAAAGCGCCAAGAAAGAGCACCGATAACGGAAAAACGCGAGAAAACGCGCCGAGATTTTTCATAAAACACCCAGGTAGCTTATTTCGGATGGAACTTGACAAAAGATCTTACATACACTTATGTATGTATACTATAGTGCATCCGCCAACGTTGTAAACTACTGCGTGGGATTACTTGAGGCTGAGCTGTTGCGACGGACCAAAGAAGAGGCCGAAATTACACGGCAAACCATTATCGAGGCTGCACTCGTTCTCTTTTCAGAACAGGGAGTTAGCCAGACGAGCCTGGTGGAAATCGCGACCCAGGCGAAGGTCACCCGGGGTGCTGTCTATTGGCATTTCAAGAACAAATGGGATCTGTTCGACGCCATCCTTTCGCGCTATGACGCCCGTATCGAACAACTCTCCGGCGCCGGTCAAGAGGAATTTGAATCTGACCCTTTGGGCAGACTGAGCGATCTGCTCCACTTCATCTTCGTCAATGTCGGTACCCGCGAGGACTTCCGCAATATCTTCAAGATATTTCTACATGAACAGTTTTTGCGTGAGAGAGAGGATGTCCCTGCCAAGATCCGAGAATTTGTAGACAAGGCTTTAGCGGACAAAATCAATACACTGGAAAACGCCATACGAAAGGGTCAGCTGCCTGCCGATCTCGACACCCAGGCCGGATCTCAGATGATACATACCATGGTGGAGGGGGTAGTCCAGAGTTGGTTACGGGAACCACAGGCATTCAATCTGGCACAAGAGGCGCCCCGCTACGTCGAAGCAACCTTTGCGATTCTGAAGTACAGTCTCAAACGCACAACGAATGAGTGAACATGTCTTCCCATTCGCTACCAACACGCATCGATTGAAATAATCTCTTTTATCGCCGCTTTTTTTACTTCATTACAATTCCACAACGGGATGTCTCAAGATGGCATGGTCATGAACGTTCCGTCCTCGATCACGGCTTGAGAGTACCGAGATTAGGGCCAGGAAAGTCCACAAAGAGAGACTGAAAAGATCTACCTCAATCTAATCCTGAAGTTCCAGTGCGTATTTCAATGCCTCCACTCGCTCTGCTCGGTTGGTCAGATGCTGGGCGTCCCTAAGTAAATCACCGAGTCTGCTGTTCGCCCATAAAATCGCACCTGTCTGACCCTTGAGTTTATACTGATGGAAGAATTCGAAAACTTCCTCCACCATATGTTCTATTCCATCCTGCTCCCCAGGCACTAAGATTTCTTCCGGCTGCTTACTCTTGTTAATAATGAGTAGTTTTTGTGCGAGAAAGACAGCAAGTGCCTTCTTCACATCATCGAGTTCAGGATATGGCCCGACCTGTCTCCCTTCCCTGGTATCGAAATACCACTGCCCATTTTCTGAAAACAAACGCTGTGATCTGAAAGGTGGATGACTGGCTTCACCACGTCGATTGAGTTCTGTCATTTCGCCTCCTTCTTATACCTATCCAATGGCAGTGCTTGAAGGTAGTGGATTATGAGTTAATGATGTAACGCTTGATTTTATATCAAACATAGCTCAGGGAATTGAAATGTCACTACTATTTGATTCAACGGCTTTGGAGCCACTGAATAGGGTTGAGCGAAAGGATGTCGCTAAACGAATTGAGCCTGAGATTCCTTAACGAAGGCGCAACCATATAATATC
>JARRNY010000142.1:0-6378 GCA_037384445.1 Candidatus Thiodiazotropha sp.
CAAATTGTTGAAGAAATTGGTAATCCCTCTGTCAAGCGGGTCTGGCGTGACCTTGCGGTAACCCTTGGCCACCGGTTTGGCCACCGCCTTATCGAATTCCTGGTTGAAAAGATCTACCTTACGGTTGCCGATTTCCAGGGGATCCGACGGGTGCCCGGTCCCCATACTGGCACAGCCGGACAACAGCAGCAGAAGTAAGAGTATGAATAATCCCTTATTCAGTGGATGAATGGCCATCGTACGGCAAGCGCCCCTTGGTATCTTTGGGTCCAATACAGCTTTGCATAATAACAGCGATTTTGCCCTCAGGTAAAAACCCGCATCGCCGTCCCTCCTGAATCTTCCGTTTTACGTTCGTAAAACTGCTGGTGATTCATTATGCTAGCCGGATGAATGAAGTCAGTTACAACACGCAAATCTCCCAGCGTTTCAGGGGATACCTTCCGGTGGTAGTCGATGTGGAGACCGGCGGTTTCGATGCCGATCGGCATGCACTGCTCGAAATTGCAGCCACTATCGTTCGCATGGATGAGTCAGGACGTCTCGAGCTGGCCGAAACCCACGCTTTTCATGTTCAACCCTTCGAAGGATCGCATCTCGATCCCAAGGCACTGGAGTTCAACGGCATCGATCCCACACACCCTTTCCGCATGGCAAAGCCAGAGGGTGATGCCTTACGATCCCTCTTTACACCGATCCGGCAGGCGGTCAAGGCCAGTGGCTGCAAGCGCGCTATCCTGGTCGGTCATAACGCCTTCTTCGACCTTGGCTTTCTCAATGCCGCTGTCGCGCGCTGCGGTATCAAGCGTAATCCCTTTCACCCGTTCAGTACCTTCGATACGGTGAGTCTGGCAGGACTCGCTTATGGGGAGACGGTACTGGCTAAAGCCGCTCAATCGGCCGGGCTCGACTGGGACAGCAGCCAAGCCCACTCAGCCATCTACGATACAGAACAGACCGCGCGGCTCTTCTGCACCATCGTCAATCTCTGGCGCGAATGCGGCGTCGATCCGACAGAGTGAGACAGAGGTAACCCTAAAAAGATCAGTTGGACAGCGTGATTCACCCAGCAAGTGACCATGAGCATCGCAGCTATTTTCTTTAAATCAGTAATCTGCTATTAGGATGGAGCGGTCAACTGATTTTTTTAGGGTAACCCATCTCCCGATTGGTTCGTCATATAAAAAAATCGCCCGGCTAAAAAACCGGGCGTTTTTTATGGTTAGCCGAAAAAGCCTGAGCTCAATCGGCTAACCAGGCAACTGCAAGGATCAGTTGATTTTCGGAGCAAGCTCACCGCTGTCGTAACGTGCCTGCATACCTTCGAGAGAGATCGGCGTGATCTTATCGGCCATACCGGCAGAACCGAACGCTTCGTAGCGCGCCTTACAGATATCCGCCATCGCCTTGGTCGCTTCCTTGAGGAACTTGCGAGGATCGAAGTTGGATGTGTTCTCGTGCAGGTGTTTACGAATGGAACCCGTAGAGGCCATACGCAGGTCGGTGTCGATGTTGACCTTACGCACACCGTGCTTGATACCCTCGACAATCTCCTCTACCGGCACGCCATAGGTTTCGCCCATGTCGCCGCCGTATTCGTTGATGATCGCCAACCAGTCCTGCGGCACCGAGGAGGAGCCATGCATGACCAAATGAGTGTTAGGGATACGTGCATGGATCTCTTTCACCCGCTCGATAGCCAGAATGTCACCTGTCGGCGGACGGGTGAACTTGTAGGCACCGTGAGAAGTGCCGATGGCGATTGCCAGGGCATCCACACCGGTCTTCTTCACGAAGTCGGCGGCCTCATCAGGATCAGTCAGCAACTGACTGTGGTCCAGAGTGCCTTCAGCACCTATGCCATCCTCTTCACCCGCCTGACCAGTCTCCAGGGAGCCCAGACAACCCAGCTCGCCCTCGACGGAAACGCCGCCGGCATGAGCCATTTCGACCACCTTGGCGGTGGTTTCCACGTTGTACTCGTAAGAGGAAGGGGTCTTGCCGTCAGTCATCAGCGAGCCATCCATCATCACCGACGAGAAGCCGGACTGGATGGAGCGCAGGCAAACGCTGGGGCTGGTGCCGTGATCCTGATGCATACAGACCGGGATGTGAGGATACATCTCGGTGGCAGCGACGATCAGGTGGCGCAGGAAGGGTTCACCCGCATAGGAGCGCGCACCGGCAGAACCCTGCAGAATCACGGGGCTGTTAACCGCATCAGCGGCCTGCATGATGGCATGCACTTGCTCCATGTTATTGACGTTGAACGCCGGTAGACCGTAGCCGTTCTCGGCGGCATGATCCAGCAGTTGGCGCAAGGAAATCAGAGCCATGATAGCCTCCTTGGTTTTGTTTTATTACTCAGTTACTGGGGTAGATGCCTGCGGCACCCTCCTCAATCCGATTTATCGGCAAGCACATGCTCACCGACCCGCATCACTTTCATGATATTGGTCTGCCCCTCCACACCGGAGCGGTCACCTTTGGTGATAATCACCAAGTCATTCTCTCTCACCTCGCCGCGGCGCAACAGTTCGTCAATGACTTCTTCATTGACCTTATCGATATTGGTGCTGGCGACGTCAAAACTAACCGGGTAGATACCACGAAACAGGGTCACCTTGCGGCGAGTCTGCACATGGCGAGTCAGCGCATAGATGGGAATACCGGAGCTGATGCGCGACATCCACTTCACGGTGGAACCCGACTCTGTGAGCGCCGCAATCGCTTTCACACCCAAGTGGTTGGCGGTATACATGGTTGCCATCGCGATGGCCTCATCGACACGACCAAAGACCGTATCAAGCCGGTGATGGGAGCGTCGTGCCGTAGCCTGCTTCTCAGCCTCAATACAGACCCTGTCCATCGCCTCGATGACTTTATGGGGGTACTTGCCGACTGACGTCTCCGCAGAGAGCATCACCGCGTCTGTGCCGTCGAGTACCGCATTGGCGACATCGAAGACTTCGGCACGCGTGGGGATAGGATTCTCAATCATCGACTGCATCATCTGGGTGGCGGTAATGACCACGCAGTTCAGCTCACGTGCTGTCTTGATCAGCTCCTTTTGCACAGCGGGCAACTCGGCGTCGCCGATCTCTACACCCAGATCGCCTCGCGCCACCATAATGGCGTCTGAGGCCTGAATGATCTCAGCAATACAATCAAGCGCTTCGGCGCGTTCGATCTTGGCAACGATGCCGCCATTTCCGCCAGCTTCAACCAGCAGGCGGCGCGCCTCGATAACATCTTCCGCACTACGCACAAACGAGACTGCCAGATAGTCAGCATCGATCTCTGCGGCAAACTTGATATCCGCCCGGTCCTTATCGGTCAGCGCCGGCGCGGAAAGACCGCCACCCTGCTTGTTGATACCCTTGTTGTTGGAGAGCTTGCCGCCCACCACCACCTTGCAGCGGATCTCACTCCCCTCGACCTCACAGATCCAGAGCACGATGGCACCATCGTCGAGCAACAGCGTATCGCCTCGTGAGACGTCGTTAATCAGGTCGGTGTAGGTGATACCCACCCGTTCCTGGTCACCCGCATCCAGCGGGCAGGCCGCATCGAGGATGAATTCGCCATTCTCTTCCAGCTGTACCGCACCCTGTTTGAACTTGCCGATGCGGATTTTCGGCCCCTGCAAGTCGGCCAGAACACCGATCTGACGGCCGCAGGCGCGTGCGCGGTTACGGATGCGCTCGGCACGCGTCCGCTGTGACTCGTGTACGTCATGGGAAAGATTGAGGCGGACAACGTCCACCCCAGCGTAGATAATTTTATCGAGCATCTTGGGATCGTCAGTCGCCGGTCCCAGTGTCGCCACAATTTTTGTTCGTCTTGGCATACAGGTCCAAATTCATGCTTATGCATGGTGAAACGGCCGGGCCCCTGCCCGGGCGTAATGGAAATCGCCTCCCGCTGCTTACTCGGCCCCACGGGCTTCAAGCATAGCGACGGCGGGCAGGGTCTTACCCTCAAGGTACTCGAGAAAAGCGCCGCCAGCGGTCGAGATATAGGACACCTTGTCATAGATGTCATATTTCTGGATCGCCGCAATGGTGTCACCGCCACCAGCCAGGGAGAAACCCTTGGAGTTGGCGATCGCCATGGAGACGGTCTTGGTGCCTTCGCCGAATTGATCGAATTCGAACACCCCTACAGGACCGTTCCAGACGATGGTACCGGCCTGAGCGATGATATCGGCCAGCTCTTTGGCACTGTCGGGTCCGATATCGAAGATCATCTCGTCGTCGGTCACTTCACCAGCGCGCTTCAGCACCGCTGGTTCATCTTCAGCAAAGTTCTTGCCAACCACCACATCGGTGGCGATCGGAATATTAGCGCCACGGGCCTTCATCTTCTCGATCAGGGCCTGGGCGGTGGGAACCAGATCATCCTCACACAGAGACTTGCCTACGTTATTGCCCATGGCTTTCAGAAAGGTGTTGGCAATGCCGCCACCGACCACCAGCTGGTCGACCTTCTCTGACAGAGCCTCAAGCACAGTCAGTTTGGTAGAGACCTTGGAGCCGCCGACAATAGCCACCATCGGACGTGCCGGATTGGCCAGGGCCTTGGCCAGATTATCCAGCTCGTCGGCCAGCAGCAGACCGGCACAGGCTGTCGGAGCAAACTTACCGGCACCATGGGTCGAGGCCTGGGCACGATGCGCGGTACCGAAGGCGTCCATGACGAAGACATCACAGAGCGCAGCGTATTGCTTGGCCAGCTCCTCATTGTCCTTCTTCTCGCCGGCGTTGAAGCGGACATTCTCCAGCAGCACCACCTCACCCTCGGCGAGGTCGAAACCGCCCGTCAGGTAGTCTTTGATCAGGCGCACGGTCTTACCCAGTTTGCTAGACATATCGTCAGCGATCGGCGACATGGAATTCTCTTCCGAGTAGACGCCCTCTTCCGGACGCCCGCGATGGGACATCACCATCACCTTGGCACCCGCTTTGGCACAGTGCTCGATCGTGGGCATGGATGCGGTGATACGTGCATCCGAGGTCACCTTGCCGTCTTTTACAGGTACATTGAGGTCAGCGCGGATCAATACGCGCTTGCCGGCAAGATCGAGATCGGTCAGCTTGATGAATGACATAACGGACTCCTGCGTCGATTCTACTGTTCTATTGTGAATTTTTAGTTATGAATTCCGACGCCCCAATCGGGGACATGAAAGAAAGCCATAAATAAAAACTCATTCGCACCGTCTCACGCGGGGCGGTAGCACCGCCCCGCGCTGAGGTCAGTCTTATTTGGCGACGTGCTCGACCATACGCAGCATGTTGCAGGTATAGCCGTACTCGTTGTCGTACCAGGAGACCACTTTGACGAAGGTGGAATCCAGCATAATGCCGGCGCCTGCATCGAAGATGGAGGGGGTACCGCGACCACGGAAGTCAGTAGAGACCACCTTCTCCTCGGTGTAGGCCAGCACACCAGCCAGATCACCCGACTCGGAAGCAGCCTTCATGGCGGCGCAGATCTCCTCGTAGGTGGCTTCCTTCTCAAGCTCAACAGTCAGATCGACCACGGAGACGTCGGAAGTAGGTACGCGGAAGGCCATGCCGGTCAATTTGCCGTTAAGCTCGGGCAGTACCTTGCCCACCGCCTTGGCGGCACCGGTGGAGGAAGGAATAATGTTCTCCAGGATACCACGGCCACCACGCCAATCCTTCATAGAAGGACCGTCGACAGTCTTCTGGGTGGCGGTTGCAGCGTGCACAGTGGTCATCAGGCCGCGCTTGACGCCCCACTTGTCGTTCAGCACCTTACTTACCGGCGCCAGGCAGTTAGTGGTACAGGAGGCAGCGGAGACGATGGTCTGACCAGCGTACTCTTTGTGGTTGACGCCGTAGACGAACATGGGGGTGGCATCTTTTGAAGGGGCGCTCTGCACCACCTTCTTGGCGCCGGCGTCGATATGCTTCTGGCAGGTCTCTTCGGTGAGGAAGAAACCGGTGCACTCGATAACCAGCTCAGCACCGATCTCGTCCCACTTCAGATTGGCGGGATCGCGCTCGGCGGTGAGACGGATCTTCTTGCCGTTGACCACCATGTCATTGCCATCCACAGCGATGTCGCCCGCGAAGTTACCGTGAACTGAATCGTACTTCAGCATGTAGGCCAGATAGTCGGGTTCCAGCAGATCGTTGATGCCGACGACTTCAATACCGGGGAAGTCTTTTGCAATGGCACGGAAGGCCATACGGCCGATGCGGCCAAAACCGTTGATACCTACTTTAATAGTCATATCGATTCTCCGTTGAACGTATGTAGTGTTGTATTTTGTTAGGGTTACGGGCGCACTACCAAGCGCGCCCGTATAGTGTCTATTGCCTCAGGCACTGACCTCGTTGATGGCAG
>JARRNY010000143.1:0-6586 GCA_037384445.1 Candidatus Thiodiazotropha sp.
CCGGAGCTATCCGGTTTCAACTGTACAATCCGACTCGGCAGCTGGTAGCTGGAGCCGTGACGCTCGAAGATACGCTGCAGTTCCCCGCTCTCTCGCACCGCGGCCATGGCCTGATCCAAGGCTTCGGCCAGTTTATGGTTGCCTTCACGCACCGCGGCCCCCAGGTCCCAGCCGCTGCTGCGCAATCCCGGCATCTGCACCGGACCCACGGCATAGTCTTTCTGCGCCTCACCGAGGGCGAACTCGATCTCGCTGCGCGGGCCGGCGACCCCGCTCAACTCGCCATGTCGCAGCGCCGCTACCGCCTCTCCCATGTGGCGGAAGTGCACTACCTGATCGCGGATGCGTCCGCTGTAGGCACTGAGCAGGTAGAAGTCGGCCAGGGTGTCCAACTCCACCCCTACCTTCTCACGGGTGAACAGCGCCAGCGGCGAATCGTCCCCCACCTTACTCGCCTCGACCGCAACGACGATCTGCTCCCGGTAATAGGGCGCGATGAAACGGACCCGGTCGTTCTCGGCGGCAAAGGCATCGTCATAGGGGGTATGCAGCATGACATCGGCCACGCCACCGCCCAGATAGTGGCCTTTCCAGACATTGTTGCGCAGATCGTCTTCCATATTTTCATCCGCGCCCACGGCACGAATGGCCGCTACCACGCCGAGACGTTCAGCCAGGGCCTGGGCGATATCCACATCGATCCCCACCACCCGTCCCCGCTCGTTGCGATAGGAGAAGGGGGGGAAGTCGGCGTAGACCGCCACCTCAAGCACCCCGCGCTCCTGTATCCGATCCATCGCTGTAGGGGTCTCCTCCGCCAGCAGCGCTGAAACGGAGAACCACAGACAGGTCAGTAACATGAGGACAGATCCATTCAGTTTTCTCATCTTCGCTCTCCCGGCCATAAGCCGCTGGTTCATTGATCGGGTTCCAGTGTCACCAACCAGGCTCTGATGGACCACATGGCCTCCTGCGACAGAATGCCTTCGAATGGCGGCATGTAGGTGACCCCGTTGCGGATAGCCCCGTTGCGGATACGCATGATGAACCAGGCATCGCCCTCTTCACCCGGGGGCAGATTGCGCAGATCCGGCGCGATGCCGCCGGAGACAGCGCCCAAGCCGTGACAGCGGGCGCAATTCTGATTGTAGGCAGAAGAGCCGATCTCGATGGCATGGCTATCACCTTCAAATGGATTGAGTTCCAGCCATTCCTCGCCCAACTGTCGCAACGACGAGGTATCGACAGGCTGAGGCGTGACATTTCCATGGCCGAAGGCCGATGTCAGCGTGCCGGCCCATAGGACCGTCACGAATGCGGCGAGTATGAGTGATGGGTGGCGCATTTACAGAAACTCCGTCAATTATTGATAAACCAATGGGCGTTGCCGCCCCTGAGCTGACCCTCTTCCGGCCTCAATCACCGGCGACGGCCGTGGATGCGGGGACGGGGTGCTAAGCACCGTCCCCGCTGGTATCGCTGATCAGGCTCCTGAGAGCTTGAACACCCAGAGCGATCCCCCCTGGTTGAGGTACTTGACCTTGCTGGCCACGTCACCACCCCACAGGGGCACCGCACCACCCCAGCCGGAAGGCACAGCGATATACTGCTCACCGTCCTGCTCCCAGGTAATGGGACAGCCGACCACACCGGAACCGGTCTGGAACTTCCACAGCTCCTCACCGCTCTCCGCGTCGAAGGCCTTGAGATAACCTTCCGGTGTGCCGGTAAAGACCAGTCCGCCACCGGTGGTCATGACACCGCCCCACAGCGGCGCGTTGTTTTTGTACTCCCACTGGATCTTGCCGGTCTTGGGATCCACCGCACGCAACGCGCCGATGTAGTCGTCATAGAGCGGCTTGATGGTGAAACCGGCACCCAGATAGGCGGCGCCTTTTTTGTAAGTGACTGGCTCGTTCCACAGATCCATACCCCACTCGTTGGCGGGCACGTAGAAGAGCTCGGTGTCCGGGCTGTATGCCATCGGCATCCAGTTCTTGGCGCCGAGGAAAGAGGGGGCGATGAAGATGCTTTCACCCTTCTTGCCGTCGGCACTCTTGGCCGGATCGCCGGCACGCAGACCGGTCTCGATGGGGCGCCCGGTTTTCAGGTCGATACCCTTGGCGAAGTCGGTCCGAGTGACGAAGGGGAAGGCGTTCTGCAGCTTGCCGTTGGTGCGGTCGAGGACGTAGAAAAAGCCGTTACGATCCGCGTGTCCGGCCAGTTTCCTGCCATCGGCGTTGAAGGAGACCACCTCGTTGACACCGTCGTAATCCCAGCCGTCGTTCGGCGTGTACTGGTAGTGCCAGGCGATCTTGCCGGTATCCGGATCGATGGCCAGGGTGGAGGTGGAGTAGAGGTTGTCGCCTGGACGCAAATGGGCATTCCAGGGAGCCGGGTTGCCGGTACCGTAGAAGATCAGGCCGGTCTCATGGTCATAGGTACCGCCCTGCCAGGTGGCCGCGCCGCCGGTCTTCCACATGTCGCCGGGCCAGGTGGCGTTGGTGGTGCCGGTAATTCCGTTCTCCCGCTTCTTGCCGTCTTTCCAGATGTAACCCATGTGGCCTTCCACGGAGGGACGGATCCAGCGCAGCTCGCCGGTCTTGGCGTCACGCGCCTCGACCCGGCCAATGACACCAAATTCACCACCGGAGACACCGGTGATGACCATGTCTTTGACGATCAGCGGCGCTGCGGTGAAGGAGTAGCCCGCCTTGTAGTCGTCGATCTTGGCGCGCCACTTCACCTTACCGGTAGCCTGATCCAACGCCACCAGACGCGCATCCAGCGTGCCGAAAATCACCAGATCGTCATACAGGGCAGCGCCACGATTGATGACATCACAACAGGGCAGAATCCCATCGGGCAGACGATGATCGTACTGCCACAACTCTTCGCCGGTCTTGGCATCAACCGCATAGAGTCGCGAGTAGGAGCCGGTGACGAAGATGCGGCCGTTATGCACCATCGGCTGCGCCTCCTGACCGCGCTGCTTCTCACCGCCGAAGGAGAAACTCCAGGCCGGCACCAGCGTTTTTACGTTCTTTTTGTTGATCTTTTTCAGCGGGCTGTAGCGTTGACCCTGTTGACCCATACCCCAGCTGACCACATCACCGGTGGTGGTGGCGTCGGCGTCGATATCAGCCTGGGAGACCTTTGCCTGCGCCAGCGTGGACAGACTCAGTCCCCCGCTCAACATGGCAACCGCCATGGCAGTACTCAAGGCCTTGGTATTCAGTGGGAATTTCATCGTTATGTCTCCTCCCCATTAGTGGCAATGTCAGATACCCATAGAACGGAGGAGCCGATAGCCATCGTTGCGGCCCCTTCCTTCCGAGGTCTATTGCAAGACACAGGCCACACAGGAAAAGCAAAGATAACTATTTGTAATTATTCGACTATTTTTGATTTATACCGACACCGTATGAAGCCGGAAAATGCCGGGTATCAGATCACAACAGCAGATGTATCAGTTTCGATACATCGGGTTACAGTCAAACGCCGTGGCGGTTTGAAAGGGCTGTCTCTGTGTGGATTGCCTGCTCTGAGGGTTGCAACGAATCAACTCGGAACAGGGCATACAGGGAGGGATGATCCCAGCATCGGTCCTGAAGCGAGGGCCACTTTTCATCGGGGAACACCTGTCGACCCAGGCTCTCGCGCGCTCTGGCAGGCACGGGAATCACACTTAAGGAAAACTTAATAAATTGACCGTCCACGTGTAAGTTTGCTGTAACACGGTTATTTGGCTAGACTTTTTGGATAATAAAAACCTTCCGCACTGTACTGACGGTACGTTACCTGACTGACGACGGGTAGCCACTGCCTGAACAGACTGCAGATTTTTTACTTTGGATTCGTGCGAGTCTGGTGCATTGACCACCCAATGGGGGCGCTAGCGCTGTCCACTCTTTGCGCTGCATCCTTAGCAGTTAAGTCAATCCCCGTTATGAAGAATACGGCGCCAAGGAAAGGCTGAGAAGAACCACCCTGGCCGATAAGGCCAGTGTGGAAATTGAATACCACGGGAAACGCCATGCAGATCCGCGTCTCCCCTATCAGTGTGTTGTTGCAGTTAAGAAGAAGGTCGGTTCAGGTTGTGCGCACCTCATTCGGCATCTCCGTATGAAATGAATAGGCGAACATCTGCAACCATGACCCACTGCTTACCATACTGATTAATAAATTCAGAAGCCCAAACATACATACCTATAGGGCGTGGAGGATTCAGTGGATGGCTGAGCAACACCTACAACATCAACATGCGCGGAATATCTATGCCGTTCTGTCTGACGATAAACCGTCGACAGAGTCGCCATTGGCAAATTTGATCCTGACCTCTTGGCGCCGATGCGCTGACAATGACGAACTGGATCCGCTGCACTGTCACAAACCCGAAGTCATCGATGCCACTGCACTGCGCATGCTGCGCAATCGCTTCCAAGGTTTTCTGCAACTCGCAGAACCTGAAATGCACAATCTCTACTCATCGCTGAGAGGCTCTAGCTACGCTCTCATCCTCACGAATGACCACGGCGTGATTCTCAACCACCTGACCAGCGACTGCGTTGAAAAAGAGTTTCGTGAAGCGGGATTATGGCTGGGAGCCAATTGGGGAGAGTCGCACGTCGGAACCAATGGCATCGGCACCTGCATCGCCGAAGACAGAACGCTGACGGTTCACAAGGACGAACATTTCCTTACCCAGAACATCCATCTCACCTGTTCCGCCGCACCGATACACGATCCCCGCGGCTGCATGATGGCCGTACTCGACGCTTCCTGCTGCAGCAGCGAAGACAGCTTCTCGGCTCAAGTCCTGGCGCGGGCCCTGGTGGCCAATTCCGCCCACATTATCGAGAACCGGTACTTCCTTCACGAACTGAAAGAGCAACGGATACTGCGTTTCCACCACCATGCGAACCATCTTGGCCTGCCCTCCGAAGGTCTGCTGGCTATCGGCGATGACAATCGCATCCTCGCGCTCAACCAGAGCGCATTGGAAATCCTTGGACTTGAGGATCGCGAACAGATCGTGGAGAAAGAACTGGATTTCGTTCTCGACAAGGATCTGGACAGCCTGATGTTGAATGCCAACCGGGGCGACAATCAGATGCGTGCGTTTCGCGACCAGCGCAACGGCCAGCAACTTTACGGTTACCTGCATAAAGAGAAGGAGAGGAAACTCAAACGCCGCAGCAGACTGCGCATACCGCCGGCCAAGAGCGATCCGGATGCCTGTCGCGGTGAACTCTGCAAGTTATCGGTATTGGCCGGCGAAGACCCGAATATGCAAGAGGCTGCTCGCCGCGCACAGCGAGTTATGAACAAGCGCATCCCCATACTGCTGCATGGAGAAACCGGCACCGGCAAAGAGCTGTTCACACAGGCGATTCATCTGGCCAGCGAGCGCAAGAACAAACCCTTTGTCGCCCTCAACTGTGCTTCGATACCCGAAACTCTGATCGAGAGCGAACTGTTCGGTTATCAGCAAGGCGCCTTCACCGGCGCACGCAGGGAGGGCCGGCGCGGAAAGATCATCGAGTCGGATGGCGGCACCCTATTCCTGGACGAAATCGGAGACATGCCACTCACCATGCAATCCCGCCTGTTGCGGGTTCTTGAGACCCGGGAAGTGGTACCGCTGGGTGGTGACCGGGCCGTAAATGTCGACCTGCATGTCGTCACTGCCAGCCACCGAAACCTTCGTAAACTGGTCATGCAAGGCGCTTTCCGCGAGGACCTCTACTACCGACTGAACGGTATAACCCTGGAACTCCCCCCACTGCGGGACAGGCTTGACCTGAACAACATCATTCACAAGGTTCTGGCAGCAGAAAATGACACAGGAACCGAACTCATGATCGCAAAGGACGCGATGGAGTCCTTGCTGCGCTATCAATGGCCCGGTAATCTGCGCCAGCTTCGCTATGTGATCCGCACAGCCATTGCCCTGTGCGAACAGGGTGAGCTGCAGCTCGAAGATTTCAACATCGAGAGTGACATGCCGATCGTCCCACAGCAATCTGAGCCTCAAGCGAACCCTGTGCTTTCCCTGGAACCGACAGACATCACCAAAGAGAGTAGCGGCAACCCCCTGCAGTCTGCTGAATACCAGGTCATTCTCTCAAGCCTGGGCGCCAACGACTGGAATATAACGCGAACCGCTGCCGCCTTGGATATGAGCAGAAATACGCTCTACCGAAAGATGAGAAAACTGCGAATCAATCAAGCCTGACAACCGTGCTGATATGCCACGAAACACCTTAATGTTTCATTAAAGCAGGCATCTCTTCAGGATCAATAAGTGAACTAGAGTCCTGAGCAATCAGGTGATGAGCATCGCAGCGAGCCAAACTCTTCAACAACCTTCTCTGCTCCCCACAAAAAGTCGATGCTGAGCGCCGCTCCTTTCCGATCGCCTCTCTCTGCATGAGCAGGTACTTTGGGTCAATGTCTCGCCGGCAGGTTACTCGGATGCGTAAACGGGGGTGGGTAAGTTATTGATTATATGGCGGAGAGGGAGGGATTTGAACCCTCGGACCCCGTAAGGGATCACCTGATTTCGAGTCAGGCCCGTTCGGCC
>JARRNY010000144.1:0-7157 GCA_037384445.1 Candidatus Thiodiazotropha sp.
TTACCAGTACGCTTTTTATTGCTGACTTCATTAGTCAGGTATTGTTTGCTGCGATTTTCCGTGCAAGTTGCCTGCTAAGTCGTCGTTACGTTCTATTGAACTGGATCGGGAATTAAAATACTCTTTATTGCACAGGAACATTATGAGTACAAAATTATGAATGAAATAACCACAAAATCACTCTTCCTTCAACAAGTTGTCAATCAGATACGCGTTCGCCACTACAGCAGGCGAACAGAGGATACATACCTCCATTGGATCAAACGCTATATCTATTTCCACAACAAGCGTCATCCAAAAGAGATGGGGGAACAGGAGGTTGCACTCTTTTAACGGATTTGGCAGTGCGTGGTAATGTCTCTACCAGCACTCAGAATATCGCATTGAATGCGTTGGTATTTGTCTACCGGTATGTACTTGAACGGCCCTTGCAGGAAATCCATGGCGTCGTTCACGTCAAAAAAACCAAACGGCTCCCGGTGGTTCTCACCACACAGGAAATAATAAAAATCCTTTCACTGTTGAAGGGGCAGTATTGGTTGATTGCTTGTCTTCAATACGGCTCGGGTCTTCGATTGATCGAGAGTGTGAGATTGCGTGTCATGNNNNTATTGAGCCATAAAAACTTACGTCTGCTTTATGGCGCCAGATTTCTCACTCCATATACAGTTCAATCTTCCGCTACTCGCCGGTACCGGTCTACCGCTGTCATAGTCTGTAGGTCTTTCAGGGTAAGAGTTACCGTTTATCGTGCCAGTGTTAATTGGTAAATTTGGCAAAATCGGGGCTGTTTAAAGTCAATCGGATTCGTCCTTTTCTGAGACAGAGTTAATTGTCTCGAATCAACAGACGATGCGGCCTCAATGTGACGGCAATACGCCAACAGGCTTCAGGCTATGGCCTTTTTTTGCGCGATCTCCTCACGCAATACCTTCAGTGTAATCTCCGCCGTGCGTTGAATATGGTGATCGATCGCCTTGCTGGCCCGTTCGGTATCGCGGGCCAGAGCGGCGTTTCTCAACTCTTCGTGTTCCTGATGAAGATCGCGAGGGATCTCGGTGGATAAGGCGATGTTGCGATAGCGCTTGTGCTGATCGTAGAGGATGCCGTAGAAGCGGCGCAGCCATTTGGAAGTGCAGCAGCTGGTAGAAAGCGGCCACGATGCGCGATTCCCAGGCGTCGTCGCCATGCGCGATGCTCTGAGTCAGCGCCTGCTTCTCCAGCAGGATGCGCAGGCGGGTGATGTCTTCCAGGTCCTCTTCTGACATGGCTGCCACACGGAACCCCCGTTGTCCCTCGGCAGTGACGAAACCATCGGCAGTGAGACGGCTGAGTGCTTCACGTAAAGGGCTGGCGCCGACACCATAGACCTTACGCAGGTGTTCGATGCGCAATTTTTCGTTAGGCGAGAGATCACCATGAATGATATCGGCCCGTAGCTGCTGATAGGCCTGATCGGACAGGGTTTTGGCACCGCTCTCTTCGAGCGGGGAGGGGTCTGTTGCCATGACTGTTTATTCCTTTGACTGCAATGCGTTATTTGGCTGAAAAGCCTACCTGATTCTTATCTTTGGAACTGGGTCTTTTGTCAATATTTTAGGTGGATGTGCAGGGAATGCAAAAAATATCGACAAAAAACTTGCATATCGATTAAATATCGCTATTCTTCATTCTATCGATAATTTGCCGGAGCAGCGATAATGTCATTTCAGCTCACCATCGAGCCCACAGGCGACGAGATTGAGGTGGAAGAGGGCCAGAATATCCTCGACGCCTGCCTGCGTGCTGGAGTCTGGTTGCCACACGCCTGTTGCCATGGTCTCTGCGGTACCTGCAAGGTGGAGGTGCTGGAGGGAGATGTGAACCTGGGCGATGCTTCCAGCTTCGCGCTGATGGATATCGAACGGGACGAGGGCAAGGTGCTGGCCTGCTGTGCCACCCTGGATTCAGATAGCGTGATCGAAGCCGACATCGACGAGGATCCCGATGCGCGCTCCATCCCTGTACGCGACTTCGACGCTCATATCGCCAGGATTGAAAACCTGACCCACGATGTGAAAGGGCTCTGGCTCCAGGTTGAAGGGGAGGGCATCGACTTCCAGGCGGGCCAGTACATCAACCTGCAGGTGCCTGGCGTGGAGATACCGCGGGCCTTTTCGCTGGCCAACCGGCCCAGTGAAGCCAACTTGATTGAGCTGCATGTGCGGCTGGTGCCAGAGGGCGAGGCGACACCGGTGATCCACAACGACTTGAAGGTCGGTGATCAACTTCGCGTTACCGGTCCCTACGGGCGTTTCTTTGTGCGCAAGTCGCGCAGTGAACCTGTCATTCTCATCGCTGGCGGAACCGGGCTCTCCAGTCCCAAGTCGATGATTCTCGATCTATTGGATGAGGGCTCGCAGACCCCAATCACACTGTTTCACGGGGTACGTTCGTTGCGCGACCTCTACGATAACGAGCTGTTCGAATCGCTGGCGGAGCAACATCCCAACTTCACCTATGTACCGGTGCTCTCCGAGCCTCAGGCTGAGGATGGCTGGTCGGGAGAGACCGGCTTCGTTCACGAGGCGGCTCAGCGCCACTTCGACAACAACTTCGCTGGCAACACGGCCTATCTTTGCGGCCCGCCGGTGATGATCGAAGCCAGTATCCGCGCTCTGATGCAGGGCCGTCTGTTCGAGAACGACATCTTCACCGAACGCTTTCTGACCAAGGCAGAAGAGACGCGCAAGCGCAGCCCGGTCTTCAAGCGGCTGTAAGCATGGCACGAGAGTTCGAAATCCGGCTCGAGGAGAGCGGCGAGCGGTTCACCTGCCAGGCTGAGCAGTGCTTGCTTCACGCCATGCAGGCACAGGGTGTGGACTCGATACCTGTGGGTTGCAAGGGCGGTGGTTGCGGCGTCTGCCGGGTACTCATCGTGAAAGGCGACTACGTGACCAAAAAGATGAGCCGGAACCATGTCAGTGAGCAGGAAGAGCAGGCGGGCTACGCCCTCTCATGCCGCGTGATTCCCAAGAGCAACCTCTCGCTGCGTCTGGCCCCGAGGCCGGCGGGCGAGAAGACCGAGAGCGCAGCATAGCGCTCCGTAAATAACCCGGGCCTGTTGCCAGGCCTTAGGCACGACGATCAACGACCGGGACAGAGACCCGGCAGGAGGAGATTCATGGCGGTGATGACTGACGACTCTGCGGTGCGCTTTATTCAGATCCATCTGGGCGACGTGGGCATAGCCCGTGAACAGCTCTGCATCGACGGTTTCGAGGAGACCGGCAATGAGGAACAGGCACGTCACTTCATGAAGAGCTGGAGCGAGTTCGATCGCGGCCGCGAGGCGTGCGCAAAGCGCAAGCGGAAAAGTTGATACGACAAAGCGAAGCATGTGGTGCGGCAAGCCGCACCCTACGGCTTGATCATGGGTAGGGTGCGGCTTGCCGCACCGAATACCTGGCTTAAGCAAGCGCCATTCAGATCAGGCGCCTTTTTTGATGTCGATGACGCAGTTGCCGGGAAATGAATTTAAGGATTTTTGACACTACAACGGTGAACAAATGAAAGAGGTCAAACACTTTATCAATGGTGAATTTGTCGGCTCGGCCTCCGGCAAGCTGTTCGATAATTTCAACCCGGCTAACGGGGAGAAGATCGGCATCGTACATGAGGCTGGTGCGCCGGAGGTTGATGCGGCAGTGACCTCTGCACGTGCCGCGCTGAAGGGGGATTGGGGGCGAATGCCGCTGGCAGAGCGTACCAACCTGCTGCACAAGCTGGCCGACGGCATTACCGCCCGCTTCGATGAATTTCTCGAAGCCGAGTGCCTCGACACCGGCAAGCCGCAGAAGCTGGCCTGCCACATCGACATTCCCCGTGGCGCTGCCAACTTCAAGATCTTTGCCGACGTGGTGAAGAATGTGCCTACCGAGAGCTTCATGCTCGACACCCCCGATGGTGCCGGTGCGCTCAACTATTCCATTCGTAAACCCAAGGGCGTGATCGCGGTGATCAGTCCCTGGAATCTGCCATTGCTGCTGATGACCTGGAAGGTGGGACCGGCACTTGCCTGTGGCAACGCCGTAGTGGTGAAGCCTTCGGAAGAGACACCTTTCACCACGACACTGTTAGGTGAGGTGATGAACGAAGTGGGCATCCCCAAAGGGGTCTACAACGTCGTGCACGGTTTCGGTCCCAACTCGGCCGGCGAGTTCCTCACCCGGCACAAGGGTGTCGACGGCATCACCTTCACCGGTGAGACCGGTACCGGCGCCGCCATCATGAAGGCGGCTGCTGACGATATCACCGACATCTCTTTTGAGCTGGGTGGCAAGAACCCAGGTCTGGTTTTCGCCGACTGCGATCTGGACAAGGCGGTCGAGGGCACCTTGCGCTCCGCCTTCGCCAACTGCGGTCAGGTCTGTCTCGGTACCGAACGTGTTTATGTAGAGCGACCCATCTTCGACGAGTTTGTCAGCCGTCTGAAGACAGGAGCAGAGGCGCTCAAGCTGGGACGCTGGAACGACCCGGAGACCGACCTGGGGCCGCTGATCAGCGAGGAGCATCGCCGGAAGGTGCTCTCCTACTACGAGAAGGCGGTAGCCGAAGGCGCGACCGTAGTCACCGGTGGCGGCGTGCCTGACATGCCGGGAGACCTGGCCGGTGGCGCCTGGGTGGAACCGACCATCTGGACCGGTCTGGCGGACGATGCGGCCTGCGTGCGTGAAGAGATCTTTGGTCCCTGCTGCCATGTGCGTCCCTTCGACACCGAAGAGGAGGCGATCGCCCTGGCCAACGACACCGACTACGGATTGGCGACTGCGATCTGGACCGAGAATCTGCCCCGTGCCCATCGGGTGGCGGCAGAAGTCGATGCCGGCATCGCCTGGGTCAACTCCTGGTTCCTGCGCGATCTGCGTACCCCTTTCGGCGGCGCCAAACAGTCTGGTATCGGCCGTGAGGGTGGTGTGCATTCCCTCGAGTTCTACACCGAACTCAAGAATGTCTGCGTGAAACTGTGAAGGCTACGAATCTGCAGATGATTGATTCAATGAGAGCCCGTCTGATGACGGGCTTGGGTTTTACCGATTGCCTTAGCTGTCTGATGGGCGATTTCCTGTCCGAGACCTAACGGAGAGAGACCTTGGAAGAGCAACGTATTAATGAACTGGGCGACGAACTCTTCGATGCCCTGACGAATAGAAAGATGATCGAACCGCTCACCGAGCGCGAGCCCGAGATCACTATCGAAGATGCCTACCACATCTCCCTGCGCATGGTGAATCGCCGGGTCGAGGCAGGGGAGAACATCATCGGCAAGAAGATTGGTGTCACCTCCAAAGCCGTGCAGAACATGCTCAATGTGCACCAGCCCGATTTCGGTTATCTGACCGATCGCATGGTCTACGGCACCGGCGACGAGATGCCGGTCAGCGAACTGCTGATCCAGCCGCGGGCCGAGGGTGAGATCGCCTTCATCCTCAAGCGCGACCTGTTCGGCCCCGGTGTCACCAACGCCGACGTGCTGCGTGCCACCGAGGCGGTGATTCCCTGTTTCGAGATTGTCGATTCCCGCATCCGCGACTGGAAGATCAAGATTCAGGACACGGTGGCGGACAACGCCTCCTGTGGCCTCTTTGTGCTGGGTGATAACGCGGTCGATCCGCGCAAGGTCGACCTGGCTACCGCCGGCATGGTGGTGGAGAAGAACGGCGAGCTGCTCTCCACCGGCGCTGGTGCGGCAGCGCTCGGCTCGCCGGTCAACTGTGTGGCCTGGCTGGCCAATACCCTGGGCCGTTTCGGTATTCCCCTGAAGGCAGGCGAGGTGATCCTCTCCGGTTCCCTGGTGCCGCTGGAACCGATCCAGGCGGGCGACAGCATGCGGGTGGACATCGGCGGCATCGGTGGCGCTTCGGTGCGCTTTACCTGACGAATACCTGCTCCGGCCAGGGGCCGGGCAAAGACTGAAGATGAGGAAGAGACAATGAGCAAAATCAACGCAGCCTTGATCGGCTCCGGCAACATCGGCACCGACCTGCTCTACAAGGCCCTGCGCAGCGACTGGATCAACCCGGTCTGGATGGTCGGCATCGACCCTGACTCGGAGGGCCTTGCGCGGGCTCGCAAGCTGGGTCTGAAGACCACCCATGAAGGGGTGGATGGGCTGCTGCCCCACATGCGCGAGGACAACGTCCAGATCTGTTTCGACGCCACCTCCGCCTATGTGCATGGCGAGAACAATCGCAAGGTGCAGGCCGAGGGTTCGATCATGATCGACCTCACCCCCGCCGCCATCGGCCCCTACTGCGTACCGCCGGTGAACCTGAAGGATCACGTCGGTAAGCGGGAGCTGAATGTCAACATGGTCACCTGCGGCGGCCAGGCCACCATCCCCATGGTGGCGGCGGTGAGCCGGGTGCAGCCGGTGGCCTATGGCGAGATCGTCGCCACCGTCTCCTCCAAATCGGCCGGCCCCGGCACGCGCAAGAACATCGATGAGTTCACCCAGACCACCGCCGGTGCGGTAGAGAAGGTGGGCGGCGCCAAGAAGGGTAAGGCGATCATCATCCTCAATCCGGCGGAGCCGCCGTTGATGATGCGCGACACGGTTCACTGCATCACCGAAGACGAGCCCGACCAGGCAGCAATCACCGAGTCGATCCAACAGATGATCAAAGAGGTGCAGAAGTATGTGCCCGGCTACCGGTTGAAGAACGGTCCGGTGTTCGACGGCAACCGGGTCTCGATCTTCATGGAGGTGGAAGGCTTGGGCGACTACCTGCCCAAGTACGCCGGCAACCTGGACATCATGACCGCCGCCGGCCTGCGCACCGCGGAGATGTTCGCAGAAGAGATTCTCAACGGCAGCCTGGTGCTGGAACCAGCCACCGTTTCGGCCTGAGGTATAGCACGATGAATTTGAACGGCAAGAAAATCACCATCCACGACATGAGCCTGCGCGACGGCATGCATGCCAAGCGCCACCAGATCAGCCTGCAGCAGATGATCGACATCGCCTCCGGCCTCGATGCTGCCGGCGTGCCGATGATCGAAGTGACCCACGGCGACGGCCTGGGCGGCGCTTCGGTCAACTACGGCTTTCCGGCGCATACGGACGAGGAGTATCTGCGCGCGGTACGGCCCCATGTGAAACAGGCCAAAATCTCCGC
>JARRNY010000145.1:0-6196 GCA_037384445.1 Candidatus Thiodiazotropha sp.
CCGAAACATTCGGCTCAGACCGCAATGCTACTGAGTTAAGGGCGTTTGGGATGTTATCCAACGCCTTATGGTGGGACAGGGCCCCACCCTACCTGTAGTCCGGAGTGTAGGGTGGGGCCCTGCCCCACCATTCAATCGCTTAACTCAGTAGCATTAGACTCAGACCAAAACACCCGCATGAGACAGCCACACCCACTTTCCTGCCCGCCCACATCGGTTATTATGATGCGCCCATGTCGATGAACCGGAAGAGACAGTGTTGCCCAAGAAAAGCCTTTCCCATCTTTTGCTGCTGCTCACCCTGAGCCTGCCCAGCCATCTGCTGATGGCGGAGCGACTGGCCGAAGTGAGCACCAAGTTCCGCATGCTCGGGCCCAATGACAAAGTGGTCATCGAGGCCTTTGACGATCCGGCCGTCTCCGGCGTCACCTGCTATCTGAGCCGGGCCAAGACCGGTGGCATGTCAGGCGCGGTTGGACTCGCTGAAGATACCTCTGACGCCTCCATCGCCTGTCGTCAGACCGGCCCAGTCAACCTAAGCCCCGACATACGGGACGGATCGAGAGACGGCGAAGAGGTGTTCAAACAGCGCACCTCGATCCTGTTCAAGACCATGCAGGTGGTGCGCTTTTACGACGCCCGGCGCAATACACTCATCTATCTCACCTACAGCGACAAGCTGGTGGACGGCTCACCCAAGAACAGCATCACCGCTGTGCCGCTCTATCAACCTACGCTGACACCATCCGCACAAGAGTGATCGATGGGCCAGCCTCTACATACCGGCCGCCTGGTATTGACACCGGAATCGCCCTATCAAATCCCCAAGGATCTAGCCGCTCTCATTGCCGATCTCCACGAGATCGGCTTTATCAGCGATCCCTTGACGGTTAGCGGCGAGCGCTATCTTCTGGGCGACAATTTCATGCAGCTGGTGACCTTCATGGGCTGCTCACCCTTCATTCAATTGGAGCCCGGAGCACCAGAGCAACCCTTCTGCCACTTCGCCATCGACGGGCCTTCGACACGCCCGCGCCTGCTGTGCGGAAAAAACACCACCCCCCCACGCTGCGCGAACTGCCGCAAACGCCTTACGGAGTGGCACTCCACATTCGAAATCTGGCGACAGCAGGCACCCGGCTGGCAAGCCAACTGTCCACACTGCGGCCATGCCCAGGATCCGGCGACTTACGATTTCCGGCAGAGCGCCGGCTGCGGTAGACTGTTTCTGCTGTTGGAAAATATCTTCCCGCAGGAAGCGATCCCGGCGCCCGCTCTTCTCGCTCGACTCAAAACGGCCTCCGGCGGCCAGCCATGGCACCACTTCTATCAACAGGATTAAAGCGAAACAGCTGCAAGGCAATCTATCCCGGGTGAAACATTCGGGCTGGGGCTGGCCTGCCAGCGGTCAACTGCTAAGCCAAAATCCGCATCAACCCTGTGTTCTGTTGGTACTGATACAAAACCCACCCTTCTAAATACGGACATCATTCACAATGATCAATCAGTTAACTTAAGCCTAAAGAGTTTTCAGTTTCGCCCGATATCAATAAAACAAGGAGCATGCCTATTAGAGCGGGACGCATCGCATGCGCGATCGCAACACCGCCATCAAAATCCGGAGGATATTTCTCCATGATCAGCCTTAGACACCTTCCCATAAGCCGCAAGCTCTGGCTTCTCACCCTGCTCACCAGCGCCGGTTTCCTCGCCGTCACCCTGCTTGCTCTGGAGGAGTATCACAAGGACCTGATGCTGGAAAAAAAGATCCAGACCCAAGCTCTGGTGGAGATCGCTTACAGCATCGTCGCCAACCAGTACTCACGC
The DNA here is from genome assembly GCA_037384445.1 of Candidatus Thiodiazotropha sp. Classification (GTDB taxonomy): domain Bacteria; phylum Pseudomonadota; class Gammaproteobacteria; order Chromatiales; family Chromatiaceae; genus Thiodiazotropha. Next base: position 1,828 of record JARRNY010000145.1, read on the forward strand.
ATGGAGAATGGCGAAATCGATACCCAGGAGGCCCAGAATCATGCCAAGCAGGAGATTAGCGGCCTGCGTTATGACAACAACGCCAACTATTTCTGGATCAACGATCTGAACGCTCACATCGTCATGCATCCGATCAAGCCAGAACTCGACGGCAAGGACTTGTCAGATTTCGCTGACCCGGACGGTAAGAAAATCTTTTCCGAATTCGCCAGAGTGGCAAAACAGGACGGAGAGGGGCAGGTGCCCTATCTGTGGCCCAAAAAGGGCTCAGACAAACCGATCCAGAAGGTCTCTTACGTGAAGGGGTTCAAGCCCTGGGGTTGGGTTATCGGCACCGGCGTCTATGTGGACGATGTGGAGGCACAATTCTGGAGCAATGCAGTTGTGCTGGCCGCCGCCGCCATCGGCATTCTGGCCATTTTATTGGGCCTTTCCATTGCCATCACTCGCAGTATTGTCAGACCCCTTAACCAGACCACAGCCGCCCTGCAGGATATCTCCATGGGCGAAGGTGATCTGACCCGCCGCCTGGATGAAAGCGGCCGGGATGAGATCGCCAAACTCGCATCGGCTTTCAATCACTTCACCAACAAGATTCAGCAGATCATCATCAAGGTCAGTCAGGTCAGCGCGCAGCTCGCCACCGCCGCAGTCGAGCTCTCGAGCACCACCGCACAGACCCACGAAAACATCACTCAGCAACAGACCGAGACCCAGCAGGTAGCCACCGCCGTCACCGAAATGGCGGCTACCGTCAAAGAGATCGCCGAGAGCGCAGAGGGCGCCGCTGGTTCTGCCCGGGAGGCGGATGAGCAGGCCTTGAAAGGCAAGCATGTGGTAGTCGATGTTACTGATGCCATCACCACCCTGGCCAACGAGATGAATTCCGCCTCGGATGTGATCAATCTGCTGGCCAATGAGAGCGAGAGCATCGGTTCGGTTTCCGATGTCATCCGCGGCATAGCCGAGCAGACCAGTCTGCTGGCCCTGAACGCAGCCATTGAGGCGGCTCGGGCCGGAGAACAGGGACGCGGCTTTGCGGTGGTTGCAGACGAGGTGCGCTCACTGGCGAGCCGCACCCAGCAGGCGACCACGGAGATCAGGGATATGATCGAGCGCCTGCAGAGCGGGACCCAAAATGCGGTCGACGTGATTCGACGCAGTGGAGATACCACCCTGGAGACCGTCGAGAAGGCGCAAGCCGCCGCAGATTCCCTGGACCATATCGTCTCATCGGTGGCCCTCATCTCCGATCGCAATACCCAGATTGCCAGCGCCTCCGAAGAGCAGTCAGCAGTTGCCCTCGAAATCGATCGCAGCGTGGTGCAGATTTCACAGCTGACAGACCACTCAGCCCTGGCCAGCGAACAGATAACCCAGGCGACAGCGGAACTCTCCGAGCTGGGCGAATCCCTGCAGGAGATGATCAGCCACTTCAAGACGGCCTGATTCAGTAACGACAACAGCAGGGCACGCCTGGGGCATCAATCCCGGGCGTAAAGCCTCAGCCTAATTCGCAGCGGTTCTTACCGCTTTTTTTCGCCTTATAGAGGGCCTTGTCGGCACGGGAGAAGACGGCATCCGGCCCCTCTCCCGATTGAAAGGTCGCCACACCGCAAGAGATGGTCACCCGCACCGGTTTACCCTGTGAGTGGAAGCCGTTTTCCTCAACTGACCGCCGCATCTCCTCGGCCACTCTCAACGCCTCATCGCCTTGACTACCGCATAGCAGGCAAACGAACTCCTCACCACCAAAACGGGCAATGAAGTCGGTTTCCCGCAGACGCGCTTTGAGGCTCTGGGCGATAACCCGCAGCGCCTTGTCCCCGGCCTGATGGCCGAAGCGGTCATTGATCGATTTGAAATCGTCCACATCCCAGACCAGCATGGCCAGTGGGTTACCAAAGCGTTTCCAGCGCGCCATCTCCTGTTCGATCCGCTCTTCATAGGCGAGCCGGTTAGGTAAGCCAGTGACCGTATCCAGCAGCGCCAAGTGATGCGCTTCCAGCATGCGCGCGCGCAGATCACTCGACTCCTGCTCCAGCACTATCAGGCGCTCTTTCAAGGCCTGCTCACCCGCTTCGGTCTGCTGATGCCAGGCCTGCTCCTCTTCCAGGTAGTCATCAATGCTCTGCTTGATCTGGCTCAGCCGATGCGTCACCGCCTCCTTCAGCTGGTGCAGATCGGTGGCCTCTGCCACATGAGAACCGAGATCTCCTACCTGCCCATTGACCTGTTGACTGAGCGACCGTCCGTGCTCTGCCATCCGATCCCGCCCCTCATGGGCGCTCTGCAGGTGGGATCCCAGATCCTGTAAGCGCTTGGTCAGCTCTTCGAGAAAGTCCTCCGCTTCCTTGATCTCCGACTGGATTTCACCGAAGGATTTGGCCGACAGAGTCAGCAGGTCCTGCAGCACACCGATCCAGGCATCGCCCTCGACCTGCTTAGCCTGAAGCCGCAGCTTGAACGCGCTGACAGATTCCCCCCAGTGACCCGGCCAACTGGCCTGCTCCAGCAGATTGAGAAGGATATCGTTAGGTTGTGGACCACTCTCAGAGTCCGTACCACTATCACGACCGCCAAACAGGCGATCGAGCAGGCTTGAGTGTTTACCCATCGCCCCCTGATTCCGCCCCAACAGCAGTAGCAAACGATCGAACCGTTCCTGCTGCATGCCGGCGGGGTCTTCCGTCAAATCCGACAGCAAGGCCTCGGCCTCAGCCAACTCCTTACCACTCAGCGAGAGGTTGCCCAACAGATGGTGAAAGCCGGGCTTCTCCTCCCGGCCTTTTTCCGGTGAATCTTCCGCGAAGTGGAGAAGTCCGTCAGAGAGCGCGTTGAACTGCTCCTTGAGGCGTCGATTGACCCCTTTGCGAACCGCGTTGCGAATGCCCTTGAGATGGGGGTCCAGACGACGGTCCAGACCTATAGCCGCCACGGTGAGGCGGGTAATGGTGCGGGTGAGCAGCTCTTCGAGTTCCTGGTTGGCCTCCTTTTCGGTCTCGTGCTGTTGCAGCAACTCTTCGTAAAGCCGTTTCCAGTCTTTTTCGTTCATTACAGGATAAGGTCTCCTGACAACTGCCTATTGCTATCGATGACTTGCTACAACCAGCCTGCAGTACCCCTAAAGAGCGCCGACAGATGTAACTTGGAACTGCGTCAGTATACCGTACAGACGGACAGCCTCAGACCAGCTGAGGGGGCCTGCTGTATCGACGGACTCAGGCCGCCGTCGGAAAAATCATGTCCTTCGGCAACTCGATCTCCAGGCTGATAGGCAGGTGGTCGGAGTGAGCGTAATTGAGCACCTCCGACTTGGATACTGTCAGCGAGGGCGAGGCCAGGATATGGTCCAGCTTACGGCTTGGCCGCCAACTGGGAAAAGTCATCATGTCGCACAGGGTACCCTGCAGGTTGGTGTGCTCGAGCAGAAACCGGAACTCCTGCGAACTGCAACCGCAGTTGAAATCCCCCATCAACACAAGATGGGAGTAGTGAGAGACGAGATCGCTGACATAGGAGAGCTGCCGCAAGCGGGCCCGACGACCCAAAGCGAGATGCATCATGCAGATACCGAGCGGCTTCTCGTTGGTCTGAAACTCCATCAGCACGGCGCCGCGGCCAGGCAGGCCCGGCAGGCGATGCTCGGTAACCATGCTCGGCTGCACCCGGCTCAAAACACCGTTGCTGTGCTGCGCCAGCTTGCCGAGCTTGCGATTGATCTGGCGGAACCAGTAGGGGAAGCCTGCGTGCTCGGCCAGGTAGGCGGTCTGGTCGACGAAGCCACTTCGGAAGCTCCCGGAATCAACCTCCTGCAGACCCACTACGTCGTAATCTTTCAACAGATGGGCGATGTGATCCAGGGTCTCACGCTGCTCCTTGTGCGGCAGCATCTGCTTCCAGCCGTGGGTCACATACTCCCGGTAGCGCCTGGTGTCGGCGCCAGCCTGAATGTTGTAGCTGAGCAGACGCAAACGATGCATACCGTCCAGCGAAGTCTGGTTTTCGAGAAGTTGATGGGTCATGGTCGTTACAAGTGTTCTTGGCTATTCTCAAGAGTTTACGGCAAGTCCGGTAAAAAACTTGAGGTGGAAACCACAAATCGCGCGGCCCACACTGGCTGACTCGGTGAATTCCGACAAGTTCCATTCCTAAGCATACACCCTGTACGGCAAACAGACCGGATTGAGACCCGCAAAACGTCGCTCCGACAGCCACCCACAAAAAAGGCGGCCAGTGGCCGCCTTTTCCCTGGCATCTCCGCAGCGTCTTAGCGATGAAGACCCTGGATGTACTGCGCGACAGCGGCGATCTCGTCATCGGTCATGCGCGCCACTACGCCCTGCATCATGCCGGCATTGTCATTGGT
>JARRNY010000146.1:0-14015 GCA_037384445.1 Candidatus Thiodiazotropha sp.
TTTTTTTCCATAAAAGGCTGAGAAGGCTAAATTGTGGGTACAGTTATAAAATGAGTCTGTGCAGAACAGCCAGATGAAGCCAAGTATGGAATACTGGTCTCAAACCACACAGCAAGCTGGAAATCAATGAGGGATCAGATGGTTACACAAACATACGGAGCTAGCAAGACTATTCTAGCTAATCTATGTCAGCGAATAATTACTGGAGTTGAAACAGTCTTTTATTTCTTGAATGAAAGAGAGGAACCTCAAAAACTCCCCATAGACTGAGATTGCCACTTAACTACCTTCTACGCTGGTCATTTTATAGTATTCGGCAACAATTTCACGGGCGCTGGCAAATCCCTCAATGCGCAGCCACTCAGTGGAGTTACCTGAGCGCAGATAGGTAACGGGTTCATGGTTGGTTTTCGATCCCCGATAAATGTCGAAAGCCTTTTCAACCGAGATGACGTCATTGATTTGGCCGGTAAGGAATTTCCATTGACTGCCCGCAGAGAAGCGACTGGAGTATTCCGCAAGCTTCTCAGGCGTATCGTATTCAGGATCGATACTGATTGAGACCATCATCACCTCTTCAGCCTCTTCGCCCAGCAATGTCTGTACCTGCTCGAAGCTCGCGGACAGCACCGGACAAATGGTGGTACAGGTTGTGAAGATAAAATTCAGCATTACTGGCCGATCCGTAGTGAAAAGCTCTGCTAAATTCACCTCATTTTGGTCATCGGCAATCAACACCACATCTGGCGCCTTGTAGTCCACGAGTTTGCTGCTGTAACTACTTCGACTCAGAGCCTGCCGCTGAGTGAAAGCAGTGCCGGACTCACCACTGATACTTGCCAGTTCCACTTGTCCGTCTGTGGCATTGGCAGACGCAGGTAAGTACTTGGCGTGCTTGCTGGCGCAATCCAAAGAAAAGGGCTTATCGACTTGAGTGACGGAAAACTGCTTGAAGTCTACCGCACCATCATCTGCCAAGGCGGTAGCGCAAAGCGGGTATAGAATGCTCAAAGTAGCAGCGAGCAATGAAGCCCTTTTCAGTCCGGTTACACGACCAGGATCATTAATTGACAGCTTGCGGTTTATCATCAACTTTACTCACTCGAAGCAGCAACTACCTGGCGCTTCATCATCAGAAGAATAACCAATAAGCCACAAGGCTTATCAAGGAGACACTGAGCAGGAAATAGAGTAAAAACATTGCGGGTAACATAGGCTCAAGCCGACTCTTCAGCAGTCGCTGCTCATACTCGGCAATCCTGTCATTCTGCTCCGCCATTTCAACTTCATCTCCACCACAGGATTCATACATTTTGATATTGACTCGTACTGCAACTTAAACACCAGATCTCATCTGCCCCACTCACAGACAAAGACCCCAATTTCTCTGAATCAAGGCTACTACAATCAAATGCGGATTCATGTAGACATATCCCTACCAAAAGCACGCTGAGAGTATGTAGTGTGGCGTAGGGTTTACCCTACTCTCGACTTCTGCTCTTCGCCTGGTTATGACTTTTTGTTATAAAGAGGTCGTAGTGAAGGTTTTCAAGATGGCGCCAGCCAAAACTCCGGCATGAGCAGCCACCATTCACAAACAGAACTTAACTTGTTGATTAATCATTATTTACTCTTTTCTCAGGGCTTGATCGCTCACCTGAAACAGGTCTAGGGCAATGAATAACACAAAAAAGACGGTGGTAATTGCTGAGGATCACACCATCCTCAGGGCGGGTTTGAAAGCGTTGCTATCGACAAACCCGGTTTTCGAAGTCATCGGTGAGGCCGACAATGGCCGTGATGCGATTCGTCGCGTGATAGAGCTCAAACCTGATCTGGTCATCATGGACCTGAGCATGCCTGGCATGAATGGAATGGATGCACTGAAAGAGATTAAAGACCGCATTCCTGAAGTTAAGGCGCTGGTGCTGACGGTACATTCAGAAGAAGAGTATGTGCTGGCCAGCCTGCAGGCAGGAGCCAATGGTTATGTACTCAAAGACGCGACTCAAAACGAACTGTTGGTCGCTGCGGAGCGCGTGCTGGATGGCAAAACTTATCTCAGTCCCGATATCACGGAAAAAGTGGTTAACAGTTACCTCAATACCAATGGATCAAGTCAGGATCCGGTAACTCGCTGGGATACGGTAACGCAGAGGGAACGCCAAATACTGAAACTGATAGCGGAAGGTCACACCAATAAGAGCATGTCAGACTATTTGTGCATCAGTGTTAAAACCGTAGAGAAACACCGCGCCAATCTAATGAAGAAACTGGATCTGCACAGTGTATCAGCGCTGACCACTTATGCGCTGGAGAAAGGAATTATCAGCCGCTGAGGGCGACCTTTTCGATCGGAAACAAGGCACGAACCTTTACGCCCTTCCCTTTCGCGCTGCGCAGTTCGAACAACCCTCCGATGGACTCTGCACGCTCGCGCATGCTGATCATACCCATGCCTGATTTCTGCCGACCCTTCTCGAAACCAATCCCATCATCCTGAATAGTCAGTACCAGATACTCATCGATACACTCAAGGCTAACCGAAAGGTTCTTTGCATCCGCATACTTGACCGCATTGTTCAGCGCTTCCTGCACGATGCGGTAGATAGCGGTTTTGTAGGCTTCAGGAATCATCGATTCGTGAATATCGAAGTCGGTGGTAACGCTCAACCTTTCGTCACCCTGAGAGATCTGTCGGCATTGCCAGGTGATGGCAGCCAACACGCCGAGATCATCGAGAATCGCTGGACGCAATGCGCAGCAGATGCCCCGCATTTCACCCATCGCCTGTTTGGTCATGGCGGAGATCACCTGCAGTGAATCTTTTACCACCTGGGGGATTTCTTCAGCTGCATCCGAACTATTCAAACACTGCTGAGCATGCAGATTGATACTGGTAAGCAGCTGCCCCAGTCCATCATGCAGCTCCCGTGCAATACGCTTTTTCTCTTCTTCTTCAGTTCTCATGATCAGGTTCGAGAATGTGCTAGCGTCCTGCTGCTCTCTGACTTTACCCTCTACCTGCCCGCTTATCTCCATGCGTTCCTGCAGACTGAGCAGGTTGACCTTGTCATGATTGAGCCCTACGTGGTGCTGCATGAGGGTATAGACTGAGGCCAGGGCCATTGCCGAATCGAGATCAGGGCTTGCCAACCGTTTATCGCTAGTTTTCGTCAACTTTGCACCATCATTCTTGTTGGTAAGAAAAGGCCTCCGTGCCACTTAAGTAAAACTGCTAAGCGATTCACAGAAACAACCGATGCGAATCTGGCTTATTTTTTCAGAAGAGAAATGCAGAAATGGTGCCACATATTTTTTATTGTTCTTTTACATATAGATACGGACTATTCTTAAATAAAACATAAGATGTGGCTTTAAGCCAATGTAAATTTTTCCGACAGATGGGGCCTAACAGTCCTGCCTCCCCCATGCGTTATCAGGCTTGAACGCTGGTGTGTCGGAAAATTTTACGGGGGATTCCCCCTATGACTGAGTTATATGCCACATAAAATAGGGCGAAATGCACGCGTTTAAACCGTGAGCCAGTTAGCACGAAACCAATTAGTAGCTGGAGCGGTGTTTCCGCCCGGGAAGGCAGAGTGAGCGAGGCGTGTCAGCGTATGTGAGCGAGTGATTACGCCACTGGCGTAAAACTGGCCTAGCAGGCTGTTGAAAAACCCTCTGGCGGCGCCATGCGGCGTTGGAAATGGGCTCAAAATGCTCATGTACACGCCAGTACACTGCGCTTTTTAATGATCCGTGAAAGATCCTCGCGGGTGTCCACCCCATGACCGGGGGGTTCGTTGGCTTCACTGACATGGATCTTTCCGCCATGCCAGAGCACACGCAGTTGCTCCAGAGATTCAGCCAATTCGATAGGCGCATGCTTCCAGGAGACAAATTGGGCCAGATAACCTGCCCGGTAGGCATAGAGGCCGATATGGCGGGCAAACCCGGTATCGCTAGGCAACGGACGATCGGCGTCGACAAACTCGTCGCGATGCCAGGGGATGGGCGCACGACTGAAATAGAGGGCATAGCCGTCGGCATCAACAACCACTTTCACCACATGGGGGTCGAACAGTATGCTGCGTTGGGTGATCGGTGCACTCAGGGTCGTGATGGATGCGGCGGGGTGATTCGTCATATCCTCCGCCACCTGTTTCAGTAATGCCGGTGGCATGCAGGGTTCATCGCCCTGCAAATTGACAATGACCTCCTCCGCTCCCCAACCGCGAATTGCCACCACTTCGGCAATCCTGTCGGAACCACTACGATGTTTATCACTGGTGAGGCAGACATCAGCGCCGAATCCCTTGCAGGCATCGGCGATCCTGCTGTCATCGGTGGCAACCACCACCTCACAGGCCCCACTCTCCATGGCCCGTTCATAGACATGCTGGATCATCGGCTTACCGGCTATGTCGATCAGCGGTTTTCCCGGTAGTCTGACAGAGGCAAAACGGGCGGGAATAACGACTTTGAATGTCATAAGATCAGGCCTTTGGAATCTCTTCGTCCACTGCCAGCTTACGCGCCTCCTCTTCCAGCATGACCGGTATGTCATCACGGATCGGATAGGCCAACCTGTCACCACGACAGATCAGTTCAGCAGCCTCTTTGTCAAAATAGAGTTTACCCTTGCAGAGAGGACAAACCAGAATATCGAGTAGTTTGCTATCCATCAGTCAGCCTTTTTAACTTTGATTCAAATGCCCGCTGAAAGCCCAGATCAGGTTGTGCCGTCGCCGGCACGTACCAGAGATCGGACTGCGCGAACTGTTCGCACTTTACCCCATCTTTCTCCGTCATGAGAACCGTTTCGCCCTGAAAGGGGCTAAGCTCACCCTCCGTGTAGGGATGATGATCGGAAAAGGGGTGACAGACAGGTTGCAGCCCCGCCGCTTTCAATGTCAGGAAAAAGCGCTCGGGATGGCCGATGCCAGCGATTGCATGCACCCTACGGTCTTTGAATGCCTGCAGAGGGAGCTGCCGACCATCCTGCAACGAGATCGCATGCTCTGCAGTTACCTGCATGGAATACTCTCCCTGCCTCGCCTCCCCGTTGACCACCACAAGGTCGGATTGGATTAAGCGACGGGATGGCTCTCGCAGTGGACCGGCCGGCAGACAAAGTCCGTTACCAAAGCGGCGCTGGCCATCGATCACCACGATTTCCAGATCCCGCTGGAGGGCGTAGTGCTGCAGCCCATCATCGGAAAGAATCAAATCACATGCATGCTCAGTCAGCAGCCGGCGACCCACCTCTACCCGCCGGCTGCCGATGAAGACAGGGCAGCCGCTGTGCCGTTGAATCAACACAGCTTCGTCACCGGCCTCCTGCGGTCGGCTCGATGCAGTGACCTCAGTCGGCGTCTCCCCGGCCGTCCCGCCATAGCCACGCAGAATAATACCGGGGCGATGCCCCATCTCGACCAGCCTCCTGGCCAGCCAGATGATCAAGGGGGTCTTGCCAGTCCCACCCACCGAGATATTGCCGACGATAATGACAGGCACATCAAGTCGATGCGATTTAAGCCAGCCGATGCGGTAGGCCTGTCGGCGTAACCATGCCAGGAGACAGAAGAGGCCTGTCAGGGGAAGCAGGATGAGGGTGATGAGGTGCCAGCCATCCCAGGATCGCTGTATGAGATTCAACGTTCAACAGGCCGGTGGGCGGAGAAGGTCATGTGATTCAACCCCAGCTGACTGGCCGCGTCCAGAGCGGTCATGACAGCCTGGTGAGGAGCCCTGCCATCGGCATTGATGATGACCGGGATATCCCGCTTGTCACCCACCGCCTTACTGATTGCCAGCTTGAGCGTCTCAACCTCGGTATTGATCACCTCTCGCTGATTAACAAAGAAGATACCGGAGGCGTCGATGGTGATATCAAGCTCATTTGGCGCGTGCTTGGCCTCCTCGCCGGTGGCCTCCGGCAGCTCGACCGTGATCTGCGCCTCGCGATCGAAGGTGGTGGAGACCATGAAGAAGATCAACAGCAGAAACACCACATCGATCAGCGGCGTGATATCGACCTCCGGTGACTTCTTCGCATGGGGACGCAGGTTCATCTCAATCCCCACCCTGCTCCCGTTCGCCCTGCATGACTTCGACCAGCTTGAGGGCCTGCTCTTCCATGCCCAACACCAGGCGGTCGATCAGGCCGTTGAAGTAGCGATGAAACATCAGACTGGGAATCGCCACCGAGAGTCCTGCCGCTGTCGTGATCAAGGCTTCCGAGATACCACCCGCCAGCACCCCGGGATCGCCGACCCCAGCGGTGACGATCACGCTGAAGACCTTGATCATACCGATAACCGTACCCAGCAGGCCCAACAAGGGAGAGATAGAGGCGATGGTTCCCAGGGTATTGAGATAACGCTCCAGGTCGAGCACCACCTGCCGGCCCACCTCCTCGATCGACTCCTTCATCACCTCTTTACTGTGATGTCGATTGACCAGGCCAGCCGCCAGGATGCGCCCCAGGGGAGAGCTGGATTTGAGTTTATTGAGATCAGCCCGGTCGAGTCGCCTCTCCTGATGCAGCTGCAGGATCTGCTTCATCAGATGCTCAGGCATCACCCGCTTGCGGCGCAAGGTCCAGAAGCGCTCCAAGACAATGCCCAGGGCGACAATCGAACTGATGATGATGGGCAGCATCAGCCAACCACCGGATTTTACGAATTCGAACACCTTGTTTCCGTCCCTATCAGATCCACATTGGTAACGAGTTATTATCCTGCGTGCACATCATACGCGATCGATGCACGGCACTGGAAGACACGATCCCGCAGAATGCCCACTTGATGATGACGCACAATCGCCAGTGCATGCTGTGATATCCATCCTCAAGATAGGAAAGTGATCACAGCACTGAACATTCACGGGTTCCAATAGCGGTGAGCGTGTTCGTGAATAACCTCCGGCAGCTGGTCGCCGGAGTAGAGATGAAAAGTCACCGCGCCCGTCTCTGCCGTGTTGATTGTCTCGGCGCCTGTTGCACGCCAGCGGTCCACCACCTCAGGCTTGGGAAAACCGTAGCGATTTCGATATCCGGTAGAGAATATCACCCAATCGGGCTCAACACGCCTGACAAAGGGGGCACTGGACGAGGTGGCGGACCCGTGGTGTGGCGCAACCAGGATATTCGAAGCCAAGCCTGCTGGCGAATCGGCCAATAGTCGCTGTTCGCCCTGGTTTTCGATATCCCCCGTCAGCAGCAGGCTCCATCTGCCGTTGGAGACACGTATGACACAGGAGTTGTCATTGGATCTGCCGAAGCGGACTGCCGGTGGAGGATGCAGTACGCGAAACTCTACCCCGTCCCAGTTCCAGTGCATGCCGGCTTCACAGGCACTGGCGGGGCCGACCCGATCCGGCTCGCCCGATATCACCTCGTCCACCTGCAGTTTATCCAACAGGATATGCGCACCACCGGCATGATCCTGGTCCCCGTTACTCAGCACCAGGCGATCGACATGCTGTCGGCCACGATGGGCCAGATAGGGCAGAACCGCCCCTTCAGCGGCATTGAATCCCGAGGCGTAGGCTGGCCCGCTATCGTAGAGCATGAGATGGCCCTCGGTCTCAACCACACAGGCCAGACCCTGACCAACATCCAATAGCGTGAACCAGAACTCACCGGCACCTGGACGTGGCGGTCGAGCAACCAGCAAGGGCGCCACGAGCAACAGCCCCATCGACCGTCCAGGCAATCCTGCGGGCCAAAGCAGGATCACCCCACCCAGTAATCCTGACAGGGAGAGCCAGAGTGGCAGATGCGCCATCTCTACCGCCGCCATCGGCAATTGGGATGACCACTGCAACAGCGAGAAGGTCTGCCCTGCCAGAAGATCCAGCACGCTATACCATCCCGCGGCCAACGCAGGCAGCGGCAGCAACAACAGGCCGATCAGCGCCATGGGAACCAGCACCACGGCAAACCAGGGCACCAGCAGCAGATTGACCAGCGGTGCGATCAGAGACGCCTGGCCGAAATGGACGAAGAGCAACGGCATCAAGGCCAGCGAGAGGGCCAGCTGGACCCGCAGCAGTTGAGCCCACTTGGGCGGATTGCGCAGATAGCCACCGAGCACCCAAAGTATCAACCCGACAGCACCGAACGAGAGCCAGAAACCGGCCGTGAGTGGCGCTAACGGATCAAACAGCACCACCAGAAAGAGCGCCAATGTGAGCGAGCGAAGAGGCGCTACCGGCTGGGCCAGAATGACGCCACCCAAGGCAACACTCAACATCACCAGTGCTCTTTGTGTAGGCAGGGAGAATCCCGCCAATGCGGCGTAGCCAAAGGCCCCCATCAACCCCAGTAGAGCACCCGCCCGCTGGGCCGGGAAGCGCAGCGCCAGCGCCTCGCTGCGACGCCAGATCCATGCCCCCAGAAACCAGAGCCAGCCCGCCACCAAACCGATATGCAGACCTGAGATAGCAATCAGATGGCTGGTTCCCGTGCGGCTGAAGACCTGCCACTGCTGCTGATCGAGTCCACGGCGGTCTCCGAGGGTCAACGCCTTGATCAGCGCAGTGGCCGGCGCTACCTCGGACTGCTCATCGATACGCTTGGCAATGGCCTGCCGCATGGCCTGGAGATGCAGCCCCTCAGCAGCGGATAACAATCGGCTTCCCTGTCGATCGCGGACATAACCGGTAGCCCCGATACGTTGGCTGAACAACCACTGTTCATAATCGAAACCTGCCGGGTTACGCAGCCCCCTAGGCCGTTTCAGCCGCACCATCAGACACCAACGCTGACCCGGTTCGAGCGTATCGGGAGCCGAATACCAGCTCAGACGCAGCTTGTTCACCGGGATGGACTGACCTGACGGTCCGATCAGTTTCGCGACTTTGAGGTCAAAGCGCGCCAAGCCGTTGCGGTAGGTCGGCAATGAGACCACCTCACCCTCGGCCAGAAGATCGAGCCCCTCCAGTTCCGTCGGCAACCGATGGCTCAGTTGCCAGGCGGCAAACAGCAGACTCCAGGATAGTCCGGCCACCAGCCCCACCACAGGTCGCAGTCTTTTCCAGCGCCAGAGAGCACAGACCGGCAAGGCAAGCAGCGCCCAGGCAGCGTCAGGCAAGACAGGAATAAATTGAAAAAGCGTGGAACCCGCGACGAAGGCGAGCAGAATGAGATTCATTGAACTTCCCTGTTATTGCACCACACAGCAACCACTTACTGCTGGTGTACTATGCTAAGTCATGCTTCAATACTGCCCCTTACGGGAATAATCGACATACAACATCCGTTGCGCCCACTCCATGCCGAAAAGATTGATCAAGCGCCTGTTACCCCACCACGACAAGGTGCGTAAACACAAACATCTTCAGGTATTCGGTAAACTCCTGCACGACGCCAATCTCTGGCACCTCAACCGTCATTCGGCATCAGGCGGATTCGCCGTCGGCCTCTTCATGGCCTTCGTCCCGCTCCCTTTTCAGATGGTCATGGCGGCAGCGGCGGCGATCATATTCCGCGTCAATCTGCCGATTTCCGTGGCGCTGGTCTGGATCACCAATCCCCTGACCATCCCGCCGATATTCTTCTTCGCCTATCTGGTCGGCACTTGGGTGGTAGGCGCGCCCCCCCAGGCGGAACCCTTCCACTTCACCCTTGAGTGGATCGAGCACGGCGGTTTGAACGAGATATGGCTGCCGCTGCTCCTTGGTAGTTTCATTTGCGGAACCGTCGCATCCGTGACCGGCTATTTGCTGATTCTGTGGATCTGGCGCTGGCGGGCTAATAGCAGGACCATACTTGATATAAACTTTGCTGAATGGTTTTGGGATACAGGCTTTATCCCAGCTTTGGATCCTCCAGCGACCAGACCCGATCCATGCGCCCCGCCAGCTCGGGATCATGGGTCACGACAATAAAACTGGTACCGATTTCGCGATTGAGCTTCAGCATCAATTCATAGACCTGGTCGGCCGATTTTCGATCCAGATTACCCGTCGGCTCATCAGCCAACACACAATCCGGATGATGCACCAGCGCTCTGGCCAGAGCGGCGCGTTGCCGTTCGCCACCGGAGAGTTCGGACGGTTTATGCTCCAGACGCTGCTCCAATCCGACCTGCGTCAGCATCTCGCTCGCCTGCCGCGAGGCATCGGCTACCCGGCTGCCGCCGATCAGTAACGGCATGGCGACGTTCTCAAGCGCCGTGAACTCGGGCAGCAGGTGATGGAACTGATAGACGAAGCCAAGACCTCGATTTCGCAGGCGGCCACGCTCCTTTTCGTTCAGAGAGAGTAGTTGTCTGCCATTCAGAATCACCTGGCCGGCGTCCGGATTGTCGAGTCCGCCGAGGCAGTGCAACAGCGTGCTCTTACCCGATCCGGAAGCCCCGATAATGGCAACCCGTTCACCACGACCCACCTCGAGATCGACCCCTTTGAGCACCTCGACCCGCAAACCTCCCTGAGCGAAGGTCTTGGCCAGTCCGCTGGCTTTCAATACCGGCGAAGAATCACTCATAGCGCAACGCCTCCGCCGGCTGAGTGCGCGAAGCGCGCCATGCCGGATAGAGTGTAGCAAGCAGGGTAATCAGAAAAGCGCCGACACCGATAAAGAGCACATCCCCAACTTGTGGATCGGAAGGGAGTTGGCTGATGTAGTAGATACTGGAGTCGAGAAATTCGACCCCGAAGAACTTTTCGATGCTGCCGACGATGGTCTCCACGTTGAAAGCCAGCAAGATCCCGAACAGAATGCCGAAGAGATTGCCGACCACACCGAGAGTCGCTCCTTGAACCATAAAGATGCCCATCACCGAGCGGGGCGAGGCGCCGAGGGTGCGTAGGATTGCGATATCGGACTGCTTGTCTGTCACCACCATGACCATGGTGGTGACGATATTGAAGGCGGCCACGATCACGATGATCGACAAAATGATGGTCATCATGCGCTTCTCCGTCTGCAACGCGGCAAAGAAATTACGATGTTGCATCGACCAGTCACTGATACGGTAATAGCCGCCCATCTTCAGTGCCAGGTCACGAGAGACCTCCGGCGCCAGGTAGAGATCGTCCAGCTTCAGCCGTACACCGGTGACAGCGTCCTTCAGACGCATGAGCTTCGCCGCATCGTCGATATGCAGAATCGCCACTCCCCGGTCGTAGTCCCCCATGCCGACTTCAAAGATGCCGACCACGTCGAAGCGCTTCAGGCGTGGCATGATGCCCGCTGGAGTGACATTGATCTGCGGCGTCACCAGA
This sequence comes from Candidatus Thiodiazotropha sp., assembly GCA_037384445.1. Lineage (GTDB taxonomy): Bacteria > Pseudomonadota > Gammaproteobacteria > Chromatiales > Chromatiaceae > Thiodiazotropha. Next base: position 11,239 of record JARRNY010000146.1, read on the forward strand.
GTCACCTTGTCGCCAACACTGACGCCCAGGATGAGCGCAAGCTCGCGGCCCAGGATGATGCCAAAACCACCTGGCACCAGATTATCGATCGAACCCTTTTTTATATCGGATATGACACTCGAAACCGCGCTCTCCTGATCCGGCTGGATGCCGCGCAGGAGTACACCACTGACCTTCTGACCACTGATCAGCATCCCCTGCCCCTCGACATAGGGGGCTTCACCGATGACATGGGGAAAGCGGCTGGCCTGTGCCATCACTTCACGCCAGTCGCTTAACTCATTGTTGACACCGGAGATGGTGGCGTGGGATGCCATACCGAGAATCCGTTCACGGACTTCCTTGTGAAAGCCGTTCATAACAGAAAGCACCACAATCAATGCCATCACACCCAGCATGATTCCCAGCATGGAAAATGCGGAGATGAAAGAGATAAAGTGGTTGCGCCGCTTGGCGCGGGTATAGCGCAGGCCGATGTAAAATTCGATCGGTTTAAACATGGCAGAGGATTAAAGCACACTCGCCCTCGCCAGGACATAGCTGCAGGTACTAGCCCCGCGCAAAGCTGGCATCGGATCACGCAACAGGCTAATGAATCGACACAGGCTGCCGATGCTCTATCACAGTGTGCAGCTCGTCAGTCTGACTGGGATTGAGGGTGCATTGCTACGGCCCTCTGCTTGAAGTGTCAGTCCAGAGTCAGATTCAGACGGACTTCACAGCACAAAAAACGCATTCTTTCCTATAGTTAGGTATGGGTGCTATATTCTCCTTTAAGCGAGACAAATTTGGAGTTGCTCAGAATGACTTTTCGTTTCACCATCGCCGCTGCCAGCCTGTTCCTACTGCTGTCGCAACCCGTCGCCGCCGAAGTGCTGCTTATCGACGTCATCAATCAGGAACCGATGAACAGCGAAGAGGGTCTGCCACGACCCAAACGCGGCATGACCATGGAGCAGGTCAAACAACGATATGGTATGCCGTCGACGGAATACCCTCAGGTCGGCGAACCGCCAATCACCCGTTGGGATTACGCTCAATATTCCGTCTTCTTTGAGCATCAGTACGTTCTGACCTCGGTCGTCCACCACTGAGAGCTGACCACCTCTCGCCAACTTAGCGTTTTCTTTTCCGGTGAGGTGCGGCGAGCCGCACCCTGCCAAACTCCCGCCTGCATCGATAAATCCCCATAAACTAACCCCAAAACTATTCTTGACTGTAATGGTTGGTTATTTATACTGGCACCATCTTAATAAAGTCTCGAATAGGTAGTACCCCATGACAGAAGCCGTCACTCTCTCATCCGGCGACCTGATGCACTCCATCATCCAACGTATCGCTACCGGTCCGGAGCTCAGTAAAGACATTTCGCTGGAGGAAGCCAGCCAGGGGATGGCGGCCATTCTTCGCGGAGAGATAGACGAAGTCCAGGCTGCCATCTTCTTTATTGCGCTGCGCATGAAGCGGGAAACAGACGATGAGAACAAGGGTGTGCTGGATGCCATTCTGAAGCTCTCGGACAGCCGGGTCGCCGCAGTCGATGAGGTGGTCTCCCTGGCGGATCCTTACGACGGCATCAACCGCAACCTGCCGGTCGCCCCCTTCCTGCCGGTGGTACTGGCAGCCTGTGGCCTGCCCACGGTCAGCCACGGACTGGATGCGGTCGGGCCTAAATTTGGCGTTACCCACCGGCATGTACTTCAGGCTGCCGGTATTGATGTCGATATGGATCTGGATCGAGCCTGCGCCAGATTGGCCGATGATGAAACCGGCTGGGCATATGTGGATCAGCGCACTTTCTGCCCTGGTTTACACGATCTCACCAGCCTGCGTCAGCGCATCGTCAAGCGCCAGGTTCTGACCACCGTCGAAGTGCTGGCCAAACCGATCACCGGACGCAAGCAAACCCATCTGGTCACAGGTTATGTGCACAAACCCTATCCCGCCAAGTATGCCTCCCTCGCCCGCTTTGCCGGTTTCGAAGGCTGTCTGCTGGTCCGCGGTACTGAAGGGGGCGTCATCCCGTCCCTGCGGCAGCAGGGCATGGTGTTCCGCTATCAGAACGGTGGCGAGGAGAGCCCCGTCGAGATCAATCCTCAGGCATTGGGTATCGAGCAACCGGTACGCGCCGTACCACTGCCGAATGACGCCTCAATCACCTCCGGCGGTGACGAGATTGCACGCATTACCGATGTCGGCAAAGCTGCCGCAGCGGCGGCCGCAACCGGTCTGCGGGCCCTGGAGGGAGAGAAGGGAGCGGCCTATGACTCACTGGTCTATAGCGCCGCGCTGATTCTCTGGCACACCGGCCGCAGCGCCACTATTTCTGAAGCCGCCGATCAAGCCCGACAAGTTCTCGACAATGGGGCGGCCCGTGCCCGGATGAGATAAAGCGTATGTCAGAGCAGTGGATCGAGGTCGCCAGTATCGATGAGTTACCCCTGGGCACCATGAAGCGAATCGAGCATGACGGCCATCGCTACCTGGTGGCCAACGCCAACGGCCGCTTCTATGCGGTCGACGATCAGTGCAGCCATGAAGAGGTCTCGCTCTATCTCGGCTGCATTCAGGGTGACAATATCAAATGTTCACTTCACGGCAGCCGCTTTAGCCTAAAGACAGGAGAACCTTTGGAGGACCCCGCCACCGACCCCATCGGCACCTATGCCATCAAGCTGAACGGGAAGAAAATTCTTATCAAACCTTAAGAAAAACAGTCGACTATCGATTTAGGTGATCCAGATCAAAGGATCAGATATTTCCTACACTGGTACACC
>JARRNY010000147.1:0-6011 GCA_037384445.1 Candidatus Thiodiazotropha sp.
CGTCAAGAATCCGCTGACGATAGGCTTGAGCGAGCGCGGTGGTGGTCACCGGGGGTTTCAGATTCGGCATGATGATGGCACGGGCAAAACGCGCCGCGCTATGGGCAACGACAGCGGCCATAGCGGCGTCATCGCGCAGGTGAAGGTGCCAGTCATCGGGGCGTGTGAGGGTCAGGCGCATGGGGGAGTCCGGAAACAGAAGGGTGATCTCTTGGGTTTATTAGGTAAACGCTATTTGTTAAAAATGAGTGATTGAAAATAGCAATTTGTTAAATTAAGTAAATACTAATATTCTTTCACTCGAAAGCGATGCAGTACCAGCTTTCTCAACCAAGACAGCATTTCGAAAACATTCTATCTCGAGGAGAGTGAATAATGAAAAATATCATTAAAGCTGCTGCTGCTGCTGCACTGATCGCCGCTTCTGCTTCTGCGTCTGCATGGTGGGGTGGTCCTGGCTACAACCGTGGATACGGTGACGACTGGATGGGCGATGGCTGGGGCGACGGTTCAGGCGACTTCAGCTTTGGCATGAGTGGTTCTGCTCGTGGTTCCGGCTATGGCCGTGGCAACAACTACTACCGTGGTTATAACGGTTATGGTCCTTATGGCTATGGTCCTTACGGTTATGCCCCATACGGCTATCCTTATGCCGCTCCTGTAGCACCTGCTGCACCCGCAGCTCCGGCAGCTCCGGCCAAATAAGGCAAGCAGCTAACCAGGGAATATTTGCACAAGGACGTGCCAAACAAAAAGAAGTATTGGTCAGAAACAAGCTTTCAGAGTACAAAATTATGAAAAAGATTTCTCTTATTGCCGCTGCTATTGCAATGGCAGCCGCTTCCGCCAGCGCCAATGCCTGGTGGGGCAACGACTGGAATGATGACTTCCTCGGCGATACCTTTGGCGCCGGTGATTTCGATTTCTCCTTTAACATGCATGCACGTGGTGACGGCTATGGTCGTGGCTACGGTCGTGGTTACGGTTATGACGCACCCTATTACGGCTATGCGCCTTATCCGGCTCCGGCGCTGACCGAAGAGCAGCAAGCTGCAATGGTCGAGCAGCAGAAGGCTTTCGCTGAGCAGCAGCAGAAGGCTTTCGAGCAGGCCGTGGCCGCCCAGCGCGAATATGCCTCTCAGTACAACACAGATCCGATGGCTGCCATGGAAGCTCAGCGCAAAGCGATGCAAGAGCAGATGCAGGCTGAGCGTGAAGCCCGACAGGCTCGCTTCGACAGCATGACTCCGGCCCGTCCCGAACTGCCGGAAGCGATTGCCAAACGTATGCAAGAGTCCCAGGCCCGTCGCGATGAGATGATCAAAGAGATGGAGACTCGTCGCGCTGAAATGGAAAAGCAGATGGAAGAGCGTCGCAAGGTTTCCATGCAGCGTAAGCCTTTCGAGATGCCGGCTATGCCGTCTCACAAAGAGATCTAACAACAACAATTCACTGTTGTAGATTAAGGCGCACCGACTTTGTTGGTGCGCCTTTTTTCATGCCTGCAGATATCTCCAGCAAGCGCTCGGCAATCCCTAACACACGATGGGAATATCCTTAATAATACTAGGTCATTAGCGAGAGATGCCCCTGCCAAGCGTTGTAGGTTTTGCGCTTCATAACAGTCCACCTGTTTGGCTCGCATGCGATCAATTGACTGAAATACCAATACTATTTTCACAAAAAAACAGGGTGTTTGACGCTGAAATCGAAATAATCTTGCTGTATATTACGCCGATCAATTCATACCATTGAGAAAGCAAATAGTTTCTCCTGTTTTCATGCTTGGTTGTGACTGGCTTTGTTACAAACGAGAGTGGACTGACAGGAGTGTTCGACGTCAATAAAGAGATACAAGATGCCGCTAAGACCCGATATCGACCCGGAAGAGACTCAGGAGTGGTTGCAAGCACTGGAAGCGGTGCTGGAAAACGAGGGCGTCGACCGTGCCCATTTTCTCATCGAACGGATGGTTGACAAGGCACGGCGCTCAGGTGCCTATCTGCCCTTCAGTGCCAATACTGCCTATGTCAACACGATTCCTGTGACAAAGCAGAAACGCTTTCCAGGAGATCGCGCCATGGAGCGGCGTATCCGCTCCTTTATCCGTTGGAATGCAATGGCCATGGTGGTGCAGGCAAACCGTATTTCGACAGAGCTGGGCGGACATATCTCCAGTTTTGCCTCCAGTGCCACTCTGTTCGATGTGGGTTTCAATCACTTCTTCCGCGCCCCCACCAAGGAGCGTGATGGCGACCTGATCTTTTTCCAGGGCCACTCGGCGCCAGGCATCTATGCCCGGGCCTATCTGGAAGGTCGACTTTCCGAGGATCAGCTCTACAGCTTCCGTCAGGAGGTCGATGGCAACGGTCTCTCATCTTATCCGCATCCCTGGCTGATGCCTGGGTTCTGGCAGTTTCCCACCGTCTCAATGGGTCTGGGGCCACTGATGGCCATCTACCAGGCTCGCTTTATGCGTTACCTGCATGACCGTGGCGGCCTCAATACGGATGAGCGAAAGGTCTGGGCCTTCTGCGGTGACGGTGAGATGGATGAGCCGGAGGCGCTCGGTGCAATCTCCCTGGCTGGCCGTGAGCGGTTGGACAACCTGGTGTTCGTGATCAACTGCAACCTGCAGCGCTTGGACGGTCCGGTTCGCGGTAACGGCAAGATCATTCAGGAGCTGGAGGCGGTCTTCCGCGGCGCCGGCTGGAATGTCATCAAAGTGGTCTGGGGTGGCTACTGGGATCCCCTGTTTGCCCGCGACAAGAAAGGCATCCTGCTCAAGCGCATGGAAGAGTGTGTTGACGGCGACTATCAGGCCTACAAAGCCAAGGGTGGGGCCTATACCCGAGAGCACTTCTTCGGTAAATATCCCGAGCTGGAGGAGATGGTAGCCAACATGACCGACGAGGATATCTGGCGCCTGAATCGTGGTGGTCATGATCCGCACAAGGTCTATGCCGCCTATGCTGATGCCGTCGCGCACAAGGGCCAGCCTACCGTCATTCTGGCGAAGACGGTCAAGGGCTACGGCATGGGCGTTGCCGGCGAGGGGCAGAACATCACTCACTCGCAGAAGAAGATGGGTGAGGCATCGCTCAAGGCCTTTCGGGACCGCTTCAATATTCCCATCTCAGACGATCAGATCGGTGCGGCGCCGTTTTACAAGCCACCCGCCGACAGCGAAGAGATGAAGTACATGCATGAGCATCGTCAGGCGCTCGGGGGTTATCTGCCGCAGCGGCGCTCGAAGGTGGAGCCATTGGTGGTGCCTCCACTGGACGATTTTAAAGCCCTGCTGGAGGGGAGTGGCGAGCGTGAACAGTCGACCACCATGGCCTTTGTGCGCCTGCTCAACATCCTCATCCGTGACAAGAAACTGGGTAAGCAGATCGTGCCGATCGTACCCGATGAGGCACGCACCTTCGGTATGGAGGGCATGTTCCGGCAACTGGGCATCTACTCCTCGGTGGGTCAGCTCTACGAGCCGGTCGATGCCGACCAGGTGATGTTCTATCGCGAGGACAAGAAAGGCCAGATTCTGCAGGAGGGTATCAACGAGGCAGGGGCAATGTCCTCCTGGATCGCTGCGGCCACCGCCTACAGCAATCACGGGGTCAGCATGATCCCCTTCTATATCTACTACTCCATGTTCGGCTTTCAGCGCATCGGCGATCTGGCTTGGGCGGCGGGCGACATGCAGGCTCGTGGTTTTCTCATTGGCGGTACGGCGGGTCGTACCACGCTGGCCGGTGAGGGTCTGCAGCATCAGGACGGACATAGTCACCTGCTGGCGTCGACGATTCCCAACTGCGTCTCTTACGATCCCACCTACGCCTATGAATTAGCTGTGATTGTGCAGGATGGTATGCGCCGCATGTACCAGGAGCAAGAGAGCGTCTTCTACTACATCACGGTGATGAACGAAAACTACCTGCAGCCGGCCATGCCCAAGGGAGTCGAGGAGGGCATCGTGCGCGGCATCTATCCGTTGCAACAGGGTGGTAAGCGCAAGCAGCGCGTGCAGCTGCTGGGCTGCGGCACTATTCTGCGCGAGGTGATCGCTGCCGCGGAACTGCTGGAGAAGGATTTTCAGGTCTCCGCCGATGTCTGGAGCGTCACCAGCTTCAATGAACTGCGGCGTGACGGTCTGGATGTAGAGCGCTGGAACATGCTGCATCCGGAAGAGAAACCGCGTACCAGCTATGTGGCTGAGCAATTGCGCGGCCGTAAAGGCCCGATCATCGCCGCTACCGACTACATGCGCAGCTACGCCGAACAGATCCGTCCCTATGTGGAATCGCGCTATAGCGTGTTGGGCACAGACGGTTTCGGGCGCAGTGATATGCGTAGCCAGCTGAGAAAGTTCTTCGAGGTGAATCGCTACTACGTGGTGATCGCGGCCCTGAAGTCGCTGGCCGACGAGGGTAGCGTCAAGCCCGAGGTCGTCACGCAGGCGATGAATAAATACAAGATCGATCCGGACAAGCCCAATCCCACCACGGTTTGAAATATTTCGATTGGTGGCTGACCGGAGTCAAACACCCAGGGCATAGTCTGCCGGGGTGTCCGACAGAGAAGAGTTTGATGCCGTAGAGGCGAAGAGGAATAGACGTGGCAAATACAACAGATGTCCTGTTGCCTGATATCGGTGATTTCGATTCAGTCGAGATCATCGAGATCCTGGTTTCCGAGGGCGACGAAATCGCAGTGGAGGATTCTCTGCTGACGCTGGAGAGCGATAAGGCGACCATGGAGATCCCTTCACCCCATGCGGGGATCGTTAAGTCTGTGGCTGTGAAAGTCGGGGATCGGGTGAGCGTTGGCGCTAAGATCCTCACACTGGAATCACAGGGTGAAACTGCTGCCCCAATAGAGCGGGAGCATGAGGTGCCCACGCCTGCTGCCGAAGAGGTCGAGTCGGTTCAGGCGCCGGCCCCGGCCGCAACTGAGTCCACTGAACAGAGCGTACGCAGACCGGGCGACAAGGAGCCGTTGATCCCTCCGGTCCCTATCAGCGACTCCTTGGTTGAGGGGAAAACACCCCATGCCAGTCCCAGCGTGCGCCGCTTCTCCCGGGAACTGGGAGTGGATCTGCATCTGGTCAAAGGCAGTGGACCCAAGGGGCGGATCACCCGGGATGATGTGCAGAATTTCGTCAAACGTTCACTCCAGGGCGGCCAGGCAACCCGGGCGAGCGGTTCCCCGTTCGACCTGCCTGCGGGGCCCGATGTCGACTATGGCAAATTCGGCGAGATCGAGTCCCAGCCCCTCAACCGCATCAAGAAGATCAGTGGCGCCCATCTCCATCGCTGCTGGCTGACCGTCCCTCACGTTACCCAGTTCGACGAGGCAGACATCACTGAGTTGGAGGCATTCCGCAAGGGGCAGAAGGCGGCTGCCGAAAAGCAGGATGTGCGACTCACCTTCATGCCTTTTCTGATGAAGGCAGTGGCTGCCGCCTTGCAGCAGATGCCCATCTTCAACGCGGCACTCTCATCGGAGGGTGACAGCCTGATCTTTCGGCGCTATGTGCACATCGGGATTGCGGTCGATACACCCAACGGACTGGTGGTGCCGGTCATCCGCGATGTGGATCAAAAGGGGATATTTGATCTGGCTCGTGAGCTGATGGCAGTCAGTGCCAAGGCGCGAGACGGCAAGCTGGCGCCTGGGGATATGCAGGGTGGCTGCTTCTCCATCTCCAGTCTGGGCGGAATCGGTGGCACGGCTTTTACGCCCATCGTCAATGCGCCGGAAGTTGCCATTCTCGGCGTCTCCCGCAGCTCCATGCAGCCGGTTTGGGATGGCAGTGCGTTCCAACCTCGTCTCATGTTGCCGCTCTCGCTCTCCTATGATCATCGCGTGATCGATGGTGCCGACGGCGCCCGCTTCACCAGTCTGCTTTCGACCCTCCTGGGCGATATCCGGCGACTGCTGCTCTAATTCGGTGTAGGTTCCCGCCTGGCTCCGCCCTGATCAAGGGGCGGAGTGACCCGAAGGTAAGA
>JARRNY010000148.1:0-9277 GCA_037384445.1 Candidatus Thiodiazotropha sp.
GTGGAAGATCAGCTTGAAAATCAATTGTTGCTTGAGCAGTTGCTCGTGTCCGTCGGCTTCCGGGTCAAAATAGCCGAGAATGGCGCGCAGGGCATAGAACTGTTCCGCAGCTGGCATCCACACTTCATCTGGATGGATCGACGCATGCCGGGAATGGATGGGATGGAAGCGACTCGGCGAATCCGTGAACTACCCGGTGGCAAGGAGGTAAAGATCGTCGCGGTGACCGCATCGGCGTTCGCAGAACAACGTGAAGAAATGCTCGCCGTCGGCATGGACGATTATGTGCGCAAGCCCTTTCGCGCGACCGAAATCTATGACAGCCTGTCGAAACACCTGGGTGTGAAATATCTTTACAAAGACACGCCTTTGGCGGGAGGGCAGGATGTGGACCTGACTCCGGAGATGCTGAACGGACTGCCCGAGCGATTGCGTGGTGAACTCAAGAAGGCGTTGGAAAGCCTGGACAGAAGCCTGATCGACACGGTCATCCAACAGGTTGCGACGCACGATCTGGTACTGCACAAACAGCTGCTCCACCTGGTCGACGATTTCAACTACCCGGCCATCCTGCGGGCCTTGCGCAAAGGCGGATAAACGCTGGACGCATCCGATGCAAAACTGGAATTTCACCTTCTCTCAATTGGCAATACACTTTGGGGGCAGGATGGATGAGCTGAAGATTCCCGTTCTGGTAATTGTTGGTGAACATGATATTCCTTATTTACAGGTCACAGCCGACGACCATCGATACTGGAGAGCCAAGTATTACGGGCTGGAGTTGGAGCGGTATCAACCATGGCTACAACGAGGACACCAGCACCAGCGAGATGACCTGCATGCTCCATAACATTGCCCCCACCACCAAGGTGTAATTCCAAGCACATCTTTCCTGTAAGAATACCGACACCCCATTCAGCTCCCTGTGCAAGCGTCAGTCTGAAACGGTACTGATATGGCTTCATGTTGCAAAAGTGGTTGGCGACGAATGCACATCAGATTGATTTGCAATCATCTACCGCCCCTTTGGAAGTAAAGGTTACGCCCCCACGTTAACCGCCTTTGATTGGCACCCTTTACTTATGCTCTATTTAGAAGATCGAGTATCGCCTTGTGGACACAACCACCCTCCTGAGCCCACTCATAGGGCGTTTGCCTGTCTTGATCATCAATGGCTGAAATGTCGGCGCCGTTGGCCACAAGCACCTTCACAGCTTCGTGTTTGCACTTGTAGGCCGCTATGTGCAGTGCCGTGGAACCCCAATTGCCCTTTTTGTCGATATCCGCTCCCTGGGCGATCAGATACTCAAGTACGGGGATTTGCGCGATCGCTGCATGCAGCACACCCGGCGCATCGATATCAGCACCCAGTCTGACCATTGTTCGAACCAACTCAAGATCACCGGTGCTGACGGCCCACTGTAGCGTCGTGCCATTTTCCTGATTCTTCGGGTTGATTGTTGGATCCGCGCCTCTGCGCAAGAGTGCTTTTGCCAGCACCACTTGCTTTTTATATGCTGCCCAATATAACGGAGTCGTACCGTCATGACTGGTGAGATTCACATTGGGCTCATGCGTCAGAAGTATCTCTGACAAGTAGCCGATTTTGTACTTGGCGGCGATGAGGAGGGGGCTCTCGCCCCTGGCGTTCACCGCATTGATATTGGCGCCGTGATCGATCAGAAGGTTTATAAGTTCAATCGTCGGATTGGATGTGCAGCAAACCAGTAATGGCGTGTCGCCGTCCTCATCCAGTTCCTCGATGTCAGCGCCAGCATCCAGCTTTGATTCAACTATGGAAAGGTCCCCCTCCAGGAGGGCGTCTCTGATGGAAGTACTCATTGCAGTTATTCCTACGACATTTCCTTACTCAACCGGCTTTGTCAGCAATGCCGATCAAAAGACTCCGACCAGTTACTGAAACAGTTTTCTACGCCTCGAATAGGACATGCAGAAGCGCCAGACAATCCGCTTGGCTGACCATCGAATTATAGCGGGGCCAGGCTCACCCTATACCCTGCAATTGAACGGTAAGGCAGGGCACTTCCTGCGGGGCGCAAGTCACGCCTTGATCAAGGGCATTCTTGAAGCCCTGAACCTAACCTATTTGGTTGCCGGGTTAATAATACCGGATAATCGCTGCAAGTCTTGAGGCGCAGCGATTCGTCGATCCTCAGGGTTTTCAGGTAACCAGGGGAAGAGACAGTGATGCTAAATGGCGTTCCCCTTAGACGTGTTGTCATAGAGGTTCATCGAGTTTCTAATGCCCTGCGCAGCCCTCGAAAGCGTTTACGGTATTGAGCGGGCGTCACACCCACTTTGCGGCGAAACAAGCGACCGAAAAAGGCAGCATCTTCATATCCGACTTCCTGAGCAACGGCTTCAATCGGTTTATCCCCGCTTTCCAGCAGCTGCTTGGCTTCTTCAAGCCGCAAAGTATGCACGTATTCAATGGGCGCCATCCCCGTCGCCTGTTTGAATCGGCGACTGAACGTGCGTTCCGTCAACTCGCTGAGCTGGATCATGGAAGCAACAGGTGATGGCTCTTCATAGTGCTCCGCAATCCAGGCCTGACAGCGTGCAATGACCGCATCGTCTACCTGGCGGTTACGTGCCAATGCCGCATAGGGTAGCTGACCCACATCATGCCAGTCGATCAGGAACAGCCTGGCGATGTGCATCGCCTCATCCACACTGACCAACCTCGCCACCAGGTACAGCGCCAGGTCCTCCCATGACGTGCCGCCCCCGGCCATGATAAGGCGTCCACCTTCACCGCTGACCACCAACGCACGATGGGGATACACCTCTACACCTGGATAACATGACAAGGCATCACAATAAGCCCAGTGAGTGGTCGCCTCGGCACCCTCCAACAGACCTGTCTCCGCAAGCAGCATGGCGCCGGAACACGCCGTGGCGACAATCGCACCGGCCTCGTAGCAGCGGTGCAACCAGGCGATCTCCGCACGGTGGGATTCCGTCAGCACCGTACCCGGCGCCACGGCGACCTCCGGCACACACACCACGTCCGGAATCGTGCTGTCATCCACGTCCGGCATGATCTGCACACCATTGGCGATTGCCATCGGGCCCGGCCCTCTAAGTGAAACCACGCGCGGGTCGAGTACCGATTCGCCCTCCCTGCCTTCCACCAGGCCCGCCCAGTCACGTCCGGCCGAAGCGAGCACATCCAGCATGCCGTACAGGGTCGAGGCAGCGACTTCGGGAATAGCCAACAGGGCGATGCGGGGTTTTAGTTGAACCATGGCGGAAATGACCTGATTTCGTCTTTTTCCGCTTTAGTGTAGCGAAGCGACCGATCCCATACTAGCCAGAACCCGGAACGGCAATGTCCGACCCCGGAAATTTCAAATCAGATATCACCCACAAAGGATAACATCATGGCAACAGCGCAACTGACATCACCACCCCAGGCATTCGATGAGAATCGCCAGACTGAATTTGAAAACCGGTTTATCCGGGCGTTGAACGAAGGAGGCATGCTGCAGCTGGTTTCTCTCGGCCACCGGACCGGGTTGTTCAATCACATGGCTGACGGCGATCCCGTGACCTGTAGCGAACTCACCCGTCGCAGCAAACTGAATGAACGCTACGTGCGCGAATGGCTGGGTGGCCTGACAGTCTCAGGCATTGTGGAACATGACGCCAATTCCATGACCTACCGTTTGCCGCTCGAGCATGCCTCGCTGCTGACCGATGACGGCGATGCGAATCTGGCGATATTTGCCCAGTATATTCCGCTGCTCGGCCAGGTAGAGGATGACGTGCTCGACAGTTTTCACCATGGCAAGGGTGTGTCCTATGAAAAATATCGCCGCTTCCATGAAGTCATGGCAGAAGACAGCGGCCAGACCGTACTGCCAGCCCTGTTCGATGCCATATTACCGCTGGCGCCAGAACTGATGGAACGCCTGGAGGCCGGTATCCATGCACTCGATCTGGGATGTGGTCGCGGCCTGGCGCTGATGAAGATGGCCGAACGATTTCCTGCCAGCCGCTTTGAAGGTTACGACCTGTCACAGGAAGCCATAGCCTGGGCACGCGAGCGCGCCAGTCAACGCGGTTTGAAGAATGTCACATTCGAAATTCGGGATTTGACAGATTTCCATACGTCCGCGGGAGCTGAAGCATTCGACCTTGTGACCACATTCGACGCCATCCATGACCAGGCAATGCCGCTGAATCTGCTGCAAGGCATCCGTCGCACCCTCAAACCGGATGGCGTCTATCTGGCACAAGATATTCATTCATCAAGTCACCACCATCATGACCGTGAACACCCGCTGGGGCCACTGCTCTATTCCATCTCGATCATGCATTGCATGAGTGTATCCCTGGCACAGGGTGGTGAGGGTCTGGGCACCATGTGGGGACGGGAACGCGCCCGCGACTACTTCACCCGCGCCGGTTTCAGCAGCATCGAAGTACACCGGTTGCCTCACGACATACAGAATGATTACTGGGTATTGCGGCCATGACATCAGGAGCAACAGCCATGACATACACAACCGCTCAACGCGTTATCATCGTCGGCGCAGGATTGTCCGGCCTGACTGCCGCTCACGCACTTAAAGCCAGAGGAATCCATGCCCGGATCATAGATGGAGCACCGCGTATTGCGGAGCCGTGGCGACACCGCCACCCACAGTTGAAATTGAACATCTATCGCTCTTTTGCGGATCTACCCGGCCTGCCGATGAGTAGACAACACGGCGACTTCGTACCACGCGATGCCGTGGTGGATCATTTGCAAACTTTTGCCCGCCAACACGACCTGCCGATACAGTTTGACACCAAAGTCCTTGGCATATCGCGCCACGCGGACCTGTGGCGTGTTGAAACCACCAAGGAGTTATTCGAGGCCGAACATGTGGTGATCGCTACCGGTCGAGAGAAGTATCCACACCTGCCGGACTGGCCCGGGCGTAACTCATTCAATGGTGAAATTCTGCATGCCGCAGACCTTGGCGATATCACCCGTTATACCGGACGTGACGTCCTGGTAATCGGCGCGGGAAATTCGGGCACCGATGTACTCAATCACCTGTCACAGGTCGACACCGGCAAGGTTTGGGTTTCCCTGAGGCACGGTCCAACGATCATGCCTACCCGCTTGTTTGGCTTTCCCATGCATCGCCTGGCCAGACTCTTCGCCATGCTGCCTCTACCGATACTCGATAGTGCTCTGGCACTGACTCAACGCCTGGTCTACGGTGATCTGTCTCGCTACGGATTCCGCCGCCACCCTGAGGGCGGCGGCACACGTCTGGAACGTAATGGCATTGCGCCGGCACTGGATGACGGATTTGTCGCTGCGGTCAAACGTGGTCAGATGCAGATTGTCGAGGAAACAATAGGTTTTAATGCCGAATCCGTCCAGTTGCGCGATGGCACCACTATCAAGCCTGATATCGTCATCTGCGCCACCGGTTATCGTTCCGGACTCGAACCCTGGTTCGCAGATTTCGGAGTACTGGATCAGGATGGCCATCCACACTACAGTGCCGGCGAAGCTGATCCCCTTCATCCCGGTCTCTGGTTTACCGGCTATAAGGCATCACTGACAGGCTTTTTCGACGCCGCGGTTGTTGCAGCCGATCAGATTGCAGAAGGTATTTTGCGACAGCGTGAGGTACACCATCGTTCAAGCGTCAGCAGCACGGTGGTTAGTCTTGAACAGCCGGTGGCTTAGTCATTTTCCGATAGTGGGTACAGATGCCACCTAAATATCTTTGCAAGGTCAGGTGACATGAATGTCAACAATGTGGTTCGGAAAGGACTCCTTGAACACCACATTCCGGGACACCCAACTTTCACACTTCAAGCACGTGATCGGAACGCGATGGCTCAGTTGGCGTGTCGTCCGCCGCCGTTGCCATGGCCACCGGCACCGCCGCTCTGGGCGCCGCCGTGACCCCAGCCGTCGTTGCCGCCACGGTTCCCGCCCCGGCGATTGCCGCCATGAAGTTCCAGTGAGATCTCCGCCATCGGCGTGCCCCGGTTGAGCGCGGTGACCATACGCTGTGCGATGGCGTCGTTACCGAACCCGAGTTTCTGCGCCTGGGCGACGATCTGGGTAAGAGTGGCGCCGCCCTTCTGCAGATAGCCCGCATCGAGTCCCGCCCGTACGATCGCGACCCCTTCGCCTTCGTTGAAACCCATGGATACCAGATCGGCGAGCGCCTGCGCCGCATGACCGACCGGCGCGGGTTCGTATCCCTGCTCGGTGAGTAGCGCCTGCATGCCCTGAGGGGAGATGCCGCGTTCGAAGGAGAGGGCCACCGCGACGACCGCGCGGGCGTCGGGTTTCGCCTGTGCGGTGGATTCGGCGACGATGCGTTGCGCCTCCCGGTAGGTGGCGAGTTTCTTATCGAGCACCTGGACGATCAGGGCCGGCGCCACCTCCTTGGCCAGGCCCTCCATGACCTTCTCGCTGAAGGGGGCGAGCGGCAATCCCGTCTCCCCGGCCTGGCTCAGATTGTTCAGGATGTGGATGAAGTCGCTGGCAGGCACGCCGGCCTGCGAGCTGCGGGAGAGGATCCGTGTCAGGGTATCCGCCGGCACGCCGGCCTGATCGGCCCGCTGAACGGTCTCACTGACCGCCGCCGCCTGATCGGGATATTGCCGCACCGCGCTGTCGCGGATCGACGCATCGTTGTCGGCTGCGCCGACCGCCGTGGCGCAGATGCACAGTAACAGGCAGGCTGCCCGCACCATCGTCACTGCCTCGCTAAATCGATAAGTCATCGCCGGTACCCAATTCCAGAATTGCGTTTTTCCTGCCGAAGCCGTCGTCCTTGTAGCGTTGCGCGTGCTCGTCCATCACCCAGTGCCCGTCCACATAGAACATATATTCGTAGATGCCGGGTTTCAGGGGCAGCACGCCGATCCACACGCCCTTGCCGGCGCTGTCGGTGAGCTGGATCTGCTGCTTGCGCCAGTCGTTGAACGAGCCTGCCACATAGACCTGTGTGGCCTGCGGATCGTTATAGCTGAAGCGCATCAGGTACTCCTTCTGCACCTCGGCGGTGATCGGCGCCGGCATCGTACCTTCCTGTCGCAACAGCTGTACACCCACGGCCACGCTGGCGACGACAGCCGCCGCCGCGGCCAGCGCACCGAGCAGATTGACGCGGACTTCATGTGCGCGCGTCAGGTATATCCAGAGCCTGACCCACCAGGGACGGCGGATATCGCTCACCCGCGCCATCACCCCGTCGGTGAAGTCGAGCGGCTCATCGCGGGTGGGCAGTTCACGCATCCGCTCTGTCAGCGCGCACAGTGCTTCGAACCTGGCCTGCGCCGCAGGGTCGTCGGCCAGTGCCTGGTCGAAGCGGCGCTGTTCGGTGCCGCTCAGCGTGCCGTCGATCGCCGCCAACATCTGTTCGTTCAGCCAATCAGATTTCATCCACCTCTCCCTCTCCGGCCAGGATCGCACGCAATCGCTCCAGCCCGCGATAGACCCGCATCTTGGCCGCGCTCAGGCTCACGCCCAGGGTCTCCGCCACGGCCTCGAAGGGGAGTTCCTGCAGATAGCGTAGCACCACCGCCTCCCGCAGCTCTTCGGGCAGCGCCGACAGTGCGGTCTCGAGCCCGTTCGTAGCCTGCCGTTCGATCATTTGCGACTCCGGCGAACGCTGCTCGGCGGACGGATTGGTGTCCGCCCAGGTGTCCGGCGCGTTGCCGTCCTCGCTCAGCAGTTCGCGCTTTTTCTCCAGATGGTTTCGTGTCAGATTGAGGCATATCGTATAGAGCCAGTTGAAAAAACTCTTATCCGGCCGGTATCGGTGCAGGTTCGCGTAGGCTCTGACGAAGGTCTCCTGGGACAGATCCCGCGCGACCTCGCTGTTCCAGGTCATGCGATAGGCCAGGTTGTACATCTGCTTTTTGTATCGGTCGACCAGTCGGGCATAGCGCTCCCGATCTCCGGCCAATACGGCTTCGACCACTAAAGCGTCCTCTGACCGCTCCATGGGCTAACTCTCCGCACCGTCGCATCGTTCGAAACGCCCGCTGTCGGGTCCGATGACGACGGAACGGGTGTGTGAGGCGGCCTTTCTACTCTTCATATACCGATGGTGGCGCAAAAAGCCACATTCTACTCGATGACGACGAGCGAGTTCGCCCGTCCGAAACCGTCGTCGATGCCGCGTGCGGCCGCCGGGTCCGGCACCCAGTCGCTACCATCGATGACGAACATGTACTGATAGGTACCCGGCGGGAGTGCGACCGTCACCGACCAGCGCCCATTGTCGGCTCGCTGCATGAGCGTTGCATCCGGGCGCCAGCCATTGAAGGAGCCAGCCACGCCGACACTGCGGGCCGCTGCGCCCCCATAGTCGAAGATATGGAACTGAGCCGCCGCAGCGGTTTCACGCCGCTCTGCCGTGGCGCAACCTGCCAGCAGACCGATCAGCAGCAGTCGCCAGACAATCCGGATCACGTGTGCAGGCTTTACCAATTGAACCGCACGCCTCCGTAGACCAGGCGTCTGATATAGGATTCATACGCCAGATTGGAGTCGTTGAAGGTCCCCTCGATATTGACAAACAGTTCGCTGAACGGAGAGAAGACACGTACCACACCGATACGAAGGTGTTGCTGCAGGTCGTCGCGCAGCTTGCCTTTCAGCATCCTGCCCGCTCGCCAGTCGATATAGTGCCACTTGCCCACGGCGTATTCGAGACGGATCAGCGTTCTGTCTCCGGCCGCGGCCTCGAGGCGGGCCTCGATGGCATTCGTGCTGTACTCGTCGATGTCGTTGTTCGATGCATTGTAGGCGACGCGATAGGCGAGGCTGAAAGCGTTGCCGGGGGAGATCAGGTAGCTCAGGCCCAGCTTGCCAGTATAGCGATTATCCACCTGATGGCTCTGCAGGCGGATGATCGAGCGACCCGCATCGAAATCGAGACTGTCGTAGCGCCAGCGTGCATAGCTGCCCTCGAGGCGCGCACTCACTCGTTCAGAGACATGGTAGGTCAGGCCGGGAGTGAGACTGTAACCCCATCCTTCGTCATCCCGCGTCTGCGGGCTTTCCAGGGCATCGATGGTCATCGCCAGGCTGGCGAAAAGTCGCGGTTTCAGCCGGGTTGTCACTTCGCCCCATGCATGATGGAAGAGACGCTGATCGAGACCCTCCGCGAGATAGTGTGTGTAGTCCAGTTCGTAACCGCCGCTCAGGGTGACGCCCCCGGAAGGAGTCGTCTGCAGGGAAATGGCGGGAGCGACGCTCAGGAAGGAAGAGCTTCGTTTC
>JARRNY010000149.1:0-5792 GCA_037384445.1 Candidatus Thiodiazotropha sp.
TGGTCGAAGAAACTGAACAAGGTGGTGATGATGTGCGAAGCACCGGATCACGAAAAGGAGGATTTCGTGCTCCTCTCCGGCACCAAGGTACGTGAGATGCTGGGCAATGGCATTGCCCCGCCGAAGGAGTTCTCCCGTCCCGAAGTGGCACAGATCCTGATCGACTACTACCAGTCGATTAACTGATCCACCGGCATTCGCCGGAGACAAAAAAAGCCCGCCATTTGGCGGGCTTTTTTATTGGAAACCCCGTGGGTCAGCTGAAATCGCGGCATAACTCCTCATCCGCTTCAATCATCATTTCGACAATCACCTCGAGCTCCTCAGGACTGATATCCGCCATCTCTCGCAAGTCGGCGCAGCTGATCTGTAACATCTCACTCATCTCGACACCTCTTTAGCTAAATAATTAAATACTTATATAGAGGTTATTTCAGCTTTATACAAGGGGGTGTCCATTCAATTTGTGATTGAAGTGGAAATCTATTTCGCTATTTTTTCTGTTTTGCGCTGGAGGTCTTATTAAATTGCCTCAATTATATTTCGTTAATAATTGTAATTTAATGAATTATTAATTATCTGTCTCATTTGGCAACAGCTATTGTTGTGGCATTTTTTAACAAATCCTCAAGCGTTGAAAATGCCAATTCTGCTTCGGTTGGTGGGCTTCACTGCGGACTGAAGTGGCCTGGCTCCACCCTCTCGGTGGGTAGGGTGGGGTGCCTGAGACTAGGCGGCGGAAGATGTATTGAGCTGGTATTTACCGATCTGAGTGGCTGCTGACACCTCTACCAGCTGCCCTGATTGGAGGTCACTGGTGTTGCAGTGAGTTGAAGACACGATGTGCTTGAACAACGGATGCATGCGCCATCGCTCATGGGGGTTATAACAGCCGCTTAGCAGGCACAGTTGGATGAGAAACAAGGTAAAAAAAGTGGCAGATTTAGCTATCCGACTGGAATCCGGGGACATTTCATCCGTTGTTGAGCTAGAGGCAAAAGACCTGCCCCGTCATACGTGCTGTTTATGCCCGATAGAGCGCTTTACCTTCGCTCAATCGCAACCAGCCTTTGATGATGCGATAGAGGATCCATACCGTATTGGCCAGCAGGATCAGATAGCTGATCAGGAAGAAGTGGCTGATGAGGCCGATCGCGCCCCACAGCAAGCCATACCAGAAGGTCCGGATCTGCCAGGTGAAATGGGACGCAAGGAAGGTTCCTTCTACAGCGGGCCGTTTGACATAATTGATGATCAGGGCGACCAGGAAGGTAACACCGATTAGAAAGGAAGCCGCCTGTAAGCCATAGACGATGGTCGTGATCTGTGTCAGGGATTGCAGGTTCTGGCTCTTACCGGATCTGTTTCGCATGTTTCATGAAACCCTTTGTGGTTGATCATCTGAGCCATTATCCCTGATTGTCAGCGCAAAGGGGCTTCAGTCGTGTGTCCCTGAGATCAGATCTCAGCTTTCAGATAGCGCTCGCGCTCTTCGCGGGGGAACTTCTCGATCGCGTAGCGCAGCATGGTTCTCGGCATTTTGCGGTAGTGGCGCTTGAGGAAGCCACGCTCGGCATCGCCGTCACGATTGCCAACCTCACGCAACATCCAACCGCTCGCCTTGTGGATCAGGTCTTGTGGGTCATCCAACAGAAGTCTGCACAGTGCCAGGGTGTCCTTGAAGTCGTTGAGGCGGATGAAATGGAAGCAGGCCATGATGCTGATCCGCCGCTCCCAGAGGCTATCGGAGGCGGCGAGTCGGTAGAGTACGGTTCTCTCCCTGCTTTGCAGATAAGCGCCGACGATCTGCGCTGCCGAGCTGTCGACCAGATCCCAATTGTTGATATAGCACGTGTGCGCCAGATAGTGGTGGTAGATGGTCTCCTGTGTGGGCTCATCACCATCAGCGAATTGATCCACCCACAGCAGCAGGGCGAAAAGACGCACCTCGTGAAAGGGGGAGCGCAACAGCTTCAGGCTCTCCTCCAGCGGGGTATCGCGTTGACTCTTTGCCTGCCTGCGCAACACTGGGACGCGGATTCCGAGGAAGCGGTCTCCCTCGCCATATTCGCCGGGGCCGGTCTTGAAAAACCGTTGTGAATGGGCGGCGATCTCGGCATCGCCCAGTTGACGAAGCCGTGAAACCAGGGTGGATGCCTTCATGGAGTCTCTCTCCGCAGGGTGGTCAGGGTGTCCGCTCGAACCATAGCAGACTGCGCTTATCGAGTTTTCACACTATGATGGTCGACGTTTGAACAATGACACAGAAGACCCGCATGAAATTCAAATACGAGATTCTCGAATCACAACCGGTCTACAACGGCTTTCTCAAACTGAACCGCTACCGGTTGCAGCACGAACTCTATCTGGGCGGTGTGAGCGAGACCCTGGTGCGTGAGCGGCTTGAGGGATTACGTGCCGCCTCGGTGCTGCTCTACGATCCCAAGCTTGATCAGGTGGTGCTGGTCGAGCAGTTCCGCATCGGCGCGGTTGAGCAAGAGCCGCAACCCTGGGTGCTGGAGACGGTGGGTGGCTTTGTGCCTGACCACGAAGCCGATGAAGCGGTGGCACGGCGGGAGGCGCTGGAAGAGGCCAACTGCACGGTCAACCGCATCGAACGGATCTGCGAGTTCATGGTGAGCCCGGGTATCTCTGTCGATCGCATCGCACTCTTCTGCGGTGAGGTCGATAGTTCAAAGGCCACCGGCGTACATGGCTTGGACCACGAGGGGGAAGACATTCGGGTCGTGGTAATGACGGCGGACGATGCCATCGGCGAGCTCTATACCGGCCGCGCCAACTCCACCAGTATTCTCATTGCTCTGCAGTGGCTGGCGATGAACCGGGAGGCCCTGCGAGAGCGATGGTTGGGTGAGGGTTCACCCGCCAGTGCACAGAAAAGAAGGTGACTGTTAGGTGACAAATAGATGGCAGAATATCTAGAAAAGGAAATTGCGGAAAAGCTTATTGCATCATTTCAGCGATGTTGGGCTGAATTAGATAATGCTGAACTAATAAGTCGAGATATTGAAGATGAAGAATTGCGCCTGAAATTCAAGAAAGCTATAGGTCGCGTATCAGTCGATCTATACACCCGAGTAATGGGTCAAGTGTTTCAGTCCCATCCTGAATTAGATCCGCTCGGTATGTTTGATCCAGTACGGGATCACTGGGAAAGAAAGTGATGTTTCACCATGCAAGCGACCCCAGCCGATTCGTCACCGCGATGCGGCTCCTCTCGGCTGAGCAGCACCCTTATCTGGCGACATCGCCTGATGGAGAGGCGAAAAATATTCGTAACCTTGCCTTATTCAGGGATTTTGCTGGGCGTAGGTCCCACCCTAAACGCTAAGTTGGGGCGTGTTTTAAAGATGTAACCGCGCCAGTTCCCGCTCGGGGGTGCCGTTCTCCCACGCCTCATCGAACAGCGCCAGCAGCCGGTTGACCCGGTGGCGGTTGTGGTAGCAGGCAATGCCGAGGTAACTGGCTCTGCTCTTGCGGTGCAGATAGCCGCAGTCGTCGATCAGCAGGAAGTTCTCCTCATGATCGATGAAATCCTCATTGGGTCGTCGTATCTCTATTACCGAGGGCAGACGTTGGGCCAGTTCGACTAAGCGATGTCCGCGTTGCAGTACCAGCGCGTTGTCTTGCAGCAGGATGCGGATGCGGCTGAAGCGGGAACGCAGGGCGAGGGCCTTGAAGGCCTCGATGAACGGGGTCTGATCGAACACCGGGGGATCCAGATCGTAGCTGAATAGCGCCAGATCCCGTTTGGCCTGGCGTATCATACCGGCGGCGTGGATCAGGTGCTCTTCGTTATTGTGCAGATGAAACAGATCATCGGTTTCGCCGAGTTGTGGCAGATCCAGATCGACGCTGGGCTCTTCCATCCCGCTGACGCCACTGTGCAGGACCATCTTTCGATGCGGGATGTCGGCCTCATGGAAGATCTTGCCCCGCGAGGTGAATCCAGCCTTGGCATAGAACGCCTCCGCTTCGATCTGTGCATGCAGGAACAGATGCTTTTGTCCTGTCGCCTCCGCATGCTGCAGTAGCTGAGCGAGCAGGGCGGCTCCTACCCCGCGACGACGCCACGCCGGCAGCACCGCCATGCGGCCGATCTGGCCGCTGCCGAGCAGCCGCGCGGTGCCGATGGGGCGCTGCTCTGAGTCCAGGGCGAGCAGATGATAGGCCATGATGTCATCATCGTCCCACTCCATCTCCAGAGGAACTCCCTGCTCCTCCACGAAGACGGCTTCACGCACCTGCCGAAGCAGGGGCCGATCCTCGGGCCAGCTTGCCTGGCGGATGGTGTAGTCGGTATCACTCATCGGCAAACTCGAGATGGCCGTCGTTGTAGAGTCGGCACAGCAGATCGAGATAGACCGGCTGCGCCATCCACTCCTGCAGATAGCCGAAGTGGAGCTCCCGCTGGCGCGTCACCACCGGCAGGAAATCCCCCGATTCGCTTGGCAGGGTGTAGGAGATGCCGTTGGCGTAGAGGGTATCGTTGCCGTCGCCGTCATGGCGGGTGAAGGCCAGGCGGGTGAAGCCGTGGCGATGAATGACCGCCGCCTGCCGGAAGCGGTTGAGAAAGGCCTCATTGGAGAGCGGGGTCTCGCGGGGCTCCACATGGAGGTGATCCTTTGGCTCGGTAATGAAGCGGCCGAACCAGCGGTTATCCTGCTGCAGATTGTCGAGGCAGCCCTGCAGCAGGGTTTTGAACTCCGCCAGCGCCTCATCCCGGATCTCGCCGGGCGCCGCCTGGGGCTGCAGGGCGGGATCCCGGTAGCGGGTCGTCGGCAGTTGCTGTTCGACGCTCTGTTCGAACCAGGACGCCGCCATCTCTCGCAGGCTGGGTGCGCGAAAACCGACCGAGCAGGTCATACACTCCCCCTCGGCGATACCCCAGTGGGCCACATTGGGGGGCAGATAGAGCATGTCGCCCGGTTCCAGCAGCCACTCCTCCTCGGCTTCGAAATCGGGCAGGATGCGCAGGTCGAGTCCGGGGATGTAATCGGCTTCGGACACCGCCTGATAATGAATCTTCCAGCGGCGTCGGCCCTTGGCCTGATAGAGAAAAACATCGTAGTCGTCGATATGGGGCCCTACCGAGCCCTGGTCGACGGCATAGCTCACCATCACGTCATCGAGTCGCCAGTCGGGGATGAAACGAAAGTGCTCCAGCAGGCGGGCCACTTCCGGCAGATGTTTGTCCACGTCCTGCACCAGCAGGGTCCAGTGGCTCTCCGGCAGCTGGCTGAAAAGGCTTTCGTCGAAGGGGCCGAAGCGTGCTTCCCAGGGGCTGGCGCCGTCTTTCTCCAACACGAGCCGCGACTCCACGCCCTCTTCGCAGGCCATGCCGGCCAGCTCATCCGGCTCCAGGCCGCATTGGAAACCGGGCAGGGGTTGTCTGAACAGCAGCGGCCTCTTTTGCCAGTGGCGGGCGAGGAATTTTTCCGCCGTCAGTCCTTTGGGGAATTGGAGTGGGTGCATGGGGTGATTGTAGAAAAGTTAGATGAGTAAGGCTAACACAGACGGCGATAGCAAATCGTTGTGGCGGGGCAGGGCTCCACTCTACATCCTGAATAATTAGCTAGGGTGGGGCCTTGCCCCAACAACTAGCCCGAATATTTCACCCGGTCGCTTGGAAATGCGATTAACGCACTATGTTTATTGAAAATTTCTGGGCCATTAGCAAAGTACAAAGTGTTACCGACCCCCGCTGAACGCGCCCTCGCACCGATCTCGTCGTCCAGCTGCGGTATTGGCTCAATCATCAATAGCTGGGC
>JARRNY010000150.1:0-969 GCA_037384445.1 Candidatus Thiodiazotropha sp.
GGGCCATCCGGGTAACTGTCGGAACCGATTTCCAGGGGTTCTCTCCAGTCCAGTCCCATGGCGAATGCCAGTGCGGCAAGCGCCGATTCATGGCGTGACTCTAGTTCGGCCAGGGTGGCGGACGACATGCTGTAGGCCAGTTTGCTCTGTAGCAGATCGAGTTTGTTCACCGAATTGGAGCCGTTATCGAAGAAGGTCTGGGTGATGTCGCGCAACACCTCAAAGGAGAGGGTGATGTCCTCGGCCAGGTCCACCAATTGTTGAGTATAGCGGGCGGCATAGTAGAAGCGCTTGACGTCCTGCACCACCTGGAGGTCGGTGCGGTGCACCTCTGTGGCCGCAATGTCGATGCCGATCCGCGCCTGTTCGACCAGGCTGGAGCGTTTGCCGCCGGTATAGAGAGGGTAGGTCATCTCCAGTGAGTAGAGTGTGGTATCACGGCCCAGCAGGGGGATCTTCTGTTCGGGGATATGAACGGGAGGCAGCAGGCCCGGCATGACGTCGAAGTTCTGTGCCGGATATTCGAAGTCAGCCGGTTCGTCGCGTCGTTGAAAGCCCACGTTAAGGCTCAGCGAGGGCCAGTAGCTGGAGGCGGCCTGACGGTACTGGGCCTCGGCAATTGCCAGGGATTGCTGTGAAATGGTACGCAGGCGGTTATTCTCCAGTGCCACAGCGATGGCGCGATCCAGGTCGTAACGGACCATGTTGCTGTCTGAGGCGCCGATGGCACGAAGCGGAATAACCGGAAGTAAAAGCAGGAGCAGGATAAATGCGGATCTATGGCGTAGTCGCCGAAGCTGCGCGAAGGGAGAAGACTGTCTGGTCGTCATTGTTGAGTCCAACGTAGGGTTGGGCCTCTCCTCGCCAACACCTCTACGAAACGATTGTTATTGCTCGCCAACCAAGCAACAGGGCTTTCCTCATAGCCCAAAAATCAACCCGGCAGCCAAATAGATGGCGTTCAGGGCT
>JARRNY010000150.1:983-6678 GCA_037384445.1 Candidatus Thiodiazotropha sp.
CCGGGTTAATAGTTCAAACTATAGTCTATTCCCGGGCTGGAGGTCCCAACAAATCGGCGTATTCCCAAGCTGCGGGTTCAGACGCCTCCGCTGTGAACCGTTTCGTAGTAGAGGCGTTCCAGTTGGTTTTTGTGCAGAGTTTCCTCATTGGCGAGATAGACAAAGAGTTCCCGGATGGGACCATCGGCGGTATTTTCGGCCAGGGAGCGGTACTGCTCCATGGCGGCGTGCTCCCGTCCCAAGGCGTATTGCAGGACAGACTGGTCATCGGGATGGTCCCCCAGATCGGGCAAGAGGACGGCATCGGAAAAGCGCTTGTCGCTGGCTGGCACCTCAACCAGTGTCTCAATCTGTTCATCCAGGTCGGGACGCGCCTTTAGTTCGCTGAAGAGATCGAAGTGGCGCTGCTCCTCTTCGGCCAGTTCCTCCACCAGGTAGCGGATCTGTTTGCTGACCTTGGGGATCAGCGCGCTATAGAAGTCTCTTGCCGTTTTCTCGAATTCGATGGCAACCGCCAGAATTTCGCCCAGCGTCTTTTTCGATTGCAGCTGTTCATAGCCGCTGCCGTGACCCTCTTTCATGCGCTGACTCCCGTTTTCTCATCCAACCAGGCCTCGATGCTGGCAGCCACCCGGTGACCGTCTGCCACGGCATGCACCACATCGGGACCATTGACGCAGTCGCCGGCCGCCCACAGCCACTCGGCCGATGTTCTGCCGTTTGCATCCACTTTGAGACGGCCCCGGTTCCACTCCAGGGATTCGGTCAGGGTTTCGCCCAGCAGATTGACGTCTGACATCTGACCGATGGCCTCGATCACCATCTCCCCTTCATGGATCAGCTCGTCGTTCTCGTCGTAGGCGGGAGCGAAGCGACCCTGCTCATCAAAAATGGAGCGAACTTTCCAGGTCCTCAGTCCCTTGAGTTTACCCTTTTCAATCACGCACTCCTGTGGGCCCCGGGCATCGATGATCTCGATTCCCTCCTCATCGCACTCTTTGACCTCTGTTGGGTCGGCCAGGAAGTGAGCCATGTCCTCCAGCGCGGTGACCGTGATCTTCACCTCGCCAAATTGCTGTTTCTGTTGCCGTGCCAGGCTGCGGGCAATATCCATTGCCACGTTGCCGCCGCCGATGACCACCGCCTGTTTCGGCAGTTTGAAGCTTTCCCCGTCGGTGATCATGCGCAGCAGCTCGACCGCTTTGCGCACCTGCTTGTGGTCGCTGCCGGGGATGCGGGTGGAGCGGCCGAGATGCAGGCCGATGGCCAGCACCACGGCGTCGTAGTCGGTCTGCAGCTGCTCCATGGTGATATCGACGCCAACCCGGGTGCTGGTCTGGATCTTCACTCCCAGCGAGGTGATGACGTCGATATCACGATCCATCATGTCGTAGGGCAGGCGGTATTCGGGGATGCCGTAGCGGGGCATGCCGCCGGCTTTCTCCCGCGCTTCGAAGACAGTCACCTCGTGACCCTTGCGCGCCAGGTCGAACGCGGCGGTGAGGCCGGCAGGGCCGGCACCGATGATCGCTATGCGGTGGCCGCTCAGGTAGTCCGCCTTGCCTTCTGCGGCGATGGCCTTGATGCGCTCGTGATCGACCGAGTCCATGGCGTAGCGTTTCAGCCAGCGGATCGCTACCGGTTCGCCGCGACGGCCGATGGAGCAGGCGTCCTCGCACTTGTGGGTGCAGACCCGTCCGCAGACGTGAGAGAAGGGATTGGTGCGGTAGATCTGCCGCACCGCCTCTTCCATATCCCCCTGCCAGATGGCGCGGATGTATTCGGGGGCATCCATGTGGGTGGGGCAGGCATCGTGGCACATGCCGCACTGTACGCAACGCGAGGCCTCCAATACGGCCTGTTGGGTAGAGAAGCCGGCGACGATCTCGTCGAAGTTGCCGATACGTACCTCCGGCTCCATCTCGGCCATCGGCTGGCGCTTCAGGTCGAGCAGATCGGAGTCGGCGGTCTTGGTCCAGCCGAGGCCGAAATCGACCCCGTGCATGCCGGTCTCCTTGGGATACATGAAGTAGCTGTCGATCTCATCCTGCGTACAGGTGTGCACATACTCCCGCGACAGGGAGATGGCGCCGGTGGGACAGATGTCGACACAGAGTGCGCACCAGCAGCAGCGGCCATAGTCGATGGCGGGGCGCAGGTTGCGAATGCCCTCTACCGGGTTTTCGGGCAGATGCGGCACCTTGACCATGGTGATGGCGGCGTTATCGCAGACCTTCTGACAGGAGCTGCAGCCGATACACTTTTCGTGGTCGTTGAGATGGAAACCGCGGTAGTTGCTTGTCGCAGGACGGGGTTCCAGCGGCTCGGTGACCGGCTTGCGGGCAAAGAATTGCAGCGCCTTCAGCGGTGACAGGATGGAGCCGCGGTCTGCATGTTCGATCACCGGTGAATCATGCGGTTTGAGATCGCTGTCTTGACTGGTTTTTGCCATCGTCTGATTCTCTTGGCTCTTGTTGACTGTCTGTCCAGTAATTATCGGTGCGGCAAGCCGCACCCTACGTCTCGTATCCCTGTAGGGTGCGGATTGCCGCGCCGCGCATTACCAATACTCGGCCTTTCATCGATCCACCTCCGGCGGACAGGCATCCAGCGAAAACATGGTCTGTGCAATGTCCTCGATGCGCGACCCTACCGAGAGTTTCTCCAGTACCTGCACGGCGTGCATGGAGGAGGGGCCGCGCACATGCACGCGGTAGGGTTTTGGCCCGCCGTTCGACACCACGAAATAACAGAGCTCACCTTTGGATGACTCGACTCGGGTATAGACTTCACCCGCCGGTACGTTCCAGGCCAGAGGGTTGGGGATCGGGGCTCGGATCGGCCCGCGTATATCGGGTAGTGCGGCAATGACCTGGCGAACGATACGGATGCTCTGCATCAGCTCCTGTCGCCGTACCAGGGTGCGGGCCCAGGCATCGCCGCTCTGCTCAGTCGGTATGTCGAAATCGAGCTGGTCGTAGATCAGATAGGGATCGTTGCGGCGCACATCGAATTCGAGGCCGGTGGCGCGCAGGTTGGGGCCGGTCACACCCCAGGCCAGAGCCTGTTCCTGACTCATGACGCCGACTCCCTTTGCACGCTTGACGAAGACCTGGTTCTTGAAAAAGAGATTGTCGTAGTCGGAGAGTCGTGACTCGATGTAGTCGAGCGTCTCGCTGACCCGCTGCAGGAAACCTTCTGGCAATTCGCGCCTTACCCCGCCCGGGATATTGTAGATGCTATAGACCCGGCCGCCGGTGAACTCCTCGAACAGATCGAGCAGCAGATCGCGGTCGGCCACGCCCCAGTACATGGTGCTGTACATGCCGGTGGTAGCGGCATGGCCGCCGAAGGTAAAGAGATGGGCGGCGATGCGTGAGAGTTCCAACTGCATGACACGGATCCATTGTGCCCGCTGAGGCACTTCAAGACCGCACAGCTCCTCCACCGCCAAGGAGTAACAGACCTCCATCGGCGAGGGATCGGGTACACAGATGCGGGGCACCAGAGCGATGTTCTGAATCCACAGTCGCTGCTCCATCAGCTTCTCGAAGCCGCGGTGGAGATAGCCACCGTCGGCCTTGGCCTCGAGCACCACATCCCCGTGCAATTTCACCTTGAGAGCGTAATTGCCTTCAATGCCGGGATGGTTGGGGCCGAAGTTGAGTTCAAACTCATTACTCGGCGGATGGCGTTGGGCTTCGTAGTTTTCAGGTCTCATGTGCTCGCTTCGCTCGCTTTGAATCAGGCCGCCAATGACGGCGAATCACCGCTAATAAACACAAATGTATTGAAATTAATTTGCAGTGATTTGTTCATTGGCAGTTAACTCTTTTTGACTTTCTTCTGGCTGAACCGCTGCTCTTCCGGCGGGATAATCACGCCGCCACCTTCAGCGATCAGTTCCTGCAACCACTCCGGGTTGTAGTTCTGCCAGTTCAGGTGTTCGTTGATATAGGCCTCGCTGTCGAACTCCTTGCGCATGGGAGGCGGGCCATCCCATTCGGTGAGAATAAACTTCTCCATGTTGGGGCTGCCTTCAAAGTGGATGCCGTACATCTCATGGATATCGCGCTCAAAGAAGGCGGCCGGTTGGTAGAGGTCGTATACCGAGAGGTAGACGCCGGGCTCCCGAGCGATGCGTATATGCGCCGAGACCAGCGAATGGCTATCGTAGGACCAGACGTGGTAGACCAGCTCAAACTCGTTTTCATCAATCCAGTCGACACAGCTGATGGCCGAAAGATGGATATAGCCGGCTCGTCCCTGCAGTAACTCCAGAAGGGCGGGCAGGGCGTCGGCGGGTACATCGACCCGTACCCGGCGGTTACTTTTGCGGCGTACCTTTATGCCTTCAATTTCGGCCAGCAGGTCATCCAGCCAGTGAGCGATATCATGACTCATTCAAGGGGCTCCTTGAGATTATGGCCAAGGCGCATGTTGTGGGCTTCCAGCGGTTCCTGGTGTTGCTGCAGCAGTTTGGTGTGATCACCGAGGGTACCTTCAGCCAACAGATTGTAGTGCTTTGCCTCGGTGATGATGTCGGTGGGGGTCTGCCAGGTCTCACCAAACAGTTTCTGCTGATTACCCAGGTAGTAGTCGTAATTGCGATAGTAGTCTTGCCAGCTGTTGGCCTCGCCGGAGTTGATCCTGTCCATCAGCTTCTGCAGACCGGCAATGACCGCTTCGGGTCTGGGCATGCAGCCGGCGATGTAGAGGTCCACCGGCATGTACTCATCCAGTTTCTTGGCCGTGGCATAACTCTGCCAGTACATGCCGCCATTGACCGTGCAGGAGCAGATACCTATCACATACTTTGGCGAACCCATCTGTTCGTAGGTCAGTATCACCCGCTTGAGGGTCTTGATCGAAACATAGCCGGTGATCAGCAGAATGTCCGCCTGACGCGGCGAGACCATGGGCTGAATGCCAAGGCGCTCCATGTCGAAGCGGGAGGTCATGGCCGGCGGCAGTTCGATGGCGCCGCAGCCAGTGCAGTAGTGGAGAAGAAAGAGAGAACGGGAGCGACAGAAGCTCACCAGGTCGTCGAACACCCGCGCCAGCGGGTTGGTACGTTTCTCTTGGATCACCGGTATCTGTTTAATCGAGCTCATAGCTGTTACCAAATGGTGATGAATTTTGCTTCTGGGTTGGACTTTTCAGTCACTCATCCCAAACTGCATTGTTGACGTCCATTTCCGATTGACGCTAAACACTACATGACAAACGCCAGTCCAATCAGGCCCAATATCACTGGCCATTTCCACATTAGCCGCAACAGGTCTTCCGTTCGGTAGCGGGGGAAGAGATAGGCGATACTGACCGGGATCGCCAGCACCAGGAAACTCTTCAGCAGAAGATCGAACCAGGTGGTGCCGCCGCCGAGAAACAGGCTGACATAGAGCACTGAGGTGGTGTAGAGCTGGAAACACTGCATGACAAAGAGGCCGCCCAGGTACTTGCCCCCCATTTCGACCATGGGGCCAGTGGCGATCTCCGCCGGGGCGATGTAGATCTCGAAGGGCTGTTTGCCCAGCGAAGCGTGCATGGCGATCAGTCCGGCGATGGCCAGCAACGGGGTTTGCACTACGCCCCAGGTCTCAAATCCACCGGCCTGCTGGACAGCAATGATATCGACCAGGTTGGTGCTGCCTGCGGCATAGGCGACACCGAAAATCACGATCACCAGAGGGAT
>JARRNY010000151.1:0-5643 GCA_037384445.1 Candidatus Thiodiazotropha sp.
GCCTGGCGTTCCAGTTCATATTCCAGATTGGGCTCGATGTCTTCCGGCCGTTCCGCCAGCCCCGGCAGGTGGAAGGTCCAGAGGTTGATGCGGGCGTAGAGGTCTTCGCGAAACCGCCCCTGCTCGACATCGATACGCAGATCACGGCAGGTACCGGCGATCAATTGAAAATGACTCTCCACCTCCTGATCCGATCCCATCGGGTAGAAACGTTTCTCCTCGATTGCCTTGAGCAACATCGACTGTTCGTCCAACCCCAGTTCGCCAATCTCATCCAGAAACAGCAAGCCGCCGTCGGCCTGGCGTAGTAGACCTTCGCGGTCACCGACCGAGCCGGTGTAGGCGCCCTTGGTGTGGCCGAACAGGGCCGACATGGTGCCTTCGCCATGCAGGGTGGCGCAATTGACCTCGACAAAGGGCCCGCTGATCTGGTGACGCTGGCGTTTGAGCTGATAGACCTGGCGGGCGAGGAACGACTTACCGGCGCCGGTGGGGCCGAGCAGCAGGATGGGAGCGGGGGAGCGGTTGGCCACCTTTTCAATGGCATCGATCATGCGGTTAAAGGCGGGGTTTCGAGTGGCGATACCCGATTTCAACAGGTTGAGGGTCTCCTCCCGCTCCTCGGCGAAGCGCTGGGCGATGCGGTCGTAGCGCGACAGATCGAGATCGATGATGGTGTAACTACCCACCTCGCCCATGCGCTGTTTTGGCGGTGGCGCGCTTTGTAGCAAGCGGGCAGGGAAGTAGTTCGCTTCGGTCAACAGAAAGAGGCAAATCTGGGCGACATGGGTGCCGGTGGTGATGTGGATCAGATAATCCTCCTGCTCCGGCTCGAAGGGGTAGCTACGGGCAAAGCTGTGCAGGGCGGCGTAGACCTGTTCGAAATCCCAAGGATTGTCGAGTGGCATGGGACGCCTCACCAGCTCTGTCTCGGGCGATACGGCGGCGACATCCTTGGCCACGGTCTCCATTACTCGCTGGTATCTGTCCGGTTGATAGAAGAGCTCCAGACGGTCAATCAGCAGATCCTCCTGCTGACAGAGCGATACGCTGGGACGCCACTTCTCCCAGCGACCATTGCCGCGTCCTTCGTCCAGCACTGCGCCAAGAAAACCAATCACAACCGTCTTTTTCATTTCCACTTCCCATTCACCTTCAACGACGCCCAGGTAAGCCACGAGCCTGGGCGATAAATAATTATAAATAGATATATATAAATATAAATACCGACCAGTGCAAAACAGCTGTGGTTTGGATCGAATTATAAGAAAATAAATTATTTGCCCTGTAAAACAATACGTTGAAGAGATGCATGCAAATTTGGCATGCCCTTCGCAATAGCCAGGGCAACTTAGAAATGATTGTTCTAACCAAAGAGGCAGCAAGATGGCTAACAAGATGCTTTTTCCCGGTGCGGCCCAGCTTTCGCTAAAAACCGATACCCTGAACGAAGCCGGTGGTACCGCTTATCGTCTGAGCGATAAACACGCCCTGGCGCAGTATGCGGTCACCGGATGCCTCAATGGGACTTACTACGCCGGGGCGCAGGCCCAGCTGGAGCAGGTGATCGAATTGTGCGCCCGAGTGGAGGCGGAGTTCATCGCCCGCACGGCGATCTGGTGTCGCCAGCACGGGGGAATGAAGGATATGCCGGCACTGCTGTGTGCCGTGCTGGCCGCGCGCGGCAGCGAATGGCTGCCTGTCGCCTTCGGTCAGGTCATCGATAACGGTCGTATGTTGCGCAACTTCGTGCAGATCATGCGCAGCGGGGCGCTGGGGAGTAAGTCCCTGGGAACCCGGCCGAAGCGCCTGGTGCAGGAGTGGCTGAACCGGGCCAGCGAGCAACAACTGCTGGCAGCGGCGGTGGGTAAGGCACCTTCGCTGGCCGATGTGGTGAAGATGGTACATCCGAAGCCGGCGGATGCATGGCGTTCAGCCTTCTTCGCCTGGTTGATCGGCAAACCCTACGATACCGCATCATTACCGGCTGCGGTGCACAGCTTCGAGCGCTTCAAGCGTGAAGGCGGAAAGCTGCCCAAGGTGCCGTTCCAGATGTTGACTTCACTGCCGCTGACCGAGTCGCAGTGGGCAAACCTGGCACAGCGTGGGGGTTGGCAGATGGTGCGGATGAACCTCAACAGCTTTCAGCGTCACGGCGTGTTCGAGCAGCCGAAGATGGCCACAAAGCTGGCGCGGCGTCTGACCGATACGAAAGCGATCACCAAGACCAGGGCGTTTCCCTACCAGCTGCTGACCGCCTATCAGTCGGCATCCGGCGTGCCGGAGAAGATTCGACAGGCACTGGCGCAGGCCATGGAGATTGCACTGGGCAATGTACCGGAACTGCCGGGACGGGTGGTGGTCTGCCCCGATGTGTCTGGCTCGATGCAGTATCCGGTCACCGGCTGGCGCCGGGGAGCAACCAGTGCGACCCGCTGTATCGATGTGGCGGCGCTGGTGGCCGCAGCCTTCCTGCGCAAAGACCGCCGTACCTTGGTACTGCCGTTCGACTGGGATGTCTCCAAGGTGCGCATCAGTGCGGATGCGACGGTGATGGAAAACGCCACCCGGCTGGCGTCCGTCGGTGGCGGCGGGACCAATTGCAGCTCGCCGCTGCATTGGCTGAACAAGCGCCGGGAAAAGGCCGATCTGGTGCTGTTGGTGTCGGATAACCAGTCCTGGGTCGACTCCGGTCGTCATGCCTCAAGCGCTGTGATGCATGAGTGGGCCAGGTTCCGCCAACACAACCCGGCGGCGCGGTTGGTTTGTCTCGACATCCAGCCCTATGCCACCACTCAGGCACCGGAGCGTGAGGATATCCTCAATATCGGCGGCTTCAGTGATGCAGTCTTCACTCTGATAGAGCAGTTCGCCAGAGGAAAGATGCAGGCAGGTCACTGGGTTAGCGTGATCGAAAGCCAACAGCTGGCAACAGCGTAGGAAGAGGGGCGGGCACTAGTGCCCGCTCCACCGGGGTGCAAGCCCCCGAACGATTTACGGGCGAATGCAGGTGGAACTACATCGCTATGCACGACGTGGTCGCGGGTTCGAATCCCGTCACCTCCACTACGACGGGGGTGTAGCTCAGTCTGGTAGAGCACGCGTTTCACCGTTCCTTGTCGCCCACTTATTTGTTACTCCCCATAGCACGGGGCGTATGAAAGCCGTTTCGCGGCGAATGCCGATGGCGCTACTTGGTAAACGCATCTTGCCTGTTACTACTAAGGGCAAGGTCCCGCAAGGGTTCCGGGTTCAAATCCCGGTCCGGCTTCGGCCGGGTGGCAGAATAAACGCGTCATCAAACCTGGTCGCCGCACTTATTTAAGGGTGTCGTAGAATCTCCCATCCATGGGCCCTGTATGACACCCACTCAATGGAGCAAGAAGATGAAAACTGGAAACTACGACGTCATGCAGGCCGAGCAGGCACATCCGGTCAAGATGTGGACCCAGGGGGTGCCTGTCGATGAAAAGGCCAAAGGGCAGTTGCTGAATGCATCGCGTCTGCCCTTCATCCATAAATGGATCGCCGTGATGCCCGATGTGCATGTCGGCAAGGGGGCGACCATCGGATCGGTGATCCCCACCCGTGGAGCGATCATCCCTGCAGCGGTCGGCGTCGATATCGGTTGCGGCATGATGGCGGCGCGCACCAGCCTGCAGGCCGCAGATCTGCCGGATAACCTTGGGCCGATGCGTAGCGCGATCGAACAGGCGGTGCCCCATGGCCGAAGCATTGGACGGGGACGGCGCGATAAAGGCGCCTGGGGAACACCGCCGGCTCACGTCGATTCAGCCTGGAAGGATCTGGTGGAACCCTTTGCACGCATCGTGGAAAAATATCCCCGACTGAAGAACACCAACAACCATGTTCACTTGGGAACCCTGGGAACCGGCAACCACTTCATCGAGATCTGCCTGGATGAGAGCGAAGCCGTCTGGATCATGCTTCACTCCGGGTCGCGCGGTGTCGGTAACGCCATTGGCAACCTCTTCATCGAGCAGGCGAAGGAGGATATGCGTACCTGGCATATCACTCCGCCGGATCGTGATCTGGCCTATCTGCCGGAGGGGACCGAACACTTCAACGACTACGTCGAGGCAGTGGGTTGGGCGCAGCACTTCGCCCGCTGCAACCGTGAGTTGATGATGGCGGCGACCATCGGTGCTTTGCGACAGGTCATCGACAAGCCCTTCAATGCCGACAGCATGGCGGTTAACTGCCACCACAACTATGTGCAACAGGAAGCGCACTATGGTGAACAGGTGTGGGTGACGCGAAAGGGCGCTGTACGCGCCGGGGCAGGGGAGTTGGGTATCATTCCAGGCAGCATGGGCGCGCGTTCCTATATCGTGCGCGGAAAAGGCAACCCGGAAAGCTTCTGCTCCTGTTCCCACGGCGCAGGACGGGTCTATTCGCGAACCGAAGCCAAACGCCGCTTCACCCTGGAGGACCAGAAGCGGGCAACCGAAGGCGTGGAGTGCCGTAAGGACAGCGCCGTGATCGACGAGATCCCGATGGCCTACAAGGACATCGATGCGGTGATCCATGCCCAGCGGGATCTGGTGGAAGTGGTGCATACCCTGCGACAAGTGGTCTGCGTCAAAGGGTAAGAACGTCAGATACTGAACGGATACAAATCAACATGAACAATATATCCGACCTGATCACCATCGACGGTTCCCGTGGAGAGGGGGGCGGCCAGGTGTTACGCACCGCATTAACGCTGTCGCTGATCACCGGCCGCCCCCTGCGCATGATCAATATCCGCGCCAAGCGGAAAAAACCCGGTCTGATGCGACAACACCTTACTGCCGTGCAAGCCGCAACGGCCGTTGGTATGGCAAAAACAGAAGGCGCAGGCGCAGGTTCACAGTCACTGCTGTTTCAGCCCCAGACCATCATGGGAGGCGACTATCGCTTTGCCATCGGTACGGCTGGCAGCTGCACCCTGGTATTGCAGACGGTTCTGCCAGCCCTGTTGGCAGCCGGGGTCGAGGCTCGGCTACATCTGAGCGGTGGTACCCACAATCCACTGGCGCCGCCTGCCGATTTTCTGCAACGCGCCTATCTCCCGCTGCTAAAGCGAATGGGAGTTGATGTCGAAATGAGCCTGTCGCGGTACGGCTTTTACCCTGCGGGCGGTGGAGAGTTGGAGTTGAGACTGGAGACTGAGAGTCAATTGCAACCACTGCATCTATTGGAGCGGGGCGAGTTACAACAAGCCAGTAGCGAGGCGTTGATCGCAGCGCTGCCTGTCCGTATTGCCGAGCGCGAATTGGAGACCGTCCGCCGCACCATGGGCTGGGATCCAACCCAGCTTCAACTGCGTGGCCTCAACAATAGTCAGGGACCGGGCAACGTTCTGCTGGCCACTATCGAACATGAACATGTCACCGAGGTCTTCACTGCCTTTGGCGAGAAAGGGGTCAGCGCCGAGCGGGTGGCAGGCAAACTCTGCCGCCAGATAAATGCATATCTTCGGGTAAAAGCGCCGGTTGGCCCCCATCTTGCCGATCAGTTGTTACTGCCGCTGGCCATCGGTGGCGGTGAGTTCATCACTGCAAAACCGACGCAACATACATTGACCAACATGGAGACCATCAATCACTTTTTGCCTGCTTGTCTTGATAGGGAAGAGAC
>JARRNY010000152.1:0-7231 GCA_037384445.1 Candidatus Thiodiazotropha sp.
CTGTTCAGACAACCCCTGCCCGGTTTCCAATGCGGCCTGGAACCGGATGAGCTGGCCGGCATGGCCTGTTTTTTATCCTGCGCTCATATTTATGGCCATTTTTATTGGCCCATGCCTGTTTTCCACTTATCAGATGGTGCGCCTAAGTATAGGAAGAGCATCCGTACCCCCCCTACCATACAAGGCAGAAAACTGGTGGCAGCATACGCTTGAGATAGCCGCCTTCCCGACCTCAATCCACCCAACGACCCGGCTTTACGGTGGAGTCGCCCCTCTTCCACAGCCTTTCTGGCCATCAGGCCTATTATCGGCAACAACCCACCAGGCAACCTATCCTGCTGATGCTTGCCGCGTTGAGAGATGTGAAGACCCGGTACTAGACAAACCAGTCTGAAGCCGATGAGGCCCGAGCAGCAGGCAACAACTCCGGCGTGGGTGGCAAGCTGTCCTTGGCTTGTAGATGAGTCAGTATCTTGTTGATGACCACCTGATCCTCGAAACTGGCAATTAGCTTGGGTTCACCTCCGCACTTCTCGCAGATCGATACGTCAACAAGGTGAAGTGATGCGGAGCATCAAGAGAGGGTGTCCTGGAGTATATTGAACACTCGCTTCAAGCGTTGCGCCCAGGTCATGGCCTGGTGACGCTGTTCGTTTGTTTTCTCTTCTTGCGATTGAGCTGGGCCGTGTGGCATTCAACATTGCAGGGAACAAGTATCGACTGGTCATGTGGATCAACTATGCCTACAGGGTTATATACGTCCGCTTTATTGGCACCCATGTGCAGTACGACAAGATAGATGTGCAAACCATTTAACTGCCGAAGGAATAACCATGGACATCAAACCGATTAAAACTGATGCCGACTACCGCGCGGCATTGAAAGAAATTGAAAACCTGATGATGGCTGGGCCAGACACCCCGGAAGGAGAAAAGCTGGATGTTATGGTCACGCTTATTGAGGCTTATGAAGCCAAGCATTTCCCGATGGACTTGCCCGATCCTGTCGAGGCGATCAAGTTCGAAATGGAACGCAAGGGGTTAACCGCAAAAGACCTGGAGCCGATGATCGGTAAAAGTAATCGCGTTTACGAGATCCTAAATCACAAGCGTTCGCTGACTTTGATGATGATCTGGAAGCTCCATGAAGGCTTGGGTATTCCAGCTGAGCCGCTGATCAAACCACCTCAAGTTCATGCCTAATCAATATAGCAGCGGATATAAATTTCATGATATCTCCGCCATCGATTCGAGGCTGGCTGATCTTGAACAGGAAAAGCTGCAGCTCATCGCGCTCAGAGTAGAGCTGTAAAAATCGAAGCCAGTACCTCCCATTTCAGATTCCTTTTCTCCAGAACAAAAGATAGCAATTTATGAAACCTGTTTCGTGGCCGCACTGATATTTTGCTAATCGCTGGCAAAACCAACGTGCTCGTGGTGTTGCCGCAATTCGGGAAAATATATCCGGTCGGCCAGCGCAATGCATACAGGGCCTGCTTGCATTGTTCTTCCGTTACATATTTTTCAAGAAACTCGTGCAAGCCAAGACCTTTATGAAATTGAATGGTGTTTTTCGCCATAATGGAAAGCCTCGCTTATTCAGTAGATTCCATTATGCAAACACCCCAGACTTAATAGCTGAGTCTCATGGGTAATCAGGTACACGGTAGGCCGACACTCACGCGACCAGCAAAGATGCGCCGGATGGATTTCTGTAAATAAACGCACAATTCAAGTGTGCAATTTTTCACACATATCGACAGTTGAATACCAATGATGTTGTCCTATACTTTTAATTCCTTTCGCGGCAGACCGGGCTCACAACGGACGGGCTTTCACAGCACGCCGAGCCACACACCCACACCTCGGAAGGAAACGCGCCATCCAGCGCAAGACAGCCGTACCCAGAACCTGTTGATGGACATCTCCGCCCGACACCTAGCCGGCGGACGTGTCTGAACCCTGGCCGAAAAGGACGCCCATCGCGTCTCAGCGGCCAACTCGGAACAAGGAGTTACCGCCATGCCGTCTGCCCTGACCTATCCCGGTGTATATATCGAAGAGGTGCCGAGCGGCGTTCGCACCATCACCGGAGTTGCCACATCCATCACCGCCTTTGTCGGTCGCGCCCTGCGCGGTCCGGTCAACACCCCGGTACGCGTTCAAAGCTTTGCCGAATTCTCCCGTATATTCGGGGGCCTCTGGCAACCGGCGACACTGGGTTACGCGGTCAATCAGTTTTTCCAGCATGGCGGCAGCGACGCGCTGATCGTGCGGGTCTTCAACGGCACCATTAGCACCAGCACCGCCACCATCACCCTCGGGACCAATGGATCGGATTTGGTACTCGAAGCAGCCAGCCCCGGTCTCTGGGGCAGCAACCTGCAAGCGACGATTGACCACAACACCTCCGACCCGTCGGACGCGACGCTCTTCAACCTGCTCATCGAAGAGCTTGACGCTCCGGGCGGCAGCACGGTCATCGCCTCCGAGCAGTTCCGCAACATCTCCACGGTATCTACCCATGCGCGCTTCGTGGACACCGTGCTCAATGAACAATCCGCCCTGGTCAACGTCCGTACCAGCACAGGTGATGGCGCCGAACCAACCGACAACACCGTCGCTGCAGTCGGCACCGCCACTGACGACGGCAGCGACATCACCGACACCGAGATCACCGGCAACCGCAATCAGCGCACAGGTATCTACGCCCTCGAAGGCGCCGACCTGTTCAACCTGATGTGTATTCCGCCGCTGACTCGCAGCACCGATGTGGCAGGCGCCACCTGGGCCACGGCCGCTGGCTACTGTCAGGAACGCCGGGCGATGCTCATCATCGACTCGCCCGCGGCCTGG
This sequence comes from Candidatus Thiodiazotropha sp., assembly GCA_037384445.1. Taxonomy (GTDB): domain Bacteria; phylum Pseudomonadota; class Gammaproteobacteria; order Chromatiales; family Chromatiaceae; genus Thiodiazotropha. Next base: position 2,856 of record JARRNY010000152.1, read on the forward strand.
ACCGCCACTCCAAGTACCGCCATTTCCGATGCGGAAACCGGTGTCAACAGCTTGCGCAGCACGGTAGGCAATGCCACGGCCATCAACGCCATGGCCTACTACCCCCGCCTGCGCATGCCCGACGCGCTGTCGGAAAACCGGCTGGCCGACTTTGCCCCCTGTGGGGCGGTAGCCGGCATCATCGCCCGCACCGATGTACAGCGGGGTGTGTGGAAGGCTCCGGCGGGTCTGGCCGCCTCCTTCTCAGGTGCTCAGGGGTTCACCTACACCATGACCGATGCCCAGAACGGCGTGCTCAACCCGGTCGGCCTCAATTGCCTGCGCAGCTTTCCCGTTGCCGGCCATCTGGTCTGGGGTTCACGCACCCTGGCCGGCGCAGATTTGCTGGCCTCGGAGTGGAAGTACGTACCGATCAGGCGCCTCGCCCTGTTCCTTGAGGAAAGCCTGTTCCGCGGCACCCAGTGGGTGGTATTCGAGCCCAATGACGAGCCGCTATGGGCACAGATCCGTCTCAACATTGGTGCCTTTATGCAGACCCTGTTCCGCCAGGGGGCTTTCCAGGGCAGTGCGGCGAAAGATGCCTACTTCGTTAAGTGCGACAAGGAGACAACCACCCAGAACGACATCGACCGCGGAGTGGTAAATATCGTCGTCGGTTTCGCACCGCTCAAGCCGGCTGAATTCGTGGTCATCAAACTTCAGCAGATTGCCGGCCAAATTGAAGTGTAAGGAGACATTTACATGGCACAGTTCAGCGTTAATACCCACCGCTTCGACCCTTACAAGAATTTCAAATTCCGCGTCAAGTGGGACGGTCGCTATGTGGCCGGCATCAGCAAGGTCGGCTCGCTCAAGCGCAGCACCGAACTGGTGGAACACCGCGAAGGAGGCGACCCGTCCATGACCCGCAAATCACCGGGTCGAACCAAGTTCGAAGCCATTACCCTTGAGCGCGGCGTCACCCATGATGTCGACTTCGAGCAGTGGGCCAATAAGGTGTGGAACTTCGGTTCAGGCCTAGGTGCAGAAACCTCGCTCAAGGATTTCCGCAAGGATCTGATCATTGAGGTCTATAACGAAGCCGGCCAGCTCGCCATCGCCTACAAGGTGTTCCGTTGCTGGGTATCCGAGTATCAGGCACTGCCGGAGCTGGACGCCAATGCGAATGCGGTGGCAATCCAGACCATCAAACTGGAGAACGAAGGCTGGGAACGGGATTACGACGTGACCGAACCGTCCGAACCGAGCTTCACTGAACCGGCCTGATCGTCATGCTAGCACTCACTCCAGCACGCCTGCTCGCGATCTGGGAGTCAGGCGCTCGCCGTCACCCCATTGACCGCGCCCTGCTGCTGTTTGCAATGGCCGTACCGCATCGCAATCCAGACGAGCTGGTCGACGCTCCTTTGAGTGAACGCAACGCAGCCATCATGGCCCTGCGCGAATCCTACTTTGGCAGCCAACTGAGTGCCTGGGTGGACTGCCCCGGCTGTGGCGAACGTATGGAATTCGAGCTTCATCCGTCTATGCTGCCACCGCAACCCTCACCCTCGGTTGACGAAATCACTGTCGGCGAAGTTCGTTTCAAGCGGCCCACCAGCCGCCACTTGGCCGCAGCCGCGCGCTGCGATCATCCGGACGAAGCGGCCATGGCCCTGCTCCGCCAGTGCGTGATCGACGAGACCGAGGACAAGGTTGAGCCAAAGCGATTGGCTGCACTGATGGAAGCAGCCGGCGCCGCCATCGACGACGCCGACCCCTGGGCCGAACTATCACTTGATCTGCCCTGTCCGAGCTGCGGACAAGAGGTCAGCGCCAGTTTTGACATTGCTGCCTACCTCTGGGATGAGCTGGATAGCCTCGCTCAGCGACTGCTCAACGACATCCACACCCTGGCCTGCACCTACGGTTGGACCGAGCCTGACATCCTCGCCCTTAGCGACAGTCGCAGGGCGGCCTATCTCGACCGGGTGCGCGCATGAGCAATCTCTTTCAACGTCTCGCGTCGCAACAGCTGGATTCGGGCACTCTACGCGTTCATCCCATGGCCAGCCTCCCCTATCAGGCCGTACCGGAATTCACGGAGCAAGCCACCGAACTCGATAAGTACGATAAGGTGGCAGGGACGCCAGAGGCAGGTTCGGCACCACCCGGAGCTATGCCCTCAAATCCTACTTCCGAGTCGGTCCCGACCACCTCCAGGAAGGCAAGCACACAACCGCAGCGTCCTTCCGCACCTGCCCCCTTGCTGCCGACAACCGACCAAGCAGATCAGGCACCAATGGCCGCGCCCTCGACAGAGGCCCTGGCATCCGAGGAAGAACCACACACCGGAATCACACCCCATCCAGCGAAAACAAGGCTTCCGCTACCATCGCCACTACTGATGGAGCATCCGGCGGAGGAGAAGCCCGGATCAGCCGTGTCGAATGAGATATCACCGCCGGTCGAGAATCCCTCCACCGACACCTCATCGGACACCGCAGCCGACGGATTGCCCGCAGCAATCCTGCCCCGGCAACGGGCTGCAAAGGCAACGACTGCAATGCCGCATGCACCACCGACGCCTCACACCGGCGTAAGGACCTCGCGGGAAGCGTCCTCGGAGCCCAATGAAGTCCATGTCCACATCGGACGCATCGAAGTCACCGCGATTCAGGAACCCTCCCCACCCAAACCGCGTCAGAAGCGCGGGCGCGCGCCCATGTCACTGGATGACTATCTGGCCAAACGGCAGCGAGGAGACACATGAGCACCGCCCTGGCCATTGCCGGCGTCACCGCCGTACTGCGCGACCGGCTCAACGAAGGCGTGGTGAACCATGATGTCTCGGCGGTCACCGGCAGCACCGTGAACGTCACCACGCTGGCCCCGGACCGGGTCATCCCAGCCGAAGGCACTGAATCGACACAGCTCAACATTTTTCTCTATCAGGTCACCCCCAATACCGGTTTGCGCAACGAGGCCCTGCCCTCGCGCGACAGCACCGGCCGCCACCGGCTCACCAACGCCCCCCTGGCACTGGACCTGCATTTCCTGATCAGCGCTTATGGCAGCGAACCGCTGCATCGCGAGATCCTGCTCGGCTATGCGATGCAGCTTATGCACGAATACCCGGTGCTCACCCGCGAGATGATCCGCACCGCGCTCAACCCCTCGCCCGATGTCGGCACCGATCTGCCGCCTACGCTGCGCGCGCTGGCCGAATGCGGTCTGGCCGATCAGGTGGAAAGCCTCAAGATCACCCCGCAGTTTCTCAACAGCGAAGAGATGTCCAAGCTGTGGACGGCCACCCAGTCGCACTACCGACCGAGCGCGGCCTATCAGGTATCGGTGGTACTCATCGAAGTCCAGGAGAGCACCCGGCCGACCCTGCCGGTGCTCTCGCGCGGCGAGCGCGATCCGATCTCGGGTCGTGAGCGCGGTGTTATTGTCTCGCCCAGCATGGTGCCGCCGTTACCCACCCTGGAAACAGTGGAGCCCGACGGCAACCAGACGGTGATTCGCCTGAATGAGAACATCCGGCTGACCGGCCACCACCTGGACGGTACCGCCCGCACGGTACTGATGCGCAACGAACGCTTCGCGGTGGACGAGGAGATTGCCGCCAGTGGCAGTAGCGCAGCCGATCAGATGGATTTCACCGTGCCGGTGGCCAGCGCCGCCGACTTCCCGGTGGGCGTCTACGACATCACTGTACGTCTGGTCATGCCCGACGAGATCAACCCCCGTGAGAGCAACAAGTTGGCCGCCGTCGTTGCCCCCAACATCACCACCCTGCCCGCCGCACCCATACCGCGAGATGGCAATGGTGATGCACAATTCACCGTACAGTTCACCCCCGCGCTGCGTCCGGGGCAGACGGTCTCCCTGCTGATGGGCACAAGCGAGATCCTGCCCGAGTCCTTCGTCGCCCCCACCAGCTCGCTGGACTTCATCGCCCGTGACGTCCAGGCCGGCGCCTCCCCCGTGTTGCGTTTGCGCATCGACGGCGTCGACAGCCCCATCGTTGATCGCAGCGCCGAACCACCGGTGTTCTTTGATCTGCGGGTGACCTTCGCATGAATGCGCCACAGGAATTTGACTGGACTGCCGCCAACCAGAAGTTGCTGGTCGCCGAGTTCGCGCGCCTGCGGGCACTGCTGGGTGATGGTGACGCAGCCGAGGCGCAAGCTGAGGTCGAACGTTGCCTCGGCGAACTACCCAACATGTCTGCCATCGACGACCTGACCGATCGCTTTGCCCTGAGCCGCTTCGAGCGCGACATCCTGCTACTCGCTGCCGGCCTGGAAATGGATTCGGCCCTCGCCGCCCTGTGCCAGTCGAACACCGGCCATTCCCACGCCACCTTCGGCCTCGCCATGGCCGTGCTCCCC
>JARRNY010000153.1:0-6900 GCA_037384445.1 Candidatus Thiodiazotropha sp.
CCGGTCAACCGTTCTCTGCTGGTGCGGGCGTTGCTGCCCAATCCCGAGCGTATGCTCAAACCCGGCATGCTGATGACGGTCGAACTGCTGCGAAACCGGCGACAGACGCTGGTTATCCCTGAGGCGGCTCTGATGCCCAAGGGCAGTGACCACTTTGTCATGCGGCTGCAGGGAGAGCCGCCTGTGGTAGAGAAGCGCCAGATCCAGATCGGCTCGCGGCGAACCGGCGAGGTGGAGGTGCGCGAAGGGCTGCAGGCCGGGGATCTGGTGATCACCCACGGCATGGAGAAGGCCAAGGTCGGCGGTACAGTGAGCATCAAAGGCCGTGAAGGGGAGGGTGAAGCCATGGCCGAACTCCTGAAACCTGCCGCCAAGCCTGTATCCGGGTCCAATCCATGATTCTGTCGGATATCTCGGTCAAGCGGCCGGTCTTTGCCTCTGTACTCTCCCTTCTGCTGATTGCCTTCGGTCTGGTGGCTTACCAGCAGCTGCCCCTGCGTGAGTATCCCAACATCGATTCGCCGGTGGTCTCGGTGGAGACGCTCTACCGGGGCGCTGCCGCCAACGTGGTGGAGACCCGCATCACCCAGTTGATCGAGGATCGGGTCTCGGGGGTCGAGGGCATCCGCTTCATCTCCTCGGTGAGCGAGGATGGCCGGTCGGTGGTGACCATCGAATTCGATGTGGAGCGGGACATCGATGCGGCCGCCAATGACGTGCGTGACCGGGTCTCTGCCATTCTCGATAATCTGCCGGTGGAGGCCGATCCTCCGGAGATTCAGAAGGTCGACAGCAACGAAGACGTCATCATGTGGCTCAACCTGGTGAGTGACCGCATGACGGTACCGGAGCTGTCGGACTATGCGCGACGCTATCTGGTCGACCGCTTCTCGGTACTCGATGGGGTGGCGCGGGTGCGCGTCGGTGGTGGCCAGACCTTTGCCATGCGGGTCTGGATCGACCGCCAGGCGCTGGCTGCTCGCGGCTTGACCGTGAGCGATGTGGAGCAGGCGTTGCGCAAGGGCAACCTGGAGCTGCCTGCCGGCAGTATCGATTCGAAAGACCGGGTTTTTACGGTGCGCGTCAATCGCAGTTTCCACACCGCCGAGGACTTTGCCGGGCTGGTGCTGGCGCGTGGCAGCGACGGCTATCTGGTGCGCCTGGGCGAGGTGGCGCGGGTGGAGAAGGGGGCCGAGGAGACGCGTACCTTCTTTCGCGGCAATGGGGTGCCGATGGTGGGTATCGGCATCATCAAGCAGTCCACTGCCAATACCCTGGAGGTGGCGGCTCTGGCCAAGGCGGAGCGGCTGCGCATCAACGCCACGCTGCCCGAAGGCATGGAGATCAAACAGAGCTACGACAGCTCGGTGTTTGTCGAGGGGGCGATCAAGGAGGTCTACAAGACCCTGGGCATTGCCATCGCCCTGGTGGTGACGGTGATCTTTCTCTTTCTCGGTAGCGTGCGCGCCATGATCGTGCCGGCGGTGGCGGTGCCGGTCTCGCTCATCGCCACCTTTCTGGTGCTGCTGGTGCTTGGGTTTACCATCAATATTCTGACCCTGCTGGCGTTGGTGCTGGCCATCGGCCTGGTGGTGGACGACGCCATCGTCATGCTGGAGAACATCCATCGGCGCATGGAGGAGTATGGCGAATCGCGCCTGGTGGCCGCCTACCGTGGAGCGCGTCAGGTCGCCTTTGCCGTTATCTCGACCACTGTGGTGCTGATCTCGGTCTTCGTGCCGATCGCCTTTCTCGGCGGCGATATCGGCCGCCTCTTCACCGAGTTCTCCATCACCATGGCGGCAGCGGTAGCCTTTTCCAGCCTGGTTGCCCTGTCGCTCTCGCCCATGCTCGCTTCGCAGATCCTGCCGAGTCAGCATGCCGGAGGGGTCAGTCTCAGCCGGGGGGTGGATTGGCTGCTCAACCATGTGCGGGACTTCTATATCCTGACGCTGAAGGGGGTGATCCGCCACTATTGGCTGATGGTGCTGCTGTTCGGCGCCATTCTGGCGGGCGCCTGGTGGTTGTTCGAGCGCATTCCCAACGAATACGCTCCGAAGGAGGATCGGGGCGCCTTCTTTCTCATTGTCAACGGCCCCGAGGGGGCCTCCTACGACTACATGAAGGACTACATGGACGAGATCGAGCGGCGGCTGATGCCCTATGTGGAGTCGGGAGAGATAACCCGCTTGCTGGTCCGTACACCGCGTACCTTCAGCAACTTCGCCATCTTCAACGGCGGCATTGTCATCAATGTGCTGAACGACTGGGAGCAGCGTCGCTCCGCCTGGGTGATCATGAACGAGATTCGCAAGAAACTGGCCGACCTGCCGGGTGTGCGGGCCTTTCCGGTCATGCGTCAGGGCTTTGGGCGACGTATCCAGAAACCGGTTCAGTTCGTCATCGGCGGCGGCACCTACGAGGAGCTGGCTGAATGGCGCGACATCTTGCTGCAGAAGATCGAGGAGAACAATCCGGGGCTGCAGGGCGTCGACTACGACTACAAGGAGACCAAGCCCCAGCTCAAGGTCGAGATCGATTACGACCGGGCGTCGGAGTTGGGCGTCACGGTGGAGACCATCGGCCGCACCCTGGAGACCATGTTCGGCTCGCGCCGGGTGACGACTTATATCGAAGCGGGTGAAGAGTATGACGTGATCCTCGAAGGGGAGCGCGCCGACCAGCAGACCCCGGCCGATCTCAGCCATCTCTACGTGCGTTCCGATACCACCGGCGAGTTGATCCAGCTCTCCAATCTGGTCAGCCTGGAGGAGACGGCCGACTCCATCAGTCTCAATCGATACAACCGGGTACGCGCCATCACCATCGAGGCCAACCTGGCCGACGGTCTGGCCCTGGGAACCGCGCTCAACTACCTGGAGGATCTGGTGCGCGAGAACCTGCCGCAACAGGTCATCATCGACTACAAGGGGCAGTCGCGGGACTTCAAGACGGCGGGTGGCTCGGTGCTCTTCGTGCTGCTGCTCGGGGTGGTGGTGGTCTATCTGGTGCTGGCCGCTCAGTTCGAGAGCTGGGTTCACCCCTTGGTCATCATGCTAACGGTGCCGCTGGCCATGGCCGGTGCTCTGTTGGGGCTCTACCTGACCGACCAGACCCTCAATATCTATAGCCAGATCGGTCTCATCATGCTGGTGGGGTTGGCGGCGAAGAACGGTATCCTCATCGTGGAGTTCGCCAACCAGCTGCGGGACCAAGGCCGTGAGTTCGGTGAGTCGCTGCTGGAGGCCTCTCATGTGCGTTTTCGTCCCATCCTGATGACCGGCATCACCACCGCTGCCGGCTCACTGCCGCTATTGCTCTCCTCGGGCGCCGGCGCCGAGACGCGGGCGGTGATCGGTACGGTGATCCTGGCCGGGGTCACTGCCGCCACGGTCTTTACCCTCTACATCGTGCCGGTGGCCTACCATCTGCTGGCGCGGCATACCGGTTCGCCGCTACAGATGACGCAACGCTTGGAGCGGGAGCTGACCGAGCAACAGGAGAAGACCAGCTGACTGCTGGGCGGAGATCATGAGCGAGCGACTACTGCGTCTCTATCCTGAGCCATTTGGGGAGGTCCCCCTTCAGGGGCTCTATCTGGCGCACCGCATCCATACGCTGGGTAGCGAAAGCCAGCCTTTTGTCTATGGCAATTTTGTCTCCAGCCTGGATGGGCGGATCGCGGTAGAAGAGGGTGGTGGGGGCAATGCCTACATACCTGAGCAGATGGCCACGGATAGCGATCTACGACTCTTTCTCGAGTTGCAGGCCCAGGCGGATTGCCTGATTACCCATGGCGGCTATATGCGGGCGTTGAGTGAAGGTCGATTGGGTAATGTGTTGCAGGTTGGTGCTCTGCCCGGTAGCGAAGACATGCTGGTTTGGCGAGCGTCACAGGGATTACCGCCACAGCCCGCTGTGGTCATCGCCAGCGCTTCGCTCGATTTTCCTCTTCATCCCAGCCTGGCTGAGTCTGGCCAAACCTTCTATATCGCCACCGGCCGTGGTGCAGACCCCCGGCGGGTGCAGGATTGGCAGGCCAGAGGCTGCCATGTTTTATTCGCCGGCGAGGGAAGATCTGTGCAGGGGGCGCCACTGGTGGCAGAACTAAAACAGCTGGGCTTGCGTTCGATCTATCTCTCCGCCGGACCGTGGATGCTCGATACCATGGTCAGAGATCGGCAATTGGCGCGTCTCTATCACACCACAACTCACCAGCTGATCGGCGGCGCTGACTTTCACAGCATGCTGCCCGGTCCGATGTTGGGGGCGAAAGGTAACCTGCAGTTACGTTCCCTCTACTACGAAGCGGATGCGCCTAGTGGCAGCGGTCAGTTCTTCGCTCAATTCGACGCCACGCCAACTCGCTGAACAGACGGTTTTAACGCGCTCCATAGGAGGTGTGTTCTAATGAACCGAGCAACTTGAGCTTGAAGCGGGTGCCCTTGATGCTATCCTGGATGATGCGAGCTTTATATATCTCTCCTTGCGGGAAGGGGCCAGAGAGAGGGGGATAAAAAAATATCCTGTGCAAAGCGAACACCACAACTCAACACTCAAAATATTCAAGCCGATAGCCAATTTCGCCCCTAACCCCGCATGGCTGATTTTGCAGAAAAATCATGAAATACGTTAAGTAGAGTTGAGTGGACTGACTCTCTGTGAATTTCCCTAAGGGCCGCTGCTGGCGGCGGAGCGTTTTCTTTGATTCTTTCTAAAATCAGTGGCTTGTTCCCTGTTGCCAAGGCATACTGGCAATTCGATTTATTGAGCGGGAGAGGGGCGGATGGCCAATTGCACGCTGCAATGTTTAAGCGTTGCATCCATCGTCCTGTGGTCAGGATGGAATAGGGAGTGACCTTGCCGCCATAACCGATGCCAATCTGTTTTCTACTATGATGTGTAGGCCTATACGAGTTTGTTTCAGGATTCTTTCCCTGCTCGCGCTCTCCTTTGCAGCGGGGTCGCCTGTCATTGCTGGCGCCGATGAGCCCCCTCTGGCCACTAAACGTATCGGTGTTCTCTATTGGTCAATGAGTATTCCGGGTCAGGTGATCATGCGCCAGGGACTCGAAGCGGAGGCTGAACGTATCAATCGGCAAGCCTTGCTTGATGGCGGACCTGGTGTGGAGCTGATAAGTCGTGTCGCTGGAGACGGTGAACCAGGTATGGAACGCCAGATCAAACAGTTCTTTGAATTGATCGGCCTGCGGCTCGATGCGATCATCGTGCAACCGACCGATAACGCGGCACTGGCTCAACCGTTACGGGAGGCAAACAGTCAGGGTGTTCCCGTGGTCGCCTACGATCAGTACATCAGTGGCGGCAGTCTGACTGCCTACGTGACTTCGGACAACCGACAGGCAGGTTATCTCGATGGAGAGTACTTGGCCGACCTCTTCCCGGACGCTCATGAGATCAGGCTGATATTGGTCGAATACCCTCATGTCTCTTCAACTGTCGAACGTCTCTTCTTCACGACTTTCCCCAGTCAGGTAGTGTCGATGTCATCTTTACGGTGAATGATGGTGGAGGGCTGAGTGTGGTCGATGAACTGGCTGCGGCTGACCGCCATGAGATCGTGGTGGCCACTATCGATGGGGATCCGGCCTCGATCCAGAATATCCGCGAACAGCGGCTGACCCGTATCGATACGGCGCAGTTCTGTGCCGTGCTGGGGGCTACCGCAATGCGGGTTACCTATGATGCGATCACAGACAAACCGGTTGCGCGCCAGACACTGGTGCCGGCGTTTCCCGTTACCCAAGAGACCCTGGCTGTCTACCCCGGCTGGCAGGGAGAGATCCCAGAGTCTTTCAACAAACCCTGGAGAGCCAAGGAACCGGTCTGGACAGGGGAGTTACACAAAATCCCATGAGGTCCTCGACTGAAAGTGGTAACGAGGTCATTTCAAAGCTGGCCGCTGTCGACCGACGACTGACATTGTGGTTCGGGGTGTTGATCCTGGTCTTGATGCTGACGGTCCTGACCGCTGCGGTGATCTATCTCAATGGCGTGATGAAGCGAGAAGAGCAGCAGCTCTCCACACTGCTGACACGGGTGCTCGCAGTCTCGGTTTCGAGGGTCAGTTTCTCTGGCAGGTACCATGCACAGCTACTGCTCGAAGATATCCTGGCCGATCATCCCAATATTCGCTATCTGCGTGTAACCGATACCACAGGTAAGGTGCTAGCCGGTAACGAGAAAGAGATTATCGACAGGCATCTGGAGGGGGCTGCGGCTGAACAGGCGCACTTGGCCATGATACAGGGTGACTATGGCCAGTCGCGAGAGTTGAAGATCGATGGTGAACTGATACGGGAAGTCACTCTGCCCTATCGGGGTGGCTTCGATCATTCGATTCAGGGTGTGGTGCAGGTGGGTATATCGGAGGCTTCACGGGTGGTCGCCCTACGCCAGGGTATCTTCTATGTGATCGGCATGGTGATCCTGTTGCTGCTGGTGGGCATTCTGGCTGTGCATCGCCTGAGTCGTCTTTTCGGTATGCCGATTCGTCAACTCGCCGGTGATATGGCGGCAACCCTGGAGGCGCTTCCCGATATCCTGTTTGAACTGGACGATGAGGGCCGCTATTTGCAGGTGTTGGCTAGCCATCCGCGGCTGTTGCTGGGTAGTCCGGAGTCGTTGATCGGTCGCACCATAGAGGAGGTATTGCCGGAAGATGCCGCTGAGGTGACTCAGAAGGCGCTGAAAGAGGCTGCCGAAGAGGGGGTTTCCATAGGCCGGCAATACAGCCTCACTCTCTCGGGAAAAACCTACTGGTTAGAGCTCTCCATTGCGCGCAAACAGCGATGGCAACATGAACGCTCCCGCTTCATTGTGTTGGCAAGGGATATCACCGATCGCAAGCTGACCGAGGAGAGCCTCTACCTGTTCGCC
>JARRNY010000154.1:0-13665 GCA_037384445.1 Candidatus Thiodiazotropha sp.
GTCAGGTAGCCTTCTTCGTCAGTTTCGAAGGTTTTGCCATTAGCTTCGATAGCCATAATTTCTCTCCCAATAGAGTTGAAAGTTGTTCAGTTAAGACACTCAGACCCAGGCCAGTACTTTGTCATTCTCAGCAGCGAGGCTGACAAACTTGGCGTAGTCCACGATTTCGATGCCATCAGTGACCTTGTCTTCAGCCACACCACGAGCCTTGAGGTCAGGGCCCAGCACGTAGAAATTGACACCGTTTTGCGCGGCAATTTTCTCCGCTATGGCAGTGCCCTTGATTGCACCATAGATGCCATCCTCGTACATCAGGACCGAACTACCCTCTTTGGCGTAAGCCAGGCAGCTGTCCATCGAAGACTTCTCAAACGGTGATTTGTTGACGGTATGTAAAGTACTCATTATCTCGTCTCCGACTTAGAAGCTGAATAGGACATCTTGCTCATCCATGATGTCCGCCAGTTCAGCACGACTGACCAGGCGAATAGACTCCTTTTCCGCCCAATCGTCGTCCTCGTCTTCGTAGGTCAGAGGCATCAGGTCATCCAGCGTGAGGCCACGCTCCTCCAACGACTCCTGCTCGACATAGAGCTTGGTCACATCATAGTCACCAAGCGCCTGATAAGTGGGTGAGAAGTTCTTCATACCCACATCAGCGGTATCCTGGCCCTTGACCAGCTGATATACCCCGTCGTCGAGAAACGCCAGACTAACGTCCTGGTCGAATGCCGCTCCTATCAACACAACCTCCAGCGACTCCCAGGCATAGATAGTGCCGTAGGGCGCACGACGGTTGAGATACATGAATTTCTTGATCTGCTCAGACATCTTCAACCCCTATGCTTAATCGCCGAAAACCACGAGACGATCCGACTGGATACCTGCCTCAATCAGCTGACCGAGACCGGAAATGCGGAAACCATCTGCGATATTCTCCGCATCCTTACCATTACGTTGCATCTCACCCTCATCGACGATACCCCGTCGTTGAGCTGCCGCCACACAGACGACAAGATCGAGATCGTGCTGCTTAGCCAATTCCGACCAGCGGTTGACGATATTCCGATCATCCTGTGGAGGAGTGGTCAGATCGGTGCCATTGTTGACACCATCGTGATAGAAAAAGATGCGCATAATCTCATGCCCAGCTTCCAAGACAGCCTTGGTAAACTGGTACGCAGAGTCCGTCGCCTGATGCTGATACGGACCTTCGTTTACCTGAATCGCGAATTTCATCTGTTTGATCTTCCTGTGCTTGCCTTAGGTTGTCCGAAATTTAGAAGCGGATGTGCGCTGAGGCATTCAGGTTATTACGGCTGCCACGCCAGTTATCGATGTGATACTTGGTGAAAGGCAATCCGGTCTTCTCGAAGAATTTCGGCCAACCAATACGATCAGCCCACTCACCGATGCGCTCCCAATCCTTCGCATCTTCTTTATATGCGCTCAGGATCTGCTTAACGACAGCGGAGACCTCAGGCCAACGTGGCGGGTTGTTCGGCACACCGGCAGCAACCAGTTTATGGAAGGTCGGCTTGGAACGTGCATTGGAGTTCTTACCACCTACCCAAATCGCAAACTTGGAGTGCTCTGGATCGTTGATCTGCATCGGCGGGCAGGGCGGGAAGCAGGCACCACAGCAGATGCACTTCTTCTCGTCCACTTCCAACGACGGCTTGCCGTTGACCATGGCAGGACGGATAGCCGCCACCGGGCAGCGGGCCACAACTGAAGGACGCTCACAGACGTTGGCGACCTGACTGTGGTCGATCTTAGGCGGCTTGGTGTGCTGGATGTTGATGGCGATATCACCCTGGCCACCGCAGTTGATCTGACAGCAGGAGGTAGTGATACGCACACGGTTAGGCATCTCTTCCTTCGTGTACTCTTCATAGAGATCATCCATCAACGCCTTAACAGCACCTGAGGCGTCAGTACCCGGAATGTCGCAGTGCAACCAACCCTGGGTGTGAGAGATCATCGAGACAGAAGGACCGGTACCACCGATCGGGAAGCCTTCAGCGTTCAGCTTCTCAATCAAAGGCTGAACCTTGGACTCTTCGCTGACCATGAACTCGATGTTCGAGCGAATGGTGAAACGAACATAGCCTTCAGCGAACTCGTCGGCGATATCCATCAGCAGACGGATAGTATAGAGATCCATCTGACGCTGGGTACCTGCACGAACTGTCCAGATGCTGTCACCGCTCTTGGCAACGTGATGCAGGACACCAGGACGCAGACGCTCGTGCCAGGCCCACTGGCCGTAGTTCTTCTTCAGGACGGGGTGTAAGTAGGGCTCCATCTCTGGGACGCCACTCTCGATCGGCATACGAGGTTCCGACATACCTACCTCCAAAAAAATAGGGTAATTGATTCGTTTTAAAGGGCAGCCGGGCGAACCCGGTGCCCCCTTACATACTGCTGTTATTCAGCAGCGGGATGATTATTGCGCCGCCTCGCGCTCAGCCCACTTGGCTGCCTCTTCGTCCCACCCATCCATACGGACATAGGGATTCATGCGCGGACGTTCGATCATGTTGGGATCGATCTCGAGACCAACACCTTCCAGGAAGTTGACCAGACCAATACGCTCGATCATCTCACCAGTACGCTCATGCTCGAGGGCGTTCTCAGCGAAGAAGTCCAGAATCTCGGTTGCCAACTCTTCCAGCCACTCGAAATCCTCATCGGTTTCGAGCTTGTGGAAAGGCACGATCACGGTACCCATCAGATCGCCGATCTTCAAAGTACGCTTACCACCGCAGAGCAGGGTTACACCCTTATCGTCACCGGGAGAGAGTGCTTTGGTCATCACGTTGATGCAGTGCATGCAACGGACACAGGAGGGGTTGTCCACGGCCAGGGTATCGTCGTCATTCAGTGACAGAGCCTGGGTCGGGCAACGGGTAATGACATTGTCGATGACATACTTGCGACCTTTCGCAGAAACGAAGGCCTTGACCTCTTCCTGGTCGACCTTCATGTCATCACGCCAGGTACCGATGGTGGCCAGGTCGGCACGCTGCACAGAGTTCATGCAGTCGTTAGGGCAACCAGAAACCTTATATTTGAACTTGTAAGGCAACGCCGGACGATGCATGTCGTCTAGGGCATTGTTGACCAGCATACGCATGGTGCGGCCTTCGTCGAAGCAGGACTGTTCGCAGCGGGCTGCACCCACGCAGGACATACCGGTACGCACAGCAGGACCAGCGCCACCGAGGTCGAAGCCCATCTCATTGATCTCATCAAAGGCAGGCTGGACGTTGTCGGTGGAGCAACCCTGGAACATGATGTCGCCGGACTGGCCGTGGAAAGCAATCAGGCCTGAACCGTACTTTTCCCAGATGTCGCAGAATTTGCGGATGGTGTTGGTGTCGTAGTGCATGCCTGGAGGAGGCATGACACGCAGGGTGTGGAATTCAGCGGCTGCAGGAAAAAGCGCCTTGCCGTCATCACCCTTGAGTTCGGTAAAACGGGGGATGATACCGCCGCCGTAACCCAGTACGCCTACGGTGCCGCCCTTCCAGTAACCCTTGCGGGTCTCGTAGGAGGTCTCCAGCTGACCCAACAGGTCAACCATCATGTCATTCTCTTTGGCGAGACGCTTGAGGCCGGTTACGAAGGAGGGCCAGGGGCCGCTCTCCAGCTGATCAAGCATGGGGGTATCATGCATCTGTTTTGCCATCACTCTTTCTCCCAATGGTCGTTTGTTCAGGTCTTTGGCTGTTTCTTTACTGTGTTATGAGCTTCGCCAAACACCGTGTCAGAGAAACCAGCCATCTGACCTGCAATCCGAAACCGTTACTACAGGCTACTGGCCTGTCTCTACTGGAGCGCAAGTTTAGGGATGTCTAATGCAGACTAGATCCCCGGAAATCCCTGAAAACCCCCGAAAGAAAGAGAGAAGAACCAATCTCAATAGCATAATACATCAATACTAGACAACGTACTAAAGACATTTATTGAGTACTTATATACTCATGACTACCCCATTTTATCCGAGTGATATATTGAGCTATAAAAGCGAGGGTAATGGCTACTTGATCATCCATTAAGCATGTAGTTCAATACTAATACTTGAGCATTTTACTGTGCAATTCCAACAGACAAACTTACACTAATTGGACATATCGACCATGCTTTATCTCAGTGAGATCATGATGCAGCACCCGGAAGCGGATACCTTCGAAAAGCTGCTCACAGTCGTCAAGGAACGCTCAAAGACTGAGATGTTTTTCCGCATCGACGTCAAGCCCCCTTTCGCCGACACTCCAGACAACTGGGAAGATCGCCTCGAAGCGAGCTTCACCTGAAAGCAATTAAAGAGAACTAACCGTGAAGTATCTAGAGTCAGAAACCTTCCTTGGCGACAATGAGTGTTCCGAAGACGCGATCAAATCGAGCAAACTGCTGGAGATCCGTCTCGACGAAAAGCACGAACAACTGGCTGCCCTGCCGCAGGATGCCCCGCTGGACAAGCGTCTCGAACTTGAAATGGAGGCAGACTATATTCTGCTTGATCTCGATCGACGCGATGAAGCCTGGAACAGCGCCCGCTCGCTTCTCGACCAGGCCCTCCCGGAATCCCTCTGGTTGCGGGCGGTAGAAGCCTGCGACATTCTCTATCAGGCGGATCAACCCGACTCCATCAAGGCACTGGCTCAAGGCATCTGGCTGGGGGTCACTTTCCCCATCGACCCGGAGCTGAGCGTGGCCATGCTGCAGCATCTCATCGACGAGACACCCGACTCCTCCGACGGCGCCGCAGTGGCTGCGGTTACCGCCTGTTACCTAGTCGATATCCGCACGCCGGAGGGTGAACGAGAGGACCTTCGCTTTTTCGCCAACCAGTTGCTGGGCCAGGTGGCCCGTCGCCACAGTCAGGTGGAGGAGCAGGAGATCTTCGACTTCTGGGTCGAGCGTATGGAGCTGGACGACCCGGCTAAATTTCTCCCGCGGCTAGCCAAAGTCCTCGACGTGATCGTCGAAGGGGAGTGGTGGTTTGATCGGGACGAGCTGCGCGCGCAGATCCCGGCTGATGCTTGAATAACCCACAGGTAAATACGATGTACTGGCAGGAAGAGGTCAACGAAGATCACTATGTGGTACCGGACACGGTGGTCGACCTGGTATTCAAGATCAAATGTCGCACCCTGCCCGTCGACCACGCCTGGCCCCTATCCGAGGCGATCCATGGCGCCCTACCCTGGTTTGCAGATACGCCCCAGGCCGGCCTGCATCTTATCTATGGCGCCGACTCCGGCAATGGCTGGGAACGTCCGAGCGAGGGCGAAGAGACACTCTATCTCTCGCGCCGTACCCCACTGATCCTGAGACTGCCCAGGGAACGCGTCGAAGATGCCATGCAACTCAACGGCATGACACTCGACATCGACGGCAATAGCCTCGAAATCAGCGAATCCCATACCCGTTTACTGGGCATGACGAATACCCTCTACAGCCGCCACGTGCTGTCGGAGGTCGAGCAGGACGAAGACGCCTTCGTGCAACAGGCTGTCGAAATCCTGCGAACGCTGAATCTACGATTCAAGAAAGTATTGTGCGGCATGGGCACCAGCTTCGCTTCCCCCGAAGGCCCGTTGGTGACACGCAGCCTGATGGTCGCAGGACTCTCGCTTGACGACGCTGTCACCCTGCAGGAGCAGGGCATAGGTCCGTTACGTAGTCGCGGCTTCGGCTTGTTTGTTCCGCACAAGACTGTATAAGATACAGCGCCGAAAAGAATACACACCCTATACAGTGAGGGGTTCAAACACTTGCCCCGCCCTGTTTTTTCATGTTTGAAGGAGAGATCAATGGCATATGAAGTAAACGGTAAAACCATCGAAGCCGACGCCAATGGCTACCTGGTAGACCAGGCCGAATGGAATGAGGATGTGGCCAAGGTTATCGCTGCCGAAGAGGGCATCGAACTGACCGATAAGGCATGGGAGATCATCAACTACCTGCGTGACGAATATTTGAACAATGGTGGCAACCAGCCCAACGAGCGCCACATGGTCAAACATTTCAAAGGCGTCTGGGCTGCTGATGGCAAAGTGGATGCCAAATCCCTCTATATCCATTTCCCGAAGGGTCCGGCCAAACAGGCCAGTAAGGTAGGCGGTCTGCCAGAGACCAAACGTAAAGGCGGTTATTGATCGGCCTTCACCAAATGACCGGGCGTTCGCCCGGTCGTTGCCTTGGCTTGCAGCCTGAAACTCAAGCCATCCAACACCCCCTCGCTCAGGATTACCCCAGATAGCGTTTGCGTTTGGCGGCTTTCACACGCTGAATATCCAGCAGAATCATCCCGTCAGTACAGTTGGCAAAGTCGGGGTCGACACCGAAGTCGAGAAAACAGACCCCTCCTGGCTCGCACAGGTCAGTGTACTGTTTGAACAGAGTCGGGATCGTCAGATCATACAGCGACAGCCGATGCTTCAGCTCCTGCTGATCCAGCTCGAAATCCTCGCCGGAAAAAAGCTCATCACACTCCAGCTGACTGGATTGGCTGATTTTATAGGGAATCTTGGCCTCGCCCAGAGGGTGACGACAACCGAAATAGTGGCGATAGAAGTGAACCATCAAGTCCCGTGCCGGCCGGGGGTAGCGGGCGCTGATACTGACCGGACCGAACAGGTATCTAACCTCTGGATGGTGCCTGAGGTAGGCGCCAAGCCCCTGCCAAAGATAGTCGAGAGCCCTTGAACCCCAATAACGGGGTTGTACAAAACTGCGCCCCAGCTCGATGGCCTGCTTGGCATACTCTTCGAACAGATCCTCGAACTTAAACAGTGAGTGGGTATAGAGCCCAGCCATTCCCCGCTCACGCAAAATGGCGCCAGCCTCAGCCAATCGGTAAGAGCCGACCACTTCCAACTCCGCCTCGTCCCACAACACCAGATGCCGATAGTAGGCATCGTAGCGATCGGAATCGCGACGACGGCCGGTCCCCTCGCCGACCTTACGGAAGCTCAGCTCACGCAGTCGACCGATCTCCCGCATCAGCGCACTCTCCGGCATCCAATCCAGTAACAGAATCTGTTTACCATCCCGGGTCGCACCGAGTAATTGGCCCTTTGCCAGCTCCTTTTTCAGCGCCTGCCGGGATTCCGGGTGGGCGATACTGCGCTCCGTGGAGAAGACCCCCTGCTTGCGTTGCGCCACCTTGTAAAAGTGCTTACGCACCATACGTACCCGCGCCTTGGGCCGGATACCCTCTGCATTGAGGTGGGCCGCAGGCACCAATTCGCCAATCCTGAAGCCGATGGTATTGGAGCGTTGACGAAACATCTCACCGACCAGTAACAGGGCGGCAACCGGTTTAAAGAGCATGGAGACGGCATAGAAGAGCGGCGAGTTCCTGGCATCGATGAAGACCGGCAGCAAGGGTGAGTCGGTGCGCCGGATGAACTGCAGAAAGCCGCTCTTCCAGCGCACATCGCGTACCCCGTTGGGCCGCAACCGGGAGACCTCACCGGCTGGGAAGATAATCACCAGTTCCTCACGCTCAAGGGCGGCATAGACCCGCTTGATACCTTTGCGGCTGGAACCTCCACCCAGATTATCCACCGGCAGCAACAGGTCGCCCAAGGGCTCCAATGCTGACAACAAGTCGTTGGCCACAACACGGATATCGGTACGCACCCGGCTGATCATCTGGATCAGGCTGAGGGCATCCAGTGCGCCAAGAGGATGGTTGGCCACGACCACCACACGACCGGCTGCAGGGATGTTCTCCAGATCCCGGTGAGAGACCAGATAGTCGAGATCGAAGTACTCCAATACCTTCTCGATGAAATCGAGACCACGCACTCCCCGATGTTCCTGCAAAAAACGGTTGATCTCCCGTTCATGAAACAGCATCCGCAGCAGCGTCAACATCGGACGGGTCAACAACTGAGGCTTGTTGTTGAAAAAACCGGGAAAGCGATCACTCAGGACCTGTTCGACATTCAGCACCGCACGCGCTCCAAAACCATGATCGGCGGGAGCTTAACGGACCGACGTGACGGCAAATTTGCGGGTAGATGACAGGTTTTTTACCGCCACATCATGCTGCAGAAAACAACATACCGCCTGCTTTCAAATTTCCCGATCCACGTTTAATTACTCAACCTTTGTGCGATAATTCCCGGCTTTCCGTCAGAATTGCAGACAGACGATGAACCAGACACCCCGTAAGATCCTCATCACCAGCGCCCTGCCCTACGCCAACGGCCCGATCCACATCGGCCACCTGGTGGAGTACATCCAGACCGACATCTGGGCCCGTTTCCAGAAGATGCGTGGCCACCAGTGCCTCTATGTCTGTGCCGACGATGCCCACGGCACGCCGATCATGCTGCGTGCCCGTCAGGAAGGGATCGAGCCGGAGACCCTGATTGCCCGCGTGGCCGATGAGCACCAGGCCGACTTCGCTGACTTCCGCATCGGCTTCGACAACTACCACTCGACCCACTCTCCGGAGAACCAGGTCTGCGCCAACACCATCTACGAGCGCAACCGGGATGCTGGCCATATTGCCAAGCGCACCATCACTCAGGCCTACGATCCGGTCGAAAAGATGTTCCTGCCCGACCGCTTCATCAAAGGCACCTGCCCCAAGTGCGGCTCGGAGGACCAGTACGGCGACAACTGTGAAGTCTGCGGCGCCAGTTACTCCCCGGCTGAGCTGAAGAATCCGGTCTCCGCCGTCTCCGGCGCGGTACCCGAGCAGCGCGAATCCGACCACTACTTCTTCAAGCTGGCCGATTTCGAGGAGATGCTGAGAGAGTGGACCGGTGGCGGCCATGTCCAGAGCGAGGTATCCAACAAACTCGGCGAGTGGTTCGAGGCCGGCCTGCAGGAGTGGGACATCTCCCGCGATGCCCCCTACTTCGGCTTCGAGATCCCCGACCACCCGGGCAAGTACTTCTATGTCTGGCTCGATGCCCCCATCGGCTACATGGCCAGCTTCCGCAATCTCTGCGACAAGACCGAAGGGCTCGACTTCGACGCCTATTGGGCCAGTGGCAGCGAGACCGAGCTCTATCACTTCATCGGTAAGGACATCATCTACTTCCACACCCTGTTCTGGCCGGCCATGTTACAGGGCGCGGGCTTCCGCACCCCCAGCGCGGTGTTCGCCCACGGCTTTCTCACCGTGGACGGGTCCAAAATGTCAAAATCCCGCGGCACCTTCATCAAGGCGCGCACCTACCTGGATCATCTCAATCCACCTCAACCTGGAGGATTTCACCGCCCGGGTTAACAGCGATCTGGTGGGTAAAGTGGTCAATATCGCCAGCCGCTGTGCCGGATTCATCAGCAAACGTTTCGACGGCCGCATGGCAGATCAGGTCACGGAACAAACCCTATTCGATGATTTTGTTACCGCCGGTGAAGCCATCGCCGAGCACTACGAAAAGCGGGAGTTCAGCCGTGCCGTGCGCGAGATCATGGCCCTGGCCGACCGCGCCAACCAGTACATCGATGAGCGCAAGCCCTGGGTTGTGGCGAAAGAGGATGGTAAAGAGGCCGAGTTACAAAACATCTGCAGCGACGGACTCAACCTGTTCCGCCTGCTGATGGGCTACCTGCGCCCGATCCTGCCCGGCACGGCTGAGATGGCAGAGGCCTTTCTACAGATCGAACCGCTGACCTGGGCTCAACTCGCCAGCCCGTTGACCGGTCATGTCATCGGCAAGTTCAAGCCACTCATGACCCGGGTCGATCCCAAACATATCGAAGCCATGCTGGAGCACTCCTTGGAGGATCTGGCTGCACAAGCACCTGCCCAGGCAGCCAAAGCGTCCTCCGACTCGCCGCTGGCGAAAGATCCCATCGCCGAGACCATCCAGTACGATGACTTTGCCAAGCTCGACCTGCGCATCGCCCGCATCGCCAAGGCAGAGCACGTGGAAGGCGCCGACAAGCTGCTGCAACTGACCCTCGACCTGGGCGGCGAAACCCGCAATGTCTTCGCCGGCATCAAATCGGCCTATGCACCTGAAGATCTGGAGGGCAAACTCACTGTCATGGTGGCCAACCTGGCACCGCGAAAGATGCGCTTTGGCCTATCGGAAGGCATGGTGCTGGCGGCCGGACCTGGCGGGAAAGATCTGTTTATTCTCAATCCTGACGAAGGTGCGGTACCGGGAATGCGGGTCAAGTAAGCCTTATATATAAGAGCTGTGTAAGCTGCACTCCGGCTGCTAGAGATCCGAGAAAGATCCAGCTTCCCGGGTTTGCAGAAGGTGCAGGCTTTAGCCGGACGAGGGTCTTGATGGTCCGGCTAAAGCCTGGCCTGATCACTCTTGTTTTTCAAACACAAAGTTCTTCTGCTCGGCCTGCTGCTTAACGGCTTGTGTTAATGCATCACCCATACTTGGGGCCGCAGCCGCCTGCTCACTCTTAACCTTTGCCACATAAGCAGAGCGTGATTTACCGAGCTCGGTAATCTGCTCTTTCAGGAGTTTGCGTTCTTGGGTTTTTTCACGCACATACTCCACCTTCTCCTTGCCGGATAAACCTTTCATGGGTTTTGGCAGCTCTTTTTCATCGATTTCTGTCAGCGCTTTTTCGTCAATTTTACCCTCTTCAAAGGCATCCACCAGATCCCATGTGGCATTGTTATAGAAAGAGGAGGATTTGGACTTGGCCCGCTTAGCCAGCAAACCGGCAGAAACCTTACTACTCGCCTCATCCTGCTCCATCTGTCGCCGAATCTTTTCAGCACCTTTGGCGCCGTAGGGGATATAGGTTGAATTCAATTTGGCATTAAGCTCAGCAATTTTTTGATCTTGCGGGGCATCGACATGCACAACCTGTTGATCCGCATCGATGTTCATATATTTACCAGCTGCCAGCAAGGCGCCGGCCTGCCACTCTTCATTGATGCCCTCATTCCACCCCCCAGCATGGATGGTATTGATTAAAATACCCTTCGATTGAGCAAGCTTAGCGACTTCGTGATAGTCCACCGGACCCTGAGCAAAGGATTCGTTACCTGCAATAAATATGGCTTTAACATCCGTATTGGATGGGCTCCACTGCAAGTCATTGATCGCGGTTTTTATGACATAGCCGCAATATTCGCTGCCACCGTTAGTAGTCAGCGAAAAGAGACCTTCTGATACAGCATCCAGCTCACGCGTAAAACCATTGAGTCTGCGAATGTATCCGTTACTGACGGAGAGACCGTCATTTCCATATTCATACAGCGCAATCTCAAGTATCGGAACAACACCGTCTTTACTGGCAGCGGAGAACTCGTTGACAATTTGCCACAGCTGATTGCGGGTCTGATCGATCAGCCCATCCATGCTGCTGCTGGTATCCAAAAGAATGGCCAATTGAATCCTTGGTCTTTGGCTATTTTCGTTTGTCAGAACCGGGGTATTTGGCGAAGCCTGTTGCACGACCCCTTCCCGGCTGCTTTCATGCGACGGGCCTGTTGCCAGCGCGGAGCCTGCAAACAGCGCTGCGGCAAGCAGTGAAAGAGTTGAATAACGACGTAGGGATTGATGTGAAACTTGCATAGCGACCTCCATGAGATAAAAAGATGACCTTGGATTTCATGCTATGCAATAAACCTCAATCTCTACAGGCGTAATCGTGTAATTATCCAGCGGAACAATTTACCTAAAATTTACATAAAGAATGATTAGTATCCCTTCATTTTTGATTGGCAGTGTCATCGACACCCGTGCCACTCCCTCACACCACTAGCGAGAATGTCCTGAATCCGACATATGCGTTTCAATCCTGTCAGGGTTGTTACGATCCCGGCTGCATGCATGCTCATGCAACTGGACATTAGCGCCATTTCACAATAGGTACGACTTGTGCATAGACTCTCTACATGAAATCACACCCCAGAAATGAGACAAATGTGTGGGCAATGCCAAAAACGCCTGCACTGCGCCTGGCGCTTATTGCGCTGGAACAGCGTGTGAGTATCGATCATCTGATCATCGACTGCAGCAGCGACTCCCATCACCAGGCACTGAGCTTGCGCCACGCAGAGATCGGCGGCCTGACGGCCTATCTTTATACCTATGCTCAATCCGAGAAACGCTATGGGCTGGAACTGTACTATCCAACTCAACTGCCTGGTGAAGCTTCACCCTATGGTCCGATGGAGGAACTGCCCCTTGAACAGGTCATTGATCAGCTTTGCATGCATTTTGAACTGACCTGATCATGGCCGATATCAATTGCGGAATCAGCCATTGAGCCCCCTGTCGAACTAAGCACCAACCCCCGTCACCAGATTTCTAGGTGGCCTCCTTACTGTTTCATAAATGATATGAGATAGACTGCTTAGTCCAAGCTCTGAGGTCAGCATAATTTTGTCGCCCAATTCCGGATATGATGAAATCGCTTTCTCAGGCTGAATCCCATGCAGGATTACTATCATTTTCTTTGATAATAACTTGCTCAGTTCATGCTCGGTCCATTTTCTGCCAAAATACTCATCACTCAACAAAATAACACCAAATGGACAAGCGTCCAGGCCAACATTGATACTTTGCAATAGAGAGTCATTTGCTGCGAGAACAGCAGAATCAAACCAAACTTTAAGTCCTCGCTCTTTCAAATCATCCGCCAGGCGGCTTGCAAAAGACTTTTGGGCTTTCTGATAACTTATGAAGACATCCCATCTGTTTTCCGTTATCCAGTAGGCTTCGTAGTCATGGATAACCACTCCCAGCTCATCTGACTTTCGTGGAATACTTTCATGTTCCCAGTCAATCCAGTCACTTATATTTGGCTGACGTACCAATTCAAAGTTAATACCCTGGCTCGAGAGAGACAGCTCTAATTCCGATTCTATCTTGCCGCGTTTTATATCCGTATATTCAAAGGAATTGCCACTAAACTGGCAATTTGAAAAATCGCAATTATAGAAATGGGCATGCGCAAGATATTCAGGATAAATCTCGCTAGCAACAAAGGAAGAGTGTCTGTTTTTCCAAAGATAAGATTTGATGCGATGAAACCTGGCCCCATTCAAATTACACTTATTGAGGTCCGTACCCTTAATTTCTGCATCACTGAAATCTGTGTCACTGAAATCAACCAGCGTAGCTGTGATGCCGTTAAACCCTGACCGGATGACTTTACAACCTGACATGTTTGTATTCAGAAGTCGAGTACCGTCAAAATTGGTAGCGCTAAAATCGGCACCGGAAAGATCGGCATTGCGCACCTCCAGATGAGAAAGATCCATTGTCTCTTCGCGGTATCTATTCCAATCCGATACCCCAGAGCAAATCAGTTCGACACTACGCTGCTTATCCATGGCGGAGCACTCTGTCGTATCCTGGAAACAGGGCTAACGGTGGAGGCACTTGTATCAAACCAGCCATTACCATTATACCTGCGTGCTTTTCCATCTCCTTCTCCTAGTAGCATCAAACCATGATCGACTTTCGTCCCCAGTTGTAATACCTGTTAAATGCTGCAGCGCGCCCTGCTGCTCGTACCGGGTTGTTATGCAAACACCATGAACCCGTACGCAGGAACTCTGACCTGGATAGCAGAGCCGTTGCGAGCCTGCACTTGGATTGTGCTCCCCTCCTGGGTGCTATCAGTGGATAGCAGGCAGGTTAGAGTGCCTTTGCCGTTGTGAATTTTATGATCCAGGGTAATCCAGGCTTCCAGATC
>JARRNY010000155.1:0-5282 GCA_037384445.1 Candidatus Thiodiazotropha sp.
TCCTTCACCTCGGCGCGGGAGAAGAAGGAGGTGCCGCCGCTCAGCAGGTAGGGAATGTTGTGGGTGCGCAGCGCCTTCTCGAAGATGCGCGACTGGTGGTTGCCCCGGTAGAGGATAGCGATATCGCCGTTTTTCACCTTGCCGGTGAACTTCAGGTGGATGATCTCGGAGACCACCTTTTCCGCCTCCTGCTCCTCGTTGCGGCACTCCAGCACGCGGATCTCGCTGCCAGGACCCAGCTCGCTCCAGAGCCGCTTCTCGAAGAGATGCGGATTGTTGGCGATCAAGCGGTTGGCCGCCTTGAGGATGCGGCTGCTGGAGCGGTAGTTCTGCTCCAGTTTGATGACTTCCAGACGCGGAAAGTCTTCACGTAATTTGGAGAGGTTCTCCGGGCGCGCCCCGCGCCAGGCGTAGATCGACTGATCGTCGTCGCCCACCACGGTAAAGGCGGCACGCACGCCGACCAGCAGTTTGACCAGCTCGTACTGGGCCTGATTGGTGTCCTGATACTCGTCCACCAGCAGATAGCGTACCCGGTTCTGCCACTCCTCCAGCGCGTCGGGATGCTGCTGTAACAGCTTTACCGGCAGTAGGATCAGGTCATCGAAATCGACCGCGTTGTAGGCTTTGAGGCTGCGTTGGTAGGCAGCGTAGAGCAGGGCGGCCTGGTTCTTCAGCGGATCATCTGCCTGCGCCAGGGCCTGTTCCGGGCTGATCAGATCGTTCTTCCAATCGGAGATCTGCCATTGGGCGCTGTTGACCACTTTCTCGTCACCGCTGTTCTGCTTGCGCAGCAGGTCTTTGAGCAGCGCGGCAGCGTCCTGTTGGTCGAAGATGGAGAAGCCGGACTTGTAGCCGAGTCGCTTCAGCTCCCGGCGCAGGATATTGAGCCCCAGATTGTGAAAAGTGGAGATCACCGGGCCTTCGCCCTTATCGCGTCCGAGCACGGCAGCTACCCGCGCCTTCATCTCCCGTGCCGCCTTATTGGTGAAGGTTACCGCAGTGACATGACGCGGTTCGATGCCGCACTTTTTCACCAAATGGCCGATCTTGGCGGTGATCACCCGGGTCTTGCCGCTGCCGGCACCGGCCAGCACCAGCAGGGGGCCGTCGATATTGTGCACCGCTTCGCGTTGGCGCGGGTTAAGGTCGGACATGAGGGGTCAATTCCAAGAGGGTTGGAGAGGCGCAAGATTACGGGGTGGCGAGGGCTAATTCAACCGGCAGAGGCTCCCTCTGTTGGTAAGTGGTTGATCGTTCATCCAATGAATGTGAATCAACGTGAATGGCAGTCATGCGGGATAACAGGATGCTTGGTGAGGCAGGGCACACACTACACTTCGAACGGTAGGGTGGGGCCCTGCCCCACCATCGGCGTTGATTCGCAGAGTCTGTGGTAAGGCAATGTCGAGGGCGCGAGAAGCCGTGCCCTATGGGTTGCAGATATCGCGAAGAGATAAATATTGGCGTTGATTTGCGGACCGAAAATCAAACTGTGCCAAAGGGAGTGTACGAGCTGGTGAGAAAACCCGTGCGGCTTGTTATGATGACTTTTTACCCAATGAGTAGCGCATCCATGGCAATAACCCGAGACCGGCGTCAACGTCCCAGGCCCGGCAACGAAAGCCAGCTTACCCGTGAATCCTGGCGGGTGTTTCAGATCATGGCGGAGTTCGTGGAGGGCTTCGAGCAGCTGGCCCAGATCAGCCCATCGGTGAGCTTCTTCGGTTCCGCCCGCACAGCCCGTGAACACCCCGATTATGTTCTGGCTGAGAAGATTGCCCGGCTGCTCTCCGATAGCGGGTTTTCGGTGGTCAGCGGCGGTGGCCCAGGCATCATGGAGGCTGCCAACAAGGGGGCCTACGAGGGTAAGTCGACCAGTATCGGGCTCAATATCCAGCTGCCGATGGAGCAGGCCGGCAACCCTTATCAGGATATCTCGCTGAACTTTCGCCACTTCTTCGCGCGCAAGGTGATGTTCGTCAAGCACGCCTCCGCCTATGTGGTGCTGCCTGGCGGCTTTGGCACCCTCGACGAGTTGGCGGAGATCCTCACCCTGGTGCAGACCGGCAAGACCCGGGAGATCCCCATCATACTGGTGGGCGGCGAGTTCTGGCGTGGTTTGCTGGATTGGTTCCGGAACACCCTCTGCACGGCAGGTACCATCGACCCTGAGGATCTCGATCTGGTGCAGGTCTGCGACCAGCCGCAGGAGGTGGTGGACGCCATCTTCGCCCATTATGAGAGCCGCCGTTTCGAGCCCTCACCCGCCGAGCGGGCGATACTGCTTGAGCTGTAAACCTCATTTGTCATCTGGAGTCACCTTGCGATGTATAGATACTTAACTCCCCTGCTGCTGTGTCTGATCCCGGTACCCCTGCTGGCCGCTGAGACAGAGGCCGTGCCGGAGCCGCCAGAGCTGCCGCTACCCGATGTGATCGTCGATGGCGAGGTGATCGAGCCTGAGGTCAAGATCATCAAGCAGGAGGAGGGGACCATCTATGAGTACCGTATCAACGGCCGCCTCTACATGGTGAAGATTCAGCCGATCAAGGGCCCCGCCTACTACATGGTCGACCGGGACGGCGACGGGGAGTTCGACTCCCGCTCTACCGACCCGACCAGTATCTCGGTCCCACAGTGGATATTGATGCGCTGGTGAGTTGATGGCGGCTATGACTGGCATGGGGCGGAAGCTGGCGATGGTCGCCGACCTCTTCGATGGTATCAATGAGGTTTTAGGTAGCGCTGTCTCCTGGCTGAGCCTGCTGATGGTGCTGGTCACCTTTATCATCGTGGTGCTGCGCTATGCCTTCGATCTGGGCTGGATATGGCTGCAGGAGTCGGTCACCTTTATGCACGCCGCCCTGTTCCTGATCGGCGCCGCCTACACCCTCAAGCACGAGGGGCATGTGCGGGTCGATATCTTCTATCGCAAGTTCACGCCACGTACCCGGGCCTGGGTCGATCTGGGCGGCGCTCTGTTTCTGCTGCTGCCGGTCTGCCTCTTCATCTTCAGCGTCAGCTGGGGCTATGTGGTGCAATCCTGGGAGCTGAATGAAGGCTCCCGTGAAGCGGGCGGTCTGGACGGAGTCTATCTGCTGAAGAGTCTGATGCTGGTGATGGCTGGTCTGCTGGTATTGCAGGGGCTGTCGCAGGCCATGCGGCGTTTGATTAGCCTGCTTCAGGGCGTGCCGGAAGAGGCCAGATAGCTGATGGCTGAGTTTATGCCCCTGCTACTGTTTCTGGCGGTCTGTCTGGTCTTGCTGCTGGGCTACCCGGTCGCCTTCTCCCTGGGCGGCACCGCGCTGGCTTTTGCCTGGATCGGCGGCATGGCCGGCTATTTCGATGATGCCTTCCTGCAGGCCCTGCCGAACCGGCTCTACGGCATCATGACCAACGAGACCCTGATCGCGGTGCCCCTGTTCGTCTTCATGGGGGTGATGCTGGAGCGCTCCAAGGTGGCGGAGAATCTGCTGGATACCATGGCCAGTCTCTTCGGACCATTGCGCGGCGGGTTGGGTATCTCGGTGACCCTGGTTGGCATGCTGCTGGCCGCCAGTACCGGCATCGTCGGCGCCACCGTGGTCACCATGGGGTTGCTGTCGCTGCCGACCATGCTCAAGCGCAACTACGACCCCGCTTTCTCCACTGGTGTCATCTGCGCCTCCGGTACCCTGGGGCAGATCATTCCGCCTTCCATCATTCTGGTACTGCTTGGCGATGTACTCTCTGCCGCCTACCAACAGGCTCAGCTCGATATGGGCATCTTCTCGCCGGATACGGTTTCGGTGGGTGATCTCTTTTTTGGCGCCCTGGTGCCGGGCCTGATTCTGGTCCTGCTCTACCTGTTGTATCAGGTGGTGATTGCCTTTGTCCGCCCTGATTCGGTGCCGGCAATTCCGTTGCAGGATCGGGAGAGCGACGGCGGCAAGCTGGTACTGCGGGTGGTCAAGGTACTGCTGCCACCGCTGCTGCTGATCGTTGCCGTGCTGGGTTCCATTCTGGGCGGCTTCGCCACTCCGACAGAGGCCGCTTCGGTGGGCGCTATCGGCGCCATGTTGTTGGCCCTGTCGCAGCGTCAGCTCAACCGCTCGACGCTGAAGGCGGTGGTTACCGGTACTACCAAGGTCACCAGCATGGTGTTTATGATCTTTATCGGCGCCTCGCTATTCTCCCTGGTTTTTCGGGGTTTTGGCGGCGACGAGGTGGTGACAGATCTGCTGACCGATCTGCCTGGCGGTACTGTCGGCGCGATGTTGGTGGTGATGCTGGTGATGTTCCTGCTCGGCTTCATCCTCGACTTCATCGAGATCACCTTCGTAGTGGTGCCGATTGTCGGTCCGGTGCTGCTGGCCATGGGGCTCGATCCGGTCTGGCTCGGGGTGATGATTGCGATCAACCTGCAGACCTCTTTTTTGACGCCGCCGTTTGGTTTCGCTCTGTTTTATCTGCGCGGGGTGGCGCCGCGCGAGGTTACCACCGTCGCTATCTACCGGGGGGTGGCGCCTTTTATCGCTATCCAACTGTTAATGCTGGCGCTGCTTGCCTACTGGCCCTCACTGGCCACCTGGCTGCCGACGCTGATCTACGGCTGAGCTATTTTCGGGCGGCTTGCCGGTTTTGAAATGTTTGAGTATCGTAACCTTCCGCTTTTTTTGCTGTCCTATGCCTTCGGCTGATGCCGGTTCCACTGCGTAATCGCTGTCGATGGGGCGCGGTGGTTTGGCGACTGCAGTCACTGTTTACTGTTGTTCTGACTCCTCCCTAAGGTTTGGTAGAGGTTCCTGAAACATATCCTCTTAAAGATATGTTGTATTTACGAGTCGTGGCATGACCTATTCAAAACTGATTCTCTTTGTGGCGCTGTTTCTGTTGGCGGTTGGAAACTTCGCTTTTTACTCCCATTTGTTGGAGGTCTACCCGCTGACGCTGAAGAGCCTGCCCTATCTGCTTTCCCTGACGGTGCTTTTGGCCAGCGTGAACGTGATTCTGTTGTCGTTGATGAGTTACGGCAAGGCCACCAAGTTTGTCCTCATTGTCTTGTTGCTGACATCGGCGGCAGCGGCTTATTTCATGGATGCCTATCAGGTCATTATCGACGCAGACATGATCGATAATGTGATGAAGACTGACTTGGCGGAGTCGCTTGATCTCATCAGTCTCAAACTGGTGCTCTATCTGTTACTCATTGGGGTGTTGCCCGCCTACCTGGTCTATCGGGTTCCGATCGTGAAGTTGACCTTCAAAGAGGCGTTGTTCTCGCGAGGTAAACTGCTGGT
>JARRNY010000156.1:0-5258 GCA_037384445.1 Candidatus Thiodiazotropha sp.
ATCGCCTGACGCAGGGTGGCTTTGTACTCCTCCTCAAGGCGACGGATCAGACCGGTCTCAACGGCGGGTGTCACCGCAGAGGGTGTTAACGCCGGCTCAGCGACAGCCACTGGCGGTTTTGCCGGTTCGACTGGTTTTGGCGGTGGCGTGGGCTTTGGTTTCGGTTGCGGCTTCGGCTTCGGCTTCGGTTTTGGCTTCGGCTTGGGTTTTGGTGGTGGTGGAGGTTCGACCTCGACCGGCACCGGTTCTGGTTCAACGGCTACCACAGGTTCGGGTTCGGGCTGCGGATCGGGTTGCACAACGGGCTCTGGCTCTGGTTCTGGTTCAGGGGGTGGGGGTGGCTGGAACATTTGCAGGCTCACCGCCAACCGTGTCTCTTCGGCGTCGTCGCTGGGCAGCTGTGCAACGCCAGCCAGCACCAGCGCCAACAGCCCCAGATGGACCAGGGCAGAGATCAGCAGCGCAGGGGCGTGGGTCCTCATCGATTGCCGCGGGTAACGATGGACAGTCTCTCCAGTTTGTTGGCCTTGAGCAGGTCGATAACCGTGACGAAGCGGTCGAAGCGTACTGATTTGTCCACGTAGAGCACTACCGGGGTCTCTTGGGTCACACTGGCCAGCTGTTCACCCAGGGAGCTGGCGTCGACCGCTGTCTGGTTGAAGAAGAGCTGCTCCTGGTCGTCGATGGCGATCTCCACGCTCTGTTCGTCGGTGAGTGTTTCGGTGTGTTCGGCCTTCGGCAGGTCGAGGCTGATCTTGCCTTGGGAGATGAAGGTGGCAGTGGTGAGTACGATGGCCAGCAGCACCAGCATGATGTCGATGAAGGGGATGACGTTGACCGTGTCGATGCGTTTCATCATGACTGCTGTCTCTGCCAGCGCTCCGTCAGTACATCGACCTTGCGCAGCAGGGCGTTGTAGAAGAGGATCGCCGGGATCGCCACCACCAGCCCCATGGCGGTGGCCTTCAGGGCCAGGGCGAGACCGAGCATGATCGTTGCCGGTTCGATGTCGCCGCCCTGTCCCAGGTCGTAGAAGGTGATCAATATCCCCATCACCGTACCCAGCAGGCCGATATAGGGTGCATTGGCGCCAATCGAGGCGATTGTCGTCAGGTGCGAGGTGAGGGCGATGTTGAGGCTGTCGGCGTGGTCGTAGTCGGTCAGCTTAACGCGGGCGAAGAAGAGGTAACGCTCAATGACGAGCCAGAGTGTCACAAAGCTCATCAGGCCAAGCAGGCCAAAAATAAAGATATCGAGATAGTTTTTGACGAACTCCACGCGGCCTCCGATTTTATCCCCGGGCAAAAACAAGGGCCGGGGTCATAATTTGGATGATGACTGATTGTAGACGCAGAGGTCCACTCACCCAAACCGACCGGCCGGCCCGAAAAGAGGATATCAATCGCTTTGCCTTTCTTCACGGTGAGATTGATCGACAATTCGCCGCCGCTCAGAAGAACCCGACCCTGATCCCGCTTGGAAGTTCTGGCAAACCGCACAGGTAGAGATGGGTTCGGTGACTGATAAGTTCATTTATAAATCCAAAAGGTCGCGTTTTAAATAGGAGCTTTTCTGCAGGGATCGGGAAAATTTCCCGTGCCGGTATCCGGGTCAAACATTCTGGCTACTGAAACGAGACCCTGATGCCCGCGTAGAACGCCCGTGGCGAACCGGGTGAGAGGAAGCGGGGGTTGTCATAGGCCGGGCCGAGCACCTCGTCGGCCTGACCGTAGAGACCGAAGGTCTCGTACTCGGTGTCGAACAGGTTCTCGATTTTGGCGAAGATCCGCAAGCGGTCATTGAGTTGATACTCGCCGCGCAGGTCGACGACGGTGTAGCCGTCGATCTCATCATCCAGGTTGGCTTCGTCGCCGCGCATGACCAGACTGGAGCTGTATTGGAGGTCGGTGCCGAGCGAGAGTTTTGACGTCAACTGATAGGTCAGTCCGGCCTTGAGCAGATTCTCCGGCAGGCCGGGCAGACGGTCGCCGGACGCCACGGCGATCTCGCCACCCACTGCGTAGGGATTGTTGGGACTGGCGATGTTGAAGTTCTCCTCGAAGGTCGCCTGCAAGCGGGTGTAGTTGACGAACCAGTCGAGCCGGTCGTCGATCAGGCTGCCGCTGAGGCTGAGTTCGATGCCACGGCGCCGGGTCTCGCCTACATTGTCGAAATAGCCCTCGTTGGTCAGCGCGCCGGCGCTGATGAAGAGGATATCGTCCCGGTTGATGGTCTGGAACAGGCCCAGGTGCCAGCTCAGTCCCGGCCGGGAACCGCGCAGGCCCGCCTCCCAGGTCTTGGCCACTACTTGCTCCAGCGGCGGATCGGAGAGGAAGGCGTTGGGCAGGCGGCAGGGATCGTCCGGGTCGGCGCAGGTCAGCTCCATGGCGGTGGGGGCGCGGTTCGATTCGCTGTAGCCGCCATAGAGATTGATGCCGGGGGTCAGGTCGTAGGTCAGGCCGGCGGCCGGATTGAAACGGCTGAAGCGGTGATCCCCATTGAGGGCGGTACCGATCTGGTCGCGCAGCTCAATCTCGGTCCGGTTCCAGCGTCCGGACAGCGTCAGCGCCAGCCGTTCGCTGACCGACCAGGTGTCGGTCAGATAGAAGGAGAGGTTGTTGGTCTCCGTCTCCACCTCGGTGAAGCTCTCCTCGACGAAGATGCCGCTGCCGAGCGCCTGGCGGCTGTCGTCGAGGCTGCCCAGTTCCGTGCTGGAGGAGAAATCGACCTCGCTATGATCCGCCGCCACGCCGACGATGAGCTGGTTTTCCCTCCCTGCCAGGGGGTGCAGGATGGCCGATTGCAGCGTAAAGCCCAGGGTGTCCTGGTCGGTCGCCGAGCGATTGACGGTGGCGCCATCCACCGCATCGGTGTCGGCGATGGGGTTGCCATTCTGATCCAGAGCGATCTCCTCGGCGCCATCATCCTCCGCGCAGACAAAACCGGCGTTGAGGGGGTCCGCGCACGCCTCGAAATCGGAGTCGTCGCCGTTGAGGGAGTCGATCTTGCTGTTGCGATAAAAGAGGGTTCCCTCCAGGATCACATTCTCACCTACCGTGCGCTGTCCGCCGAGTCGCAACAGTGATGCCTCCTGGTCGGTGATGTCGGGACGGGTGAAGATGGCCTCCCGATTCTCTTCCAGCAGATCCTTCGGCAGTGGCCCGTTGCCGATCAAATGGCTGTCGCTCAGGCTCAGGGTCAGATCGAGGGACCCCGCCTCTCCCTGCCAGCTCAGGTTGCCGAAGAGCTGTTTCGATTCCGACGGTGAGTGATCGCGCCAGCCGTCCTCTTCGAAATAGTTGCCGGTGACGAAATAGCCCAGATTGTCCCGGCTGCCGCCGAGGCTGGCGGTGGTCGACCAGCGGCCAAAGGCGCCACCCGAGAGCTCTGCTTCGGCGCCGGGGTGGGTAAAGCCGTTCTTGGTGCGTACCGAGAGTGCACCGCCCAGGGTGTTGAGTCCGAACAGGGGGTTGGAGCCCGACATCAGGTTGATGCCGGCGATGGCCGACTCGGGGATCACCGACCAGTTGACCGTGTCGCCGAAGGGTTCGTTGATGCGTACGCCGTCCATATAGACCGACATGCCCTGTGGCAAGCCGATCAGGGGTGAGGCGACGAAGCCTCGGTAGTAGAGGTCGGGCTGCAGGGGGTTATTCTGCGCCTCGTTGAGAAAGACGCTGCCAAAGCGCTGGTTGAGGAACGAGGAGAGGTCCAGGCTCTGCTGCTGTCTGATATCCGCGTCGGTGGCGATCGTGGTGTTCATCGGCAACCGGTTGCGCTCGATCTCGACGCCATGCAGTGGTGTGGAGCTGATGACATCGATGGATTGCAGGGACTCGGCCGCCCGGCCCGTCGAGGCGATGGTCAGGCAGAGGGTGGCAGTCAGTAGCCTATTCGTTGCGAGGGGCGTTTTCGGTCTGTCGATTTGCATCATCACTCTCGGTTTTGGGAAACGTTCAAGGCAGGGTTACGGCACTGGACTTAACCGTGATCGGTGGGTCAGAGCCCCACCAAACCGTAGATCGGCAGGGAGGCCTGCTGTGCCGGCGCATAAGTAAATGCCATTCCGGTGCCGAGTCGTCTCAGCGTTTCCTGGGTTGTTTTAAGAGCGAGTTATAGAGGGAAAAAGACGGGGAATGAACAGGAGTATTTCTGGTGATTCAGGGAAAATCTCCCGTACCAGATTCGAACATTGTTGCACACTGTCACGGGTTACATGTCTATGCGTCCAGGGCGATGCGGACTATTCGGAGACGGGATCGATGACACCGTGGCGGATGGCCAGGTGCACCAGTTCGGTGGTGGTTTTTATATTGAGTTTGGATTTGATCTGGGTGGTGTAGTTGGCAACCGTCTTGTAGCTCAATGCCAGTTCATTGGCGGTTTCCGTGGCGGACATGCCGTTTGCCAGCAGGCTGAAGATCTGAAATTCCCGTGTGGTCAGACAGGTGAAGACCTCGCGGCCACCGCCGGCCCGGTGCATAGCCAGGTTCTGCGCCAGCGCATGGTCGATATAGGCCTGGCCGCCAGCCACCGCGCGGATGGCGTCGACCATGATCTCGGCAGCGCTGTTTTTGGTGATATAGCCACGGGCGCCGGCCGCCAGCGCCTTCTCTACGAAAGCGGTGTCGTCGTGCATGCTGAAGACCAGAATCGCGGCCTCGTGTTCGCGTGCAATGATGCGGCGGATCGCCTCCAGGCCGCCGATGCCTGGTAGCGACAGGTCCATCACCACCACGTCCGGATGCAGTTCGGCGAAGCGTTGGCAGGCCTCTTCGCCCCGCGACGCTTCGGCCACGACCTCGATCTCCGGCGCGCCGTCGAGCAGGGTGCGGTAGCCTGCCCGCACGACCGCATGGTCATCAACCAAGAGTACCCGGATTGCGCTCATTTAGTTCTTCTCTGTCACTGTTTACTGGGATGCTAATAGCTTTGTGATACCGGCTTGCACTGGATTGAGGGGCATGGAATCAGTCAGCTTCTTCCGCATTATTGCCTGACACGGGGTGGAATGGCAGTGTGATATCGATCGATACACCCTGGCCCGGTTCGCTGGCAAGGGAGATTTTCCCCTCCAGGGCTTCAATGCGTTCACGCATGCCGAGCAACCCCATTCCCTTGTGTTTGGGTTTGCTCTCGAAGCCGCGGCCATCGTCGCGAATGTGTAGCGCCATGTCGCCTTGGGCGTGCCGTTCCAGCCGGATCTCGACCTTGTCCGCAGTGGCATGCCGGGAGACATTGGTCAGCGCCTCCTGCAC
>JARRNY010000157.1:0-5193 GCA_037384445.1 Candidatus Thiodiazotropha sp.
TGGAGTCATCAGAAACGGCGGAAACATCGCCCGAACTGCTGGCACTCAAGGCCCAGCTACCGATTCTGTTGAGCAAAAACGAATTTATCGAACGCTTGCAGGACTACCGGGATCTGCGTCAGTTGGAACGAAACCTCAGCCAGTGGCAGGAAAAGGTCGTCTCCTATCGCAGCATGCTGGCTGTGCAGTTGGAGGCCTATTCCAGGAGAACGCCCGCGGTCGATGCCTATCTTACCGGCGCCACCTCAAAGCGGATGGAAACCGAGCGTGACGCGCTACAGGATCAGTACGAGAGTGCCGCCTCACCCCAGGAACCCCCCTTCATTCTCACCACCGGTGACGAAAAGGCCTGGTTGGCGCGGCTCGACCGGATCGACTCCCTGATCGATCAGTATGGCGCCGGCGGTCGGCTACAGGCTCAGCAAGAGGTGGCTCGCCTGATGCGGGGGATTCTGATCTGGCGCACCGTCACCGAACATCCACAACGCATCTGGGCGCTGAAGAAGCAGATGGTCGACCTGGACCAGACCCTCGAAAGCACCCGCAAGCTGGAGGCGGATCTGAAGCAGACCCGACTCGAAACCAAAGGTCGTTTCAAAAACTACTCCCGGCGCATCGACGCGCTCGAGGGTGAGATTCCAAGCCAACTGGAGCAAGTGAGAAAATTGCGTAGCGAAGAGAGGGAACGCCTGCAGCTGATGGCCGTGGAGACCCTGGAGCAACGTAAGACCCTACTGCACGACTATCTGATTCAAGCCCGTTTCGGCGTTGCCAGCCTGCTCGATCGCAGCAGTGCAGAAGCCACAAAAGGTGCTGAACAATGAAGCGCAAGCTGATTCTGGCAATCACCGTCAGCCAACTTGCGGGTTGTGCAGGTCTCCTTGGCCGGGGCGACGACGAGCCGACGCTGGCCACGCTGGAAAAACAGGAGGTGCAGATCGAAAAGCGCCCACTCTCTGCCGCCGATCGGGCAGAGGTGATCGAAAACTATAAGGCGCTGCTGCAACTCAATCCGGACCGCCGGTTGAGCAGCGAGGCCACTCGCCGGCTGGCTGATCTGGAGCTGGAGCAGAGTGAAACCCGCCTCATGGACGCCGAGGACACGGCAGCTGTCGATAGCGTGGATATCGAAAAGTCGATCCGGCTCTATGAACAGCTACTGCAGAAAGAGCCCAACTATCCGGCACGCGACCTGGTTCTCTATCAACTCGCGCGTGCCTATGAGCTCAACGGTGAGCTGGACAAAATGATGGCCACCCTGCGGGAGCTGATCGATAAGCACCCCGACAGCCCCCACTGGCAAGAGGCGCAATTCCGCCGTGGCGAACGCTTCTTCGTCCTGCAGCGTTTCGATCGCGCCGAGCAGGCCTATGGCAGCATTCTCAAACAGTCGAGCGACTCCCCCTTCTACGACCGCGCACTGTTGAAGCACGGCTGGTCCCGCTTCAAACAGGGCCATATCGAACAGGGTCTCGACTCCTTCACCGAACTGCTCGACCGCAAATTGGGCAAGGGCGAGCGGGTCGATCTGTCGCAGGTGACGGAAGCCGACCGGGCGCTGTTGAAGGAGACGTTGCGCGTCATCAGCCTGACCTTTTCCGAACTGGGCGGCACCAAGCGGATCAGTCGCTACTTCGGTAACAAGGGGCATCGCAACTATGAATTCATGGTCTATCAGGGACTCGGCGATCTCTATCTGAAGCAGGAGCGCATCCAGGATGCCGCCGATGCCTACCTCGCTTTTGTCGACCTCAACCCGGCTCACCCCCAGTCCCCACGGCTGGCGGTCAAAGTGGTGCAGATCTACACCGACAACAACTTTCCGAGCCAGGCGCTGGAGAGCAAAAAGGCCTTCACCCAGCGCTATGCCGTCCACAGCGAATTCTGGAAACAGCTCGACGAAACCGACCGCAACTGGCTCAACGCCCAGTTACGCAGCTACCTCAAGGAACTGGCTGAGTATCATCATGCCCTGGCACAGCAGAGCGCCAAGCTGAAGACGCCTGAAGCCGCTGCGGCACAGGCTCGGGAGGGCCGCGAGGCAGCCCATTGGTACCGCCTCTATCTCGACTCCTTCCCGCAGGACCCCACCGCCGGCAGTATCAGTTTCCTGTTGGCGGAGCTGCTGTTCGAACTTGATCGCTATGCCGAATCGGTGGCGGCCTACGAGCAGAGTGCCTACGAACTGCCGCCTCACGATAAACGCGCCGAGGCCGGCTACGCCGCCCTGCTCGCCTACACCGCAGAAGAGAAGCGTCTCAAACCCTCGGAGCAAGCGGCCTGGCGCAAACGCGGCGTGGAGAGCGCCCTGCGCTTCAGCGCCGTCTTCCCCAATGACTCGCGCATGCCCGCCGTATTGACCCAAGCCGCCGAACATCTGCTGGAGATGAACGATCTTGGCCGCGCCCGGGGCGCTGCCCTGCAAGTGGTCAACCTGAAACCGCCGGCTAGCATAGAGCTGCGGCGCACGGCCTGGACCGTTGCCGCCCACGCCGCCTTCGAACAGAAGGACTATGCCGCCGCCGAAACGGGCTATCAGCAGGCACTCGCCCTGCTGCCGAAGCGGGACAAGCAGCGCGAACCGCTCGAGGAGCGCCTGGCTGCCAGCATCTATCAACAGGGAGCCACCCTTCGAGATCAGGGTGAGCAGGAGGCCGCCGCGTCGCAGTTCCTGCGTGTCGGCAGCCTGGTCCCCAACGCCTCCATCCGCGCCACAGCCGAGTACGATGCGGCCGCCAGCCTGATCGCCAACAAGGACTGGGCCGGTTCGGCGAAGATCCTGGAGGGCTTCCGCAAGCGCTATCCTGACAGCGAGCTGATCC
The DNA here is from genome assembly GCA_037384445.1 of Candidatus Thiodiazotropha sp. GTDB lineage: Bacteria > Pseudomonadota > Gammaproteobacteria > Chromatiales > Chromatiaceae > Thiodiazotropha. The sequence goes on from JARRNY010000157.1 coordinate 2,823, forward strand.
CCGACGTCAACAGTAAACTGGCCACCGCCTACCTGGAGACGGACCAGCCGTTGAAGGCGGCCAAGGAACTCTCCACCATCGCCAACCAGGGCGCCACTCCCGAGCTGAGGCAGGCTGCAGGCTGGCAGGCAGCGGAGCTATATGAGAAGGCCGGTCACGAGCGTCAAGCCATCACCGCCTATAGTGACTACGTCAAACAGTTCCCCCTGCCGCTGGAACCCGCCATGGAAGCAAGGCAGAAGCTGGTCGATCTCAACGACAAGAGCGGCAAGGCCAAACAGCGGGATCACTGGCTCGAAGAGTTAATCGAAGCCGATGCCAAGGCCGGCAAACTGCGCACCGATCGCAGCCGCTATCTGGCAGCTCAAGCCACCCTGCGTCTGGCAGCTCCGGATCTCGAACTGTTCCGCCGCATTGCCCTGAAAGCACCTTTGGAGAAGAGCCTCAAACGCAAAAAGACACAGATGCAGAGTGCCATCGCCGGCTATAAGCGGGCGGCGAAATATGGCATCGCCGAAGTCACCTCTGCCGCCACCTATCATATCGGCGAGATCTACCAGCAATTCGCCAGTGACCTGATGAAATCGGATCGCCCCAAGGGGCTCAATGCCGAGGAGTTGGAACAGTACGATATCCTACTCGAAGAGCAGGCCTTCCCCTTCGAGGACAAGGCAATTGCGATCTACGAATCGAACATCAAGCTGACGACTCAGGGCATCTACGATGAGTGGGTCAAAAAGAGTTTCACTGCCCTGGCCAAACTGCTGCCGGCACGTTACGCCAAACAGGAACGGAACGAGGAGGGTGTCGATGCCATCAAATAAGACAGTCTGGCTGGGAGCCTCTCTGGCGCTGCTGCTCAACGGCTGTGTATCGCTTCCCTCTACCACCTCAACGCAAAGCGGAAGTGCTGACGCCAAGGCGGCAAAGCCGGCCGACAGCGCCCTGCAACGCAGTTACGACAACGCCCTCAAATCACTGCGCGAGGGAGATCTGGAACGCGCCAATCAAGCGTTCCAGCAGTTGGCGGATGACAACCCCCAACTGTCGGGACCGATAACCAATATCGGTATCATCCGTCTCAAACAGGGTGACCCGGTCGCTGCGGAAAAGGCCTTTCGCGACGCCCTGGCTCGTAATCCGAAGAGCGCGCCGGCCCACAACCAGCTTGGCGTCGCGCTGCGCATGCAGGGTCGCTTCCAGGAGGCGGAAGAGGCCTACCAGAAGGCGCTGAAACTTGAACCGGTCTATCTGCTGGCGCATCGGAATCTGGGAATTCTGTACGATCTCTATCTGGCCAAGCCCAAGCAGGCACTGGAGCAGTACCGCCTCTGCCAAAAGCTGGCTGAGGCGCCTGATCATGAGATCGAGGGATGGATTCTGGACCTGGAACGCCGCACAGGCGGGGGAAAATAGAGCATGAGCCTGAACATCGTTCGCCATCGGATCCTCACTCTGATCACACTTCTGCTGAGCATCGGCTTGTGCAGCCAAAGCCAGGCTGAGCAAAGACTGGATATGGAGGGTGCGGCCATCTTCGGCAACAAGGAGTCGCCTAACGTGCTCTACGTGGTGCCCTGGCGACAGGCCAAGCGGCTTACCGGCATGATGCCGCCGGAAATGACGACCATGGATGAGCTTCTAGTTCCTCTGGACCGTGATGTATTTCGCAGACGCGTGGATTGGTACCAGACATTTGGCGAAAAACCGTAAAGAATTCGGGCACGTATGCCGATGCGCCACGAATACGGCAAGACCTGCAAACTGTAACCTGAGCCACTGGTTCAGATTTAACTTTAGAGACAAGCTACGGAGAACCCCATGGAGCTTTTCGATTCCATCATCCGATTCTTTCAGGAAGGCGGTATGTTCATGTATCCCATCCTGTTTATCTTTGCCGGCGGCGTGGCCATCGCGATAGAGCGCTGGCTCTACCTCACCCTGGTGACCGGCAGCAACAAGCGAACCTGGAAGAAGGTTCTGCCACTGCTCAACAATGGCGACTTCAAAAAGGCCATGGAAGAGATCGCGGAGATGGCCACCCGCATCGGAGGCAGCAGTGAGTTCTACAAACCCCAACATCGCCTGCCCATCAACAGCATCAACTTCATCACCTGCCATGATGGCTTTACCCTGTATGATCTTTACAGCTACAACCACAAGCACAACGAGGCGAATGGCGAGCGGAATCGGGATGGACACAATGAAAATCTCAGTTACAACTGCGGTGTCGAGGGTGAGACAGACGATGCGGGGGTGGAGGCTCTGCGCAGACAACTCGCCAGGAATGCCATCGCCATACTGCTGCTGAGCCATGGTGTACCCATGCTGCTGGCCGGTGACGAAGTGCTCAATACCCAGCAAGGCAACA
>JARRNY010000158.1:0-9723 GCA_037384445.1 Candidatus Thiodiazotropha sp.
AATAATATAGTTCGTATCTGGGCTATGTCTGCCCGTTAGAACATGAGGCAACGCATGCCTCCTGATAATGTATCTGCTTTGCTGGAGGGACATCACTCTGACCCTATGCAGTCGCGTATCCCTCACTCAGTTTTCCACCTTGATATGTAGGGGTGTTACGGCTATTTATCCTATACTTAGTATCAACGTTTTTTACAAATAAACCCGGAAGGTAACCACCTGCATCTCGAAAGACAAGCAATATACAACTAAACATAGCTCAAGGCATGATCAGTCAACTACCAGAAGGTTGGTTAGATGCTTTTATAAATGCCCAAATGTTTGGTACTGCCGCAGAGTTTCAAGGAGGATACAAATCTGAACAAGGCGCAGGAAAGTTTAAAGTATCTCACACAGCCCTAGATGACTTTGAAGATCTGCAGGACTTAATGATTCAGGAAGGGCAAAAGAAATGGAACAAAGCGAAATTCACTTTATACCCAACGGGGAAATTCAATATGGATTTTGAATGGGATCAAGAACAGGCCGATGAAATAGCAAGGTTAAGCTAATCTGAATTTGTTCATAACAAAAGGGGTCGCGGAAAATCACAATCGTTATCATTTGTCACCGACCCCTTTAATTGCCCGGACAACCCGATTACGCCCTTGCTGCTTTGCCAGGTACATCGCCTCGTCGGCTTTTTTGAATAGCAGTTCCAGTTCCTCGCCATGAACAGGGTAAGCTGCAACACCGATGCTGGCCGTAACATTGACTTCAACATCGGCAGAGACACGTATCTTGGCTGCCTGAATCAAGCCTCGTAGGCGTTCAGCCATGTCGAACGCCTCATCCTTATCAACCTCAGGCAGGACGACAACCAGCTCCTCACCACCATAGCGGGCCACGTAATCGACACTGCGGACACTCGCTTGCAGCAGTTGGCTAAGCTGTCGCAGGACTTCATCACCCGCCAGATGACCATGCTGGTCGTTGACGGCCTTGAAATGATCCACATCCAGCCAGAGCAGGCTAAGGGGGCGTTTGTAGCGCTTTGCGCGCGCAATCTCTTCCTCTAACTGTTGCTCCAGTTCGCGTCTGTTGTAGAGGCCGGTCAGCGGATCGTGTGTCGCCAATCGCTCAAGTTCCTGCTCCATCAGTTTGCGTTGATTGATATCGAGAATGATGCCTTCGAACAAGAGTTGAGCGTCGACTGTGACGGCTTGGCCCTGCTCCCAAACCCATATCACGTTGCCGTCGCGTCGGCGTATCCGGTACTCCATAGCAAATGGCCGCTTCAGGCTCAATGCCCGGTTGACCTGCTTCTTGACCATGGCGCGATCTTCTTCATGGATGATGGAGACGTAGCTGACTTCCCGATTATCGGTCATGGCATCGTTCTCATAACCAGTCAGTTTGCGGCAACCACTGGAAACGAATTTCATTGTGAAAGAGTCATCATTCATACTGCGGTAGGCCATTCCCGGCAGGTTGTCCATCAACCTCGCCAATTGATTCTCCCGCTCTTTCAGCGCCTGAACGGCCCGCTTCTGCTCAGTAATGTCACGACCGATTGCGATGGAGCCCACCACCTCATCCTTTTCATTGAGGAAACGGCGCGAGTTCCAGGCGATGATCTTCTCCTCGCCGGATTTGGTATGAATGGTAGTCTCGAACCCATCGACCATCGTGCCACGGCTTATGATCTCTTGTGAGATCCTGAGTACCGTCGCACGATACTCAGGATCCGGATAGAGCCATTGCCAGACATTAATATTTTTTAATACCTCTTCACGACGATAGCCGCTGATCTCTTCTGCCGCCTTATTCCACACCAATATATAGCCTTGCTGATTAAGCACATTGATCCAGACACTGGCATTGTCGATGATGCTCTTGCGAAATTGACTCAACATGCGCATCTCGCCACGTTGAGACTTGAACTTGTGCAGATGGTGACTGTATTTGCGCAGATGGAACAAAACCGCCACATAGAGGATCAGGGTCGTGACCAGCACGAATCCCCAATCTTTCAGTGATTGGTATTCGACCACATTGAGTGTTTCTCCTATGCGGCCAACCAGGAGGTAATCCGACAGAAATATCCAGGCGACTGCTGCTACAGCATAGGAGGCTGTGATGATCGCAGCACTGAAGTAGTGGGAGATGGGCTTCCTCTGGTTCGCCATACTTTTTTTATTATATCCGGCTTATTTCGCTATCTGGAGTGAGTTTATGTGGCCTGAAGATTTAAAAGCCTAGGAAGATTGGAGAATGCTGACTGCCGGCTCACAACACTATACTGCTCATAGTTCAAATACTAACCAGGCCGTAGATATCTATACACTCAGGGCTGCAACGCCGAGCTGAGCCGCGCTTGTAGCCCCTAGCCTTATGATATTACGCATCGATTGATCACCACTACACCAATCTATGCCCATAATTTATGACCAATTGATCACAAAACATAAACTAATAGCCGTTGAGCGTCTACAGCAACACGCAGAGCATGAATGCAATCAAGCGGGGTTAGTAACCATTGCGTTGGCGCTTAGTGAACAGTGCAGACCATGCAGGGGTCGAAAGATCTGACGATATGCTGCACCGCCACCGGCTCCTCCTCCCCCGGCCTTAGCCTTGCGCCTCGAACCGCCTGTTCGAGGGCGCCGGGCTGCGCGTCACGGTCCCGGGGCGAAAAATTCCAGGTCGTGGGAGCGATGATCTGATAGCTGAGGATACGACCACGCTTGACGCGTACCCAGTGTCCCAGGCTGCCGCGAGCCGCCTCAACCAGACCGTATCCTTGTCCCTCCTGCGGCATCGCGGCCTGAAGACAGAAACCCTCTCTGGGCCGGATCTCGTTGACCCATCCCTCCATCAGTAAAATGACGCGGGCGATCTCCAGCAATCGTGCGATCACCCGGTTGCGGACATTGCCGCCGCTCTGGGCAACCAGATCACGGATCAGGGGATGGCCCGCCACCTGTTGACGCGCCAGCGCCCCCACCTCGACTACCTTGCCGTCGAGTCGTGGCGCCTTGCACCAGGTGTAGGCCTGCTCGACATCCGCATCCGGCAGGGTAATGCCATCAAAAGGGTGTTTGGGTTCCTGCTGATGCCCCATCCAGCTGTAGCTGATGTCCTCGGTGATGAGCGAGGAATCGAGTTCGAGCAACTCACTGTGCCAAACGCCCGCCGCGAAGTGGCGTCGCTCTCCAAAGGCATAGGCGCCATAGCTCATGAAGCGGTCACTGGCACGACCGAGCTTATCGAGACGTAGCTCTCTGGCGACCTCAAGAAAGCGGCGAAAATCGCTGCTGTCGGGAGCCCTCTGTTCGATCCAGCTGTCGAGCGCCCTGGTCGAATCAAGTTCGACGATTCGCTCTAACTTGTCGCCAAAGAGTGTGCCCTCAAGAAAGCAGCGAAAGCCGTACAGAATCGCCTGTATACGTGCCTTCTCCTGCATCTCCAGAGCACGGGTGGTGCCACCGGGCTGGATCGCCAGGCTGTGGGGCCATTTCCCCGCCAGCAGCCCCATCAGGTGCATGAAGTCGGCACGCGCCGGCAGCATCTCCCGGGACGCTTCCCCGGAGTGAGCTCGAAAACGGTCGGCGATCAACGGATACCAGGGCTCGTCCGCGTAGACGGCACGTGCGAAGTCGGGCATGAAGAAGAGGTAGAAATGGGTCAGGTGATCGGCCAGGTTTTCGTTGGCCAGGATCAGATTGATGGCCAGGTCGCCATTCGGTGGTGGATTAACCCCCTGCAGATTGGCCAATGCCCTTGCCGCTGCCACCGATTGGGAAACCGAGCAGATGCCACAGATGCGGGGGGTGTAGACCAAAGCGTCAGCCGGCTCTTTACCCTGCAGAATCTGCTCGAAACCCCGGTAGAGGGAGGATGAGACATTGGCCGAAACCACCTCGCCCTGTTCGATATCGAGCGCCACTTCCAGATCCCCTTCCACCCGGTTGAAGGGGCCGACGATACGCCGGCTCACGACTTGTCACCCTGGCGGCGACTGGGTGGCACACGAATATGATCGGCCACCGCGTTCTCCTTGAGTCGCTTGGGCGTGGCCGCTTTGGCCAGAGAGGCGAGAGCCACGAACCAGGCCTTCGGCATGTCAGTCGGCAACCCAACCGGAATACCGGCGATCTTCGGCGTCTGCGCAAAAGTGTGGCCTGTCTCCTCGAAACCGGGAGACGTGCAGTTGATGCAGGCATAGCCACCGCGCAGACATGAGCCTTCGCCGTTCCATAAACGGGTGTTGCAGTCGGCATGAGCCTGGGTGCCCAGACAACCCAAGTGCTCCATCATGCAGCCCAGATCCGAAGGTTTTTCGGCACTCGCTTTGTACTCGTAGAATTCGTTACGGGGACAGCCATGATGAACCAGATGGTCGGCATAGCTGCGCGGACGGCCCCACTCGTCCAGGTCCTCGCGCCGCAGATCATCGAAGGCGATCTGCACTAGGGTTTCTGTCACCCAGTTGGGATGGACTGGACAGCCGGCAATGTTGATCACGGGCAGACCGCTCGGATCGGTAAACCTCTTGCCGAGCAGACCGCCCTCGACCGTCTCGTCGTATTGCAAGCCGCAGGCTTCGGAGGGATTGCCTCCCGCTGCAGTGATGCCGCCGTAGGCCGCGCAGCTACCGACCGCTATCACATGACCGGCAACCTTTGCCAAGCGCTCGATCCAGTGCATCATCGGCTCGCCTGTACCCGCCAGCCGATGGAACTTACCGCTGCCCTCCGGACCGCGTACCACCGAGCCCTCAAGACAGAGAAAATCGAGCCGCTCCTGCCCCGCCAGAATCGCCTCCAGCAAGTCGATAAATTCACGATTCGATGCCTCACTGATAGAGGGGTGCCAAAGCAGATTGATACCGGCACTCTCCAGACTCGTGAACAGGTCGGGGCCTTCTGCGCAAAGCAGTGACAGACTGCAACCGCCACAACCGCCGGATTGGAGCCAAAGCAGGTTCAGGGGTTGCCGAGCCTGTTCACTCATCCGCAGCACCCTCCAGCGGTAACCGCAGGGTGAAGACTGCCCCTCCCTGCGGATGATTGCCAGCCCTCAGATCTGCCGACTGCCTTGGTGGTAAAGAAGGGATCGAAGAGTTTGTTCAAATCGGCCTCCGGGATGCCCGGACCATTGTCATGCACAGTGATCGAGGCACTCTCTCCCTGTCGATTGCAGGCGATCTCGAGGCGAGGCGGCTGCTGACCCTCCATCACATCGATGGCGTTCTGCACCAGATTGATCAGGATTTGATGCACCTGACCCTGGCGTCCGCGGATGACCAGCTCATCGGGTAGCTGGTAAGTCACATCGGGTTTCTCCCGCGCCGCCTTGATCACCCATTGGGTCGCTGTCAGCACCGCCTGATGCAGATCGAAGGGCTCCGGATTCTCCTTTTGGATTCCGGAGTAGCGCCGCAGATCGAGCACGATTTTGCTGATGCGCTCGGCACCTTCCATGGTGCCATCGATCAACGGCCCCATGTCGGCCTCGATGCGGTCGATACGATGGCTTTCACGCAGGCGCTGATGCAGATCGGGATCGATGTGTTCCCCTACCTCGGCCAGATAGTCGGTAATCCGATGCCCATAGCGTTTGAGGGCGTGCATGTTGCCGAAGACAACGCTGATCGGATTATTGAGTTCGTGGGCGACACCCGCCACCAAGCGGCCCAGGGAGGCCATCTTCTCGGAATGGACCAGCTGCTCCTGAGTCTGCTTCAACTCCAGATGCGCCTTGTTGAGGGCTTCATAAGCCCGGCGTAGCTCACCCACCGGCCGCCCGATCAGGACCATACCCATGAGTCGGCCTTTGACGTCATAGCGCGAGGAGCAGTTCATGGCCAACGGAATAGAGCCGCCTTCGAAGGTCTGCAGATTGACCTCGCAGTCGACAATGGCATCGCTACCGAGCTTCTCCGCAAACTGCCCCACCAGGGGCTGGGATTCAAGCCCGAAGAGTTCGTTGAAGGGACGTCTGAGCAACTGCGACTCTGTCTTGCCAGTGAAGTCTTCCAGCGCCTGGTTGACCTGTACGATACGTCCCTGGATATCACATACGATCAGTACCTCGGTCATCGACTCGAGCACGCTGCGGATAAACTGCTGGGCCTCTTCCAGTTCAGCGTTCTTCTGCTCCAGTTCCACCTGGTAATGGACCAGGTCAGCGTAAACCTTGTCCATCTTCTGGATCACTTCGATCCATGCGTTTTCGGTGCTTTCCGATAACTGCAAGGGTTCACCCATGCCGACCTTGTCGATCAGGCTGGTCGTGAGATGGGCTTTGGTTTCAGACATACATGCTCCTTGCTTTGTGACCGCCGGCGAGTTGGCTGCATCGGTGGGTTTCCTGTGTGACGGTAAGAATCCGAGAATGAACGCCAATGAAGGCAAATTGTTGAGGCATACGGTGCTGCAAGCCACACCCTACAGGCGATACAGGCGTAGGGTGCGGCTTGCCGCACCGCGTACCCGGATCTGTTTCCCATGGGCTCACGGAGACATTCTCTCCATCACTCCCAATCAATTGGCGTTCATTGGCGTTCATTCGCAGACTTTTTGCTCTCTCATCTACCCAACCAGATCTTCATCCTCACGCAGCTGCTCAATCTTCTCCAGACCGTAGCGTTCCAGCTTGCTGCGCAGGCCGACCCGGGAGAGGCCCAGCTCCTTGGCTGCTTGGCTCTTGTTCCAGCGATGGCGGATCAGGGTCTCTTTGAGAATACGCGCCTCCAGGGACTCGACCCGCTCCTTGAGACTACCGTCAAGATCGTCGAACAGTTGCAGCTCGGCCTCATCCTCCTCCGGCGCGGCGCGTAGCACCCGCGGCGACAGCAGTTCGGCGCCGAGCAGATCCTCATCGCCCATCACCAACATGTGGCGGATTTCGTTCTGCAGTTCACGTACATTGCCCGGCCAGTGGTAGCCCTGCATGCAGGCCAGGGTCTCACTGGTGAACCCCTGCACCTGTTTACCCAACTGTTTCATCGAGCCCTCAAGGATGCTGTTGGCGATCAGCGGGATATCCACCTTGCGCTCACGCAGGGCCGGGAGTTGGATGGTGACGGTAGCCAGACGGTAGTAGAGGTCCTCACGAAAGCGCCCTTCACGCACCTCCTGCTCCAGATCCCGATTGGTGGCGGCGATAATGCGCACGTCGACCTGGCGTGTCTGGCTGCTGCCGAGGGGACGGATCTCACCCTCCTGCAGCACCCGCAGCAGTTTCACCTGGAAGGCGGGCGAAACCTCGCCGATCTCATCGAGAAACACTGTGCCGCCGCTGGCCCGCTCGAACAGTCCCGCCCGATCCTCCACGGCACCGGTAAAGGCGCCCTTCTTGTAACCAAAGAGCTCGCTCTCCAGCAACTCGTCGGGCAGCGCGCCGCAGTTCTCCACCACGAAGGGCTGATCCCAGCGCAGGCTGTTGTAGTGCAGCGCTCTCGCCGCCAGCTCCTTGCCGGTGCCCGACTCGCCGGTCAGCAGTACTGAGACGTCGTAGGGCGAGACACGGCGGATCTTCTCGCAGACCTGATTCATACAGCTCTGCTCGCTGCGCACGATCTGGTCGTTGCAGGAGTACTCCTCACGCAGCCGTTTGCTTTTTTGCCCCATGGCCGACTGCATTCGACTGGGAGACATCTTGAGTTCGATGGAGAGGATCTCGTTCTTGCGCTGCAGTTCGAACAGTTCGGCCGCATTCTTCAGCAGCAGGATCAGGCTGTCAGGGTGCCAGGGCTTGGTCACGAACTGGTAGATGCCAGCCTCGTTAACGGCACTGATGATGTCTTCGGAGTCGGTGTAGCCGGAGATGATCATGCGAATCACCTCGGGCCACTGCTCCCGCACCTGTTTGAGAAACTCGACGCCGGTGATCTCGGGCATACGTTGATCGCAGAGGATAATCTGCACCCAGTCGGTCTCAAGAATGCGCCGTGCTTCAGCCACATTCTCGGCCGTCCTGACGTCGAAATCGTCCTCCAGAATGCGCTGCAGCGTCTCCAGGCTGCGCACTTCGTCATCCACAATGAGTACGGTAGGCAGTTGACTCATGAGACATGTTTCCAGGCCGGGATCTCCCAGCGGTGGTTGGCGATGGTCAGCGGCGTGCGCGACTTGGGCACTTTGCAGACGAAGTTGTAGCGAGCCACATGATAGCTCGGATCGAAACCGTAGAAATTGCGTCTCATCTGTTCCAGCTCCTCCTCTCGATAGCGGGCCAACGGTTTGAACGACTCGTCACTCTGCCGTCGTGCATTTTTATACTCTAGCCGCTCTGCAAAGGCCGGTGCGCGAATGGTCGAAACCGCCAGCCGCTCAACCTGGCGAACGAAAGCCTCTCCCCTGCTCTCAATGACTCGCTCCACCAACCCCAGTTTGCGGGCCTCATCGGCGCCCATGGGCAGCCGGTGTTCGACAATGCGCGCGGCGTTCTCTTCGCCGGCGTAACGCGGTAGCAGATAGGTCCAGTACTCGGAGCCGAAGAGATTGCCCATATCTTTGTAGTGGGGGTTGAGAATAACACCCCGGCGCATCCACACCTCATCGGCGGCACGTGCCAGGAACACACCCCCGGCCCCCGCGTTACCCTGCAGGGCCGCGATGGTGAGATGGCTATCGGTGGTGATAATTTCACGTGCCAGATCATCGATGGCGTTAATGTTGCGCCAGGACTCGTCCGCTGCGCTCTCGGCCGCCTCGATCAGGTTCAGATGCATACCGTTACACCAGTAGTCGGGACCACCCATCAGAACGATGGCACGGGTGTCCCGGGCTTTTGCCTCCCGGAAGGCTGTCAGCAACGCCTCGCACTGGGCACTGCCCATGGCGCCGTTGTAGAAAGGGAAGTGAAGGTAACCGACACCCTCCAGCTCCCGATAGACGATCTCCTGGTAGCCGGGCTGATCCCCGGAGACTATCTCCGGCAGTGACTCAATCTGATCCGACAACAAGCGGCTGGCCGGTAGTTTGAATGGGTGTTCCCCCGCCGGGTCCCGCAGGTGACCGATCCAGACCGCGCCATCCGTGGTCGCAAGGCAGACGGCAGGGCCGCAGCGGGCGATCAGCGCTCCCGCTTCACCATGGAGCTTAGTCTCCGCACGGGCATCGTAGAGAAACAACTCACGGCCAAGCAGTTCATCTTTCACCCCGGGAAAACCATCGGCGCTGCGGATCTTGCGTAACACAGTATCGGTGTCGTCGTGCTGCCAATCGATGGCGCGCTCAGATTGGCGCATGAGCGGACGCCAGCAGCCGGCGATGTCGGCATCCACTTCGTGCAATGGCTGTGGACGGAAATCGGCGTCTGCGAAGCGCTCCAGCGCCAGCAACAGCGCCTCAAGCGCAGCCTCGGTGACCTCGTTGCGGTAGAGACTTCCCTTACTCGCTTCACGCAGGGGAAACTCGACGCTGGCCCAGATGTCTCCCGCATCCATCTCCCCGTTGGCCTGCAGTACAGTGACGCCCCAGGTCGTCTCGCCGTTGAGAATAGCCCAGTCCAGCGCTGACGGACCGCGGTCACCAGGAATACCCGGATGGATCACCAAACAGGTGTGGTAACGCCAGATCGCCTCGGGGATGGCCCGTTTGAGAAAGGGCGCGACGATCAACTCGGGACGACAGAGTTCGACTGCCTCCAATGACACGGCGTCATTGATATCGTACTCCACCGCCACCTCATGGCCCCGCTCGCGCAGCTCGACAAAGAGGCGCTGGGTGAGGC
>JARRNY010000159.1:0-4786 GCA_037384445.1 Candidatus Thiodiazotropha sp.
CGACTTCAGCGCCGGAGCCAACCAGGACGGCAAACACTACTTCGGTATCAACTGGGGGCGTGACCTGCCAGAGCCCACTGAGATCGCCGACCTGCGCAACGTACGCGAGGGCGACCCCAGCCCGGACGGTATGGGCACACTGACCATCGCCCGCGGCATCGAAGTCGGTCACATCTTCCAGCTCGGCAAGAAGTACAGCGAGGCGATGAACGCCACCGTGCTCGACGAGAATGGCAAAGCGGTGGTGATGACCATGGGCTGCTACGGTATCGGTGTCACCCGCGTGGTGGCCGCCGCCATCGAGCAACATCATGACGACAAAGGCATCACCTGGCCGACCGCCCTGGCCCCCTTCCAGGTGGCGCTCTGTCCGATGAAGATGGACAAGTCCCAGCGGGTGCGCGAGGCGGTGGAGAAACTCTATAGCGAACTGCAGGCAGCCGGCATCGATGTCCTGCTCGATGACCGGAACGTGCGTCCCGGCTTTATGTTCGCCGACATGGAACTGATCGGCATCCCCCATCGCATCGTAGTGGGCGAGAAGTCACTCGACGAGGGCAAGGTGGAGTATCGCGGCCGGCTGGAGACGGAGAACAGTTTCATCCCCCTCGACGGGATCGTCGAACATATCGTCAAGCGGACCTCTATACGATAAAGAGACAGCATAGCGCATGAGCCGACGGGCCAATTCGTCTCCCCCCAATTCCGATTCCACCCCTCGGTGATATCCACCGCATGGCTGACAGGGCACGAGTAAGCTGAGAGTAAATACCGTACCTTATTGGTGGGGCCCTGCCCCACCGAAGCCGGTCCTCAGTTATCTGCGGCTAAATACAAGCACCCTTGTCAGTTAAGGATGCGCATCCAGATTAGGGATGCTAGCCACAGATAGTTCCTGAGTATGTTCACGTTCAAATCCAAATAGGGCCATATTCCCGCGCTTCGGGAACTATTTTCCCATTCCGCATTCACGCGTCTCATCCTTTGTCTATGCTTACAGCGCAGGATCATTTGGAAATCACAATAACAAGCAGGAGCTACCAGCATGAAATCAACTACGTCTATCCTTAAAACCCTCATCGGCTCTGCACTGACAGGTAGCGCCCTCTTCGGCGCCGTCGCTACCCATGCCAGCTGTTCAACCGACCCCTACTTAGCCTCTATCTGCATCACTGCCGCCAGCTTCTGCCCACGAGGCTACAGCGAAGCCGATGGGCGACTCTTGGCGATCAACCAAAACACTGCGCTTTTTTCCTTGTTAGGGACGACCTATGGCGGCGATGGCAGGACTAACTTTGCACTGCCAGATCTTCAAAGCCGCACACCGGTCGGCATCGGGCGGGGTGCCGGCCTGGACACCGTCAGGCTCGGCCAACAACGAGGGATAGAACAGGTCAGGCTCAGCGTTACGCAACTACCCAGCCATAACCACACCGCGACTTTTACACCGGGCACAGGTGATGGCCTGCAGGCAAGCACCCAGGACGCTACCACCACCACGCCAAGCGAACAGACCTATCTGGGTAAAGTGGTCGCCGATCGCTCAATGTCCCCATCCAAAATCTACACCACGGATGCCTCCCATCTGACACCCATCCAGGGGCTCGACCTCTCCGGCACGGTGAGCATCGGCAACAACGGCGGCGGCCAGCCCTTCCCAAACGTCCCTCCCCAGCTGGGCCTGCGCTATTGCATCGCCATTACGGGGCCCTTCCCTCCCCGTGATTGATCGCACAGCCTGCCGGCAGCTCGTCACCAGGAACAGGCGCCTTGCCTGGGACGGTGCTGACGGCAGGAAACAGTGAGGCTTGAGGGTGAAACCGGCGCGGGAAATAAAGTTCAACTTTATGCTGCCGACATACGAATCAGTTGACCAAAGAAAATCAGAGCAACCAATAGAAAACAAAAGTTTGCAAAGGAGTGCAGCAAGATGTCACTTATCCCGCTTGGGGCCAGAGTCATCGACAGATTTTTTTGCACCGCGCAAGTGCCACACCAGCCTTACCGGCCAAAGATTGCCCCACGATGGCTTTGCCGCTCACATGCGAAACATGTAAATTTTCACCAACATCAAAAACTCATCTTGAGCGGAAGGCAATGCGTCTTCTTGCTGTCGTTGCTGTTAATCCCCTCCATGGCATCCGCCGCCACCAGCTTCACCACTTCATTAAATGGAGGCGCCAACCCCCTAAGCGGTACTTCCAATCCCAGCGTTGGCGATATTGTCGGCGATTTCGACAGCGACGGCGATACGGACGTGCTCGCCTTTGCTTCCGGTAACACCAGCTACAGCTTTCTCCAAAACAACGGCAGCGGAACCTTCTCCACGGTCACCGGCAGCGGAAACCCTTTTGACGGCATCGGCGCGAGCGATATCTTCTGGAGTTCATATTCCACCTACATCGCCGATTTTGACAACGACGGCGACCTCGATATCTGGGACTATATCGGAACCGTCGATAACGATGGCAGCAACATCTATCTGGAGAATACGGACGGCACGACCTACACCTCATCCAACACAGGCGGCGCCAACCCCCTGAGCGCCATTCCCGATACTTACCTCGGCGTTATCATTGGGGATTTCGACACGGATGGCGACATAGACATTCTCGCTTTCGACGATGATACCTACACCAGCTACACCTTCTATCAAAACAATGGGGCAGGAACCTTTTCGGCAGTTACTGGCGCCAACGATCCATTCAATGGCATCGCCGCAACCGACATCTTCTTCGCCTCGGAGGAGACCTATGTCGCCGATTTCGACAACGACGGCGATCTCGATATCTGGGATTACCGGGCAAACGCCGCAGAGGATGGCATCAGCATCTACCTGGAGAACACGGACGGTAGCACCTACACCTCCTCTCTGAACGGCGGGGCCAATCCCCTGAGCGCTATCCCCGACGCGGATTATGGAGTAGAAGTCGGTGATTTTGATTCTGACGGCGATGTGGATGTACTCGCCTTCGGCGATAACACCTACACCAGCTATACCTTCTATCAAAACAACGGATCAGGCGTCTTTTCAGCAGTCACCGGTAGTAGCAATCCATTCGACGGCATTGCGGCCTCCGACATCTTCTACAACGCGAACAATACCTATGTCGCCGACTTCGACAATGATGGCGACGTCGATATCTGGGACTTTATCTCCGACACACCAGACGACGGTGTGAGCATCTACCTGGAACAGGTCGGTGCGCCACCCACCCTCAGCAGCAGCACTCCAGCCGACAATGCCAGCGGCGTCGACCCTTCAGCCAACCTGGTTCTTAACTTCAGCGAAACCGTATCAGCCGGCAGCGGCAACATCATCATCCGCAACTACAACACGAACGCGGCCGTAGCCACCCTTGATGTCAGTGGTGGCGAGGTCTCGGTCAGCGGCAGCCAGGCCACTCTCAACCCTACCAGCGATCTCGCCGACAGCACCCACTACTATATCGAGATCGAACCCGGAGCCCTGCTCGACAGTGACGGAGCCACTGTGCTGAACCTGCATCCAGCAATCAACCACACCCTCTACTACAGCGAATTCAAAGACCGGCTCGACTTCACCACCGGCAGTAGCAACAGCGTACCAGTGATCGGCGGCACCACCGCAAGCCAGACTGTCAACGACAATAGCACTGTCAGCCTCTTTTCCGCAGCCACCATTTCCGATGCCGATGGCGACAACGTAACGACCAGCATCTCGCTGGATAGCAATGCCAAAGGCGTCTTTACCAGCGCCTCCCTGAGTGCTTCCGGATTCACCGGCAGCGGACCCTATACCCTGGCATCGACCACGCCGGCCAATGCCCAGACCGCCATCCGCCAGCTGGTCTACGATCCATCCGATAACCGGGTCGCCCCCGGCTCCACCGAGACCACCACCTTCACCATTACGGTCAACGACGGCAGTGCGAACGGCACAGATAACACGACCACCGTCATCTCCACCTCGGTCAACGATGCGCCGGTCATCAGCAGCAACGGTGGCGGCCCCACTGCCTCCACCACCATCAACGAGAACTCCACCGCGGTGACCACTGTCACCGCTACCGATGCTGACACCGCAGAGAGCCAGACCTTCTCCATCAGCGGCGGTGCCGACCAGGCGCTGTTCAGCATCAACAGTTCCAGCGGTGCACTCGTGTTTGCCAGCGCACCCGACTTTGAATCACCCACCGACAGTGGTACCGACAATATCTATAACGTGCAGGTCACCGTCACCGATGGCTATAGCGCCACCGATCTACAGGACCTGGCGATATCAGTCGGCAACATCAACGAGAATCCCGTTATCACCAACGACGGCGGTGGCACCACCGCCAACATCAATGCAGCGGAGAACCAGACCGCTGTCACGACTGTTACCGCAGTGGACCAAGATAGTGGCGACACCCTCACCTACTCCATCAGCGGCGGCGCCGATCAGGCAAGCTTCACCATCAATAGCAGCACGGGGGTGCTCACCTTCATTTCTGCACCCAACTACGAGACACCCACCGACAGCGGCGCCAACAACGTCTACGATGTGCAGGTCACCGTCACCGACGATGGTGTCGGCACCCTCACCGACGTGCAGGCCATTGCTGTTACCGTGACCAACGCCAACGAAGCGCCGGCCATCACCAGCGATGGCAGCGGACCCAACGCTTCGACATCGGTCAATGAAAACTCCACTGCAGTGACCACCGTCACCGCTACCGATGCTGTCACCGCAGAGAGCCAGACCTTCTCCATCAGCGGCGGTGCCGACCAGGCGCTGTTCAGCATCAACAGTTCCAGCGGTGCA
>JARRNY010000160.1:0-4736 GCA_037384445.1 Candidatus Thiodiazotropha sp.
CCCTCACCACGATCGCCATGGCACTCGGTACAGTTATCTTTGAAGAGCTGCTCGCCATAAGCCAAATCAAGACCAGGGCCAACGCCATTATGCGGCGACATTGGCAACTTAGAGATATAAGCCGCCACATCGGCGATCTCCTGCGCACCACCCAGCAGTTGCGGTGAAGTAAAAGGCAGCATGGTTGGGTTGTCGCGGTTTCTTGCCCGGATATCGGCCAACTGTTTGATAATAACCGTAGGCAGTTGTCCCGCCACCTGCGGGTAGGCGCCGCTCTCCAGTCCCCAGCCTTCCGGCGTATGACAAACCGAGCAGGTACGATAGACGCGTTTCCCGTTCTCCGGGTTTGGCGTCAACTTCAACGCCTGCTCGTATTCATGCATCGCCACATCGGCTCTATCGGCATAGATGGGCGAGACGAAAATCATCAAGGTAAGTATGGAGACTGCGAGGATCGTATTGCGCATTGGGACTCCCAATCTGTTCGAGGTCGTTTAAAGGAGGCGAGAAGGCAGGCACGGGAACAACCTGCAACATTTCATAGCATCGCATCGGGCCTGAAGAGCGGCCTGCGATCTGTTTTGTTTCTATTTATAAATATCTAAACCGTTACGTCCTTAACTATAGCGAGGCTACTGTCCTCACACAATAAAGGATGCATTTGGCTTTAGTAGTTTAGAATTAAGTGAAATATCCCGGGCAGTCAAAGCATAGCGGTGCGGTAGGCCGCACCCTACCCGCAATTAACCCGTAGGGTGCGGCTTGCCGCACCGAAAATATAACTTACGATCCAAGCCATTCACACCGAACACCCTTTTCATCGCGCAATAAAAAAGCGGCGCCCGGCACCGCTTACATTGATTGATCGATTGTCGACAGGCCTGAAGCCTGCACCGGGTTCAGCACATATTGTGCGAAAGATTCGCCTGAAAAATCGCTTTGTGGATATCACCCAGACTCAACATACCCACCAGATTACCGGCATCGGCGACGGGAATGCGGCGGAACTTGTGACGCACCATCACGGTGGCCGCCTTCAGGATGTGCATGTCGGGACTGACAGTGATCACATTCTTGGTCATTACATCGGAGACTTTCAGATTTACCACGTCCTTATACTGATACATCATATTGTCATAATCCGGGGCAGCCATCATATCCTTGAAGTCTTCCAAGGTTGGGAACATCCGGTGCAATACATCCTTCTCTGCGATAAAGCCGACCATAGTCCCCGCCTCATCTGCGACCGGCAAACCGCTGTAGCGGAACAGGCACATCAGAGAGACAACTTCCAGCAGTTTGGCATCGGGCAACACCGTCTTCGGCGCTCGTGTCATGATTTCACTGACAAACATGGGTACAACTCCTCATCATCATTTTATATCTATTGTTTATTTTCCTGGTCCGGCTGGCCGAACCTCGTTCAACAATACGCAATCTGCCGCATGATGCCAACTTTTTCCACGCTAAGCGATTGAGTCACTGCTTAAATCGCCTATTACACCGTTACATTTTTTTGATGAATCCCCGGCGTAAAACAGTGTAGCTGAGGCAACCGTTTTCGGTTGGGTTGACCCTCCCTGGATCTGGCCCAAAAGGTCGGGGCTCACTGCCGCCCATTCCTCTCAGTCGCGAATGGCGCAGACTTAAGCAATTATTCGCTGCGGAACGCTGCATGGCTGATTTTGCTGGCTGGTTAAGATTCGATGAGACTATTCGGCGGGGCAGGGCCCCGCCCCACCAATACAAGCCGCACCGCGATTCTTTGACCAACCCGGCGCATTTCGCTTGAGTCAGTGCCATCCCTCTCAATCGCCACGCCATTTCGAAGAAAATCTATCACTCACCCCACTCCGTCCCCCTCTGACTCGAAGCAAACCCCAAGAGGAAATAAACACCCAACTTTTCCCACATTTGTGACGAATTCGCTAACTTCATGATTTCTCAATAAAAGCCAAAACAACTCAGACCTTATCCACAGAAGACGCACACCCTGTGAAGCCTTTTCCACAGCTTCATGCACAATATCTTGTGGTTGACATAAGACAAATAGGATATATATTGTGTTTACTGCTTCGTGACTGATGGCAAAGAATCCCTCAGCCGAATCGGCCAGACAGTATCGCCAGCCCACAGGGCGGCAGAAAGGGGACCGGGGTCAACCACCATGCATCTAGGACAACGGTACCTTGTGGGGAAAAACACCAAACACACCCTGCAGACGAGTCAATAACCACCCAGTAGCAGATCGAGGCCCGAGCATTCCCGTTCCTGGCGCCCGACGGCTACCCGACACAAAATTCAGGAGCAGAAATGGCGACACAGGCAGCCAATACCGACCCTTCCGTTGCAGTTACCCGACCACCGGTTGAGAGCGACGCCCTGCCCGAGGCGAGCCAAACCGTGAACAGCGGTCTGCAGGTCATTCGACGCAACGGCAAGGTCACCCACTTCGACCCCAGCAAGATCAGCGTCGCCATGACCAAGGCTTTTCTGGCCGTCGAAGGTGGCAACGCTGCCGCCTCCAGCCGCATCCATAATATGGTGAAGGAGCTGACCGAGCAGGTGGTCAGCGCGCTGACGCGCCGCAACCCCAACAGCAACACCGTGCACATCGAGGACATTCAGGATCAGGTCGAGCTCTGCCTGATGCGTTCCGGTGAGCACAAAGCGGCCCGCGCCTATGTGCTCTACCGCGAACGCCAGAACCAGAAGCGTCTGGAGGAGGCCGCCAAGCGCGCCGAATCCGAAGGCATCCCCGAGGAGCATCGGGTCAACGTCACCCTGGCCGACGGCACCACCCGTCCGCTCGACACCGATCGCCTGCAGGCGCTGGTACAGGAGGCCTGCAACGGTCTACAGGAGGTCGACGCCCCGCGCATCCTGCACGACGCCTGCCGCAACCTGTTCGACGGCGTGAAAGAGAACGACGTCTCCCAGGCCCTGGTCATGAGCGCCCGCACCCTGATCGATCAGGAGCCCAACTACTCCCAGGTGGCCGCCCGTCTGCTGCTCGACATCATGCGCCGCGAGGCCCTCGGCTTCCTCGACCTCGACACCCAGGTCAGCACCCAGGCCGAGATGGGCGAGCGCTACGGCGACTACTTCAACAGCTACATCAAGCGCGCGGTTGAGCTGGAGCTGCTCGACCCGCGTCTGGCCCAATACGACCTGGCGCGTCTGACCGCCGCCATCAAACCGGAACGCGACCTGCAGTTCAGCTACCTGGGCCTGCAGACCCTGTATGACCGCTACTTCATCCACAGCGAGAGCGGCACCCGCTTCGAGCTGCCCCAGGCCTTCTTCATGCGTGTCTCCATGGGCCTGGCCATCAACGAGATCGACCGCGAGGCTCGCGCCATCGAGTTCTACAATCTGCTGTCGTCCTTCGACTTCATGAGCTCGACGCCGACCCTGTTCAACTCCGGCACCCTGCGCCCGCAGCTCTCCAGCTGCTATCTGACCACCGTGTCCGATGATCTGGACGGCATCTACAGCAGCATCAAGGACAACGCCCTGCTCTCCAAGTTTGCCGGCGGTCTGGGCAACGACTGGACCCGCGTGCGCGGACTCGGCGCCCATATCAAAGGTACCAACGGCAAGTCCCAGGGCGTAGTGCCCTTCCTCAAGGTGGCCAACGACACCGCCGTCGCCGTCAACCAGGGCGGCAAACGCAAGGGCGCGGTCTGCGCCTATCTGGAGACCTGGCACGCAGACATCGAAGAGTTCCTGGAGCTGCGCAAGAACACCGGCGACGAGCGCCGCCGCACCCACGACATGAACACCGCCAACTGGATCCCCGATCTCTTCATGCAGCGGGTTGCCGAGGAGAAGGAGTGGACCCTCTTCTCCCCCAACGAGACCCCCGATCTGCACGACCTCACCGGCAAGGCCTTCGAAGCGGCCTATGTGGCCTACGAGGAGAAGGCCGCGCGCGGCGAGATGGACGTGGTGAAGAAGGTCAAGGCGCAGGACCTCTGGCGCAAGATGCTCGGCCTGCTGTTCGAGACCGGCCACCCCTGGATCACCTTCAAGGATCCCTGCAACCTGCGCTACACCAACCAGCACATGGGCGTGGTGCATAGCTCCAACCTCTGCACCGAGATCACCCTGCACACCAACGACAGCGAAATCGCGGTCTGCAACCTGGGCTCGGTCAACCTGGCCGCCCACACCACCGAGCAGGGCCTCGACATGGCCAAGCTGGAGAAGACGGTGACCACCGCCATGCGCATGCTCGACAACGTCATCGACTACAACTACTACAGCGTGCCCCAGGCGCGGAACTCCAACCTGCGCCACCGTCCGGTCGGCCTCGGCATCATGGGCTTCCAGGACGCACTCTATAAACAGCGTCTGGCCTACACCTCGGAAGAGGCCCTCAGCTTTGCCGACCGCTCCATGGAGGCGGTCAGCTACTTCGCCATCCAGGCCTCCTCCGACCTGGCTGCCGAGCGCGGCCGCTACTCGACCTATGAAGGTTCGCTGTGGAGCCAGGGCATCCTGCCCATCGATTCGCTCAAGCTGCTGAAGGCCGAGCGCGGCGACTACCTGCAGGTGGACGAGAGCCAGAGCCTCGACTGGGACGCCCTGCGCGGCAAGATCCAGACCCAGGGCATGCGCAACTCCAACACCATGGCGATCGCGCCGACGGCGACCATCTCCAACATCTGCGGCGTCAGCCAGTCGATCGAGCCGACCTATCAGAACCTGTTCGTCAAATCGAACCTCTCCGG
>JARRNY010000161.1:0-4716 GCA_037384445.1 Candidatus Thiodiazotropha sp.
TCCCAGCCGCCATCGTCGTTGTCCGCTCTGTTTTGCTCGACAGGGGTTGCCAGCGCAAACGCTGCGAAGCCAGGAAACCCGACAGGGGATCGTAGGGACTGGGCTGCATCTCAACCGCCGGTTTCTCAATAAACGGATCCACCGTCAGTTGCGGCAGACTGGCGATAGTTATGATGATCACCAGCTTTAACCCAAATGCCAACACACCGGTGCCCAGGGCCGTTGCCAACAGCCATTGGCCACCCCGGGCCAGATGGCTAGAGGGACCCAGATCGTAGCGCACCATCACCACCAGCACACCGAATCCGACCGCCAGCGCCAGCAAAGCAACCACCCAGAGCTGCACACTACCGATATTCATCGCTACCGTCTCCTGCACATGAAAAGAGAACGGCCCGGCAAGCACACCTTCGTTCGCCGGACCTGCCTGACATCACTGAATCAGCCGGCAGCGCGCCGGAAGAAGGTGTCGCCGGGGGTAGCGGTGGCCACTTCGGTAATAGAGTCGAAGGGCAGCCCGACCCGCTCGTGGGCACGCCGCACCGCCTCTGCATCGGGGGCCATGGTGAAGCAGAAGGCACGCCCTTCCGCATAGCCGACGTGGACCTTCAGGGGCACCACCTCTTCCGCATAACAGGCCGCTTCGTACTGAGCGTAGAAACCCTCGAACTGTTCGGGGGTGAGCCCCTGGGGAAAGCTACCCCGGGTCTCGTCGTGAGTATCGATAAAGAACTTCATCGGTTGCATAGCGCTCTCCCAAGAACAATAAAAGTTTGTCGTGGGAGTGAGACTAAACCCTGCTGTCTATGGGGTTCTGTAACAAAAGTTACCAAGCGGGAAGAAAAGCAGGCATCTGTTCTGAAAGGCAATAACTTTAGTCAATTGCTTCATTTCTGCATGCTTTGGTGGGGCAGGGCCCCACCCTACGCCTTGAATTGAACGGTAGGGTGGGGCCCTGCCCCACCATTCACCTGAGCAAGTACCCAGCTGCCAGCCTCCCCTGCGGTTCTACTCGGTATGCTGGTGATCGCCATGTTCCGGCGGATGATCTTCATGCGCATGCCCCAACGCCAGCTCCTCCTTGGCATGAACATGCAGGTGCGAATGGGTATGGCTGTGGGGATGGGTATGCAGCACCGCCTCATGCAGCTTGCCGTCGCGCAGCAGCACGGCACGTCGAGCCAGACGCTCGACAAAACGGCGATCGTGCGAGATGAAGAGCATCGCCTGGGGCAGCGCCTCCAGATGCTCCACCAGCCGCCGCTCCGTGGCCTCGTCGAGGCCGTTGGTGGGTTCGTCGAGCAACAATACATCGGGATGCATCGCCAGTACCGTGGCCAGGGAGGCGAGCCGCTTTTCACCACCGGAGAGCTTGTGGGTGACCCGGTGAGCAAGACCATCGAGCCCCAATGTGGCGAGGGTCTGATTGGCGATCTCCCTCGCCTCCTGTTGTGAACACCCCTGGTTGAGGGGGCCGAAGGCCACATCCTCCAGCACCGTGGGACAGAACAGCTGGTCATCCGGGTCCTGGAACAGCAGACCGGTACGCAGGCGTACCTGATGGAAATCGGACTCCCGTTGCCGCTCCCTGCCAAAGGCCAGGATACGACCGCCATGAACGCGGCAGAGTCCGACCATCAGATGCAGCAAAGTGGTCTTGCCGGCGCCGTTGGCCCCCATCAGTGCAACCCGCTCTCCGGGCTGCAGAGCAAAACTCACCGACTCCAGCACCGGGTGCCGCGGGTAGCCGAAACTGACACCGTCGAGTTCAAACAGGGGGCCACTCACGGGTTCAGTTCCAGCAACAGAATCAGGCTCAACACCACCAGTCCGAGGAGAGCGAACCGGGTATCGCCAGCAAGCCAGGGACGACCATCGAGCAGATAGAAGCGGCCGTTGAATCCGCGGCACTTCATGGCGGCAACAATGCGCTGGGCCCGCTCCAGGCTGCGCACCAGCAGCATCCCCATCAGCCAGCCAAGGCTGCGCCAGGTGTGAAGATTGCTGCGTGCGCGAAAGCCTCGGGTACGCATCGCCAGGCGCAACCGCCGGTACTCATCATAGAGCACACCCAGATAGCGGACGGTGAAAAGCAGCAGGTGCACCAGCTTATCCGGCACCTTGAGCCGGGCCAGGGCATGACCCAGGGTCACCGCTTCCAGAGTGCCAACCAGGGCCAGCATGGCGAGCACGACCGCATTCGCCTTGAGCAGGATGGCCAGCGCCTGCAGCCCCCCTTCCCGACTTGCCGTGAAGGGCCCCAGCTGCAACAGGGTCTCCCCCGGCACACTGAAGGGCAACAGCACCAGCAACACCCCCATAAAACCCTCCAGGGCCAGCAAGCGGCGTAGCAGCAGACGGGGGGCAAGCCCGGCGGAGAGTGCCAGCGCAAATGCCAGCATCAGGGTCATGACCAGTGGGGGTAGTCGCTGCAGGCTGACCGTCAATAGTGCAAAGGCGAAAGCGAGAACCAACCGCAGACGAGGCTCGCGCCGGGTCAGCCAGGTCTCCGATGCATGCAGAGTGAGGAGTTCGTCGCTCATCGCTGCCCGTTGCGTCGACGCCCGCCCCACCAGAGACCCAGCCCTGCGAGTCCGATGATGTAGCCGATCCCGCCGACGATATCCCGCAGGCGTACCCGTTCCTCTTGCGCCTGAAGCGCCTCCCGCAGGGGACGGATCTGACGCGCCACAGCCGCTTCCACCTGTTGCACCGACACTCTCTCGGCCGCTCTGCTCAGCGCTTCAGCGGTTGGCTGCACAGGTTCCGGCGCGGCCAGATCCCCTGACGCCGGCTGCCCGGTTGCTTCTGCCACCGGCAGACCGGAAGAGAACTCATCCGCCCGCAGCGTCCAGCTTGCAATATGGCCATCCTGCGAATCGGCCTCTACCCGGTAGTCCATGCGCTGTTCGACCCGATAGCTGAAATTGCCCTCCTCGTCAGGTTTTGGCTGTGCCAGCACTCGCCCCTCAGTATCGGTGATGCGGATTGTTGCACCGCCCGCCCCAGCGCCGCCGACAAAGTAGGCCTGACCCAGAATCTTCTCCCCTTCAGCAGTGGCGAAGACCTTCAGTTTATGCGCCGATAGGGGCAGGCAGACCAGCAGGCCGAGCGCCAGTCCGATCCACTGACTCTGCTTGTTAACCATGTTGCTGCTCCGGTAGCCGTTCAAAGCTGGCCCGCAACAACTCCGGCGAGACCCGCCAGACGAATGCGATGACCGCGCCGGTCACCGCCGACTCCACCACCGCCAGCGGCAGGTAGGTGAGCAGGATAACCTTGGCGGCCGGCAGGAAGGCCTCCCGGCTGAAGGCGAGGGCAAGACTCACCATGAGAGCGGTCAGCAGCACGCCCACCGCGCCACCCAGAGCACCGAGCAGAAAGGGCCTGCGGCAGCGACCCTGCGCCAGTCTGGGTGCGAACAGAAGCGCACAGACCAGGGCAGGCAGCGCCATGTTGAGGGTGTTCACCCCGAGCACCAGCAACCCGCCGTAACCGAAGAAGGCCGCCTGCAGCACCAGCGCCACCAGAATGGCTGGCACCGCTGCCCAGCCGAGCACTATACCCATCAAGCCATTGAGCAAGAGATGCACACTGCTCGGACCGACCGGCACTGTGATCAGAGAAGAGATGAAGAAGGCAGCGGAGAGCACCGCCGCCTGGGGAATGCGCTCATAATCGAGCCGACGCAGGGAGATGGCGAGCAGACCGGCACTGGCCAGTGCACCGGTAATCAACACTGGCGCTGTCAACACGCCGTCAGGGATATGCGCCATCAGCCAACTCTCCTGCTGATCAGCCGCCAGGCTGCCGACGGCCGATTATATGATTTTTTTAAAAATCGTATGAATCACAAATACTATAGCTCAGCCATCGCGGGAACTGAACAGCAGCGGAGCCAAGCAGGCCTCAGAAGCTCACTGCCAGTTGAGCGGTCAGCGTATTCTCACGCTCACCGGCATAGTCTTCGTCCCGTTTGAACTCGAAACCGAGCTCGGTCTCCTCCAGCAATTCAATCGAGAAGCCGCCGATCAGCCGCTTCTCCGGCAGCCCCCAGTTGCTCTCTTCAGCACCATCCGAAGCCTGATACCCGATCGCCACATTTACCGGCAGACCCGCCACTTCAAGGTCATATCCCAGTTCGAGATTGTAGACCGAAGGCGACTCATCGGACGCGTCAGCAAAGCCATCGCGGACATCCAGGTAGTCACCAATCAGCGTCCAGGGACCGATGCCGAATTCGGCACTGGCGGTCCAGGCGGACATTTTATCGTCGACCGTGACCCAGCCCTCATCCACGATGGTGTCAGACTCCGCCAGGTTGTCGAGATAGCCCAGATTGAAGTGGGAAGAGACGCCGGCAATTTCGCCGTCA
Source organism: Candidatus Thiodiazotropha sp. (assembly GCA_037384445.1). GTDB lineage: Bacteria > Pseudomonadota > Gammaproteobacteria > Chromatiales > Chromatiaceae > Thiodiazotropha. The sequence goes on from JARRNY010000161.1 coordinate 4,376, forward strand.
TAATCCAGCTGAGCGCCGAAATTGTCCGCCTTATCGTTCTGGTCGCCCTGAAACAGAAACAGCGAGAACGCCAACTCACCGACGGCGTAACCCGCTTCGATGGCACTGTCATTGGTCTCGCCCAATTCCAGGGTCAGGGGATCGGAGATCATCTGTGTGGGATAGAGACCGAAGGGCAAGGTGCTGCGTCCGGCTCTGACAAACCAGTTGGCGTCCGGGTCGGCCAGGGTAATCAACGCGGTATCGACATTGAAATCGCCATTGTTATCGGTCTCCTCCTCGTAGAGCAACAGCAGCTCTACGGCCACCCAGGCGTTCACCTCCGCCTCCAGCCCCAGCTC
>JARRNY010000162.1:0-4706 GCA_037384445.1 Candidatus Thiodiazotropha sp.
GCCCTGCCCCACCTGCCATCTATTTGCGGCCGTCGGGTTTTCTTAGCGAATCAAATAAGCCATAGGACCAGGGGCGCATGGCAATCACCACCGTGGTGCCGACCCGGTCTCCCAATGCCATTTGCGCATCGTTGTCGTTCAGCTCGTCGAACTCTCTTGCCAGCTGTTCCATTTTGCGTTGAAAGACCCGGTTAGAGCTTTCCGACAACATTCCGTTGACCACGATCAGTTTCTCTTCGCAACTGTTGAAGCGGGAGGAGAAAAAATCAGCTTCAATTTTTTCCTGAAAGAATTGTTGGATCGGACCGTTCTCCTGCCATTTGAAATTGCGCGCCACAAGCACCTTAACCCGATTATTCGGCAGTAGTTCAATCAGTCGCAGGCGATCCAGCTTGATCAGATGTTGGATGCACTGGGGTTGCGAGAGATGAAATCGATCGACGATCTCCTGCATGGTCCAGCGGTTGAGGATGCAGACCGTGACCAGCAGCAGTTCAAGATTACCGGCGATCTCCGCTTCCTGCTCCTGGGTCAAACCGGTGATGGCGCTTTTACCGCTCCATTCGTTCATCTCTTGCACCAGATCGGAGATTTCCAACTCCATTATCTGACACACTTGATCGAGACGCTCGAGGGTAAATGTCTTTTTAGAAAAGAGCCGTTTGATGTTCGCCTCAGAGAGCTGAAGCTGTTTGGCTACATCGGCATAGGTCAGTCCGTGTGCTTTGAGGGTTCGTTTCAGGGCGTCGATCAGTTGCTGTGTTTGGGCCATGCGTCATCTCTATCCATGGTTCACCGTGCCAGTTGTACAGGCACTGCCAAACGCCAATCATGCCACAAGATATATATACACTCACTTTGGATTGGATATGACCCGGCTTTATGCCCTCTGTCCTAGCAGGCTGCTGAAAAACCCTCTGGCGGCGCCATGTGGCGTTGGAAATGGGCTCAAAATGCTCATGTACACGCCAGTACACTGCGCTGTTTCGCCCATTTCCGCCTTGTCTGGCATCCACCAGAAACTTTTTCAACAGCCTGCTAGAGCCAGAACGCGATAGCCGTCATCAGCAATTGCATCACCACACAGGCTATCTGCAGACGCATCAGTTGCAGGGCGCCATTTCGGCGGCTGGTGAGATCCGCCTCGACATCGGCGCCTGGAACAGCCTTTCGGCCGATCTGCCGGTCGAAATCGATCAGGTCAGCCCTTGGGTCGGCGCCACCGTGCCAGCGCGTTGCCCAGGTGCGGAAGATGTTGGCATCGAATCTTACCCGCAGAGCAAAATAAACCTGCACCAGGGCCATTGTCATGGCGGCTAATAAAAAGGGGTAACTCAGCGGTTGACCGAGTAGCCATAGGAGTAGTCCCAGCATCAACAGGGCAATACTGATCTGCGCTATATAGGCGCCAATATTGAGCAGGCCTGCGGTGACTGCCGCCTTGGCTGCCAGGGCATTGAGCGCTTGTTCAGAGCGGGTCATGGCTAAGCGCCTTCAACACCTGGTGATGCGTCTCGTTAAAGATGACCCGTGGGCGACGGGCTTTAATCGTCATGATCGCCTTGTTGGCACTCTCGACTCGACCACTGAGTAGCAACCAGGCGGCGACGGTCAACGCACTGCGTGAGTAACCCAGAGCACAACAGACAAGGATACGGGCTCCGCTCTGATGAGCCGATTCCAGTGTGCGGACCGCAGACCTGAGCGTTTGCACATCAGGCACAGTCAGGTCGAGCATGGGGATACTGTAGCGCTCTGTAACACTATGAGGCGTGTTGAACTCGGCCGTCAGATCCAGGATGGCGTCAAAGCCAGCCCGCTTCAATTCGGCTTCGCTTGGGATGCGCCCCAGCCAGACCCGATCGACAATTTGATTGGGTGCGGCCTGTTTTCGCGACCAGATACGGCTGTTGATCCAAGCTCCCAGCCGATAGGGAGCCAACAGCCAGCGTACGGCGAAACTTTGTTGCCCCGCCTGTTTCTGGAAGCCGGCAACACCGGCCCATGCATAATTGACAGCAACCAGGGCCAGTGCGGCAGCAGGCCATATGGCCAGCAGTGCCCATCCCCCCTGCATGGCGATCAGTGTCAATATGGCTGCACCAAGCAGATAGATGAGGGCAAACGTCCGCTGGGTGGGATGTTCTCCCTGCCGGATAAGAAGCGGCGACTGACCACTGTCAGGCCACAGCCACAGGCAGGTGAGCCCGACAAGTACACCGGTGGGCAGGTCAAAGAAGTGGTGCTGCCAGGTGGTGAGCACTGAGGCAGCCACCAGCACGGCCCAGCCATGCCAGACCCATCGTAGCCCCGGGCTGGCCCGTCTCACCAGCGCCCACCAGATGATGACCAGCAGGCTGATATGCAGTGAAGGGGCCTGGTTGTAGGGGAGATCGAAACCGGCCAGGGTATCGAAGAGCGTGCCGAACAGGCCCGTTGTGTCCGGTTTGTCGCCCGAGAATCGTAGCGGGAAAAGGATAAAACAGCTGACAGAGATAAGCTGAGCAGTCAGTAACCGCAGACCATGATGATTGACCTCTCGTGGAGTACGACAAGCGAGAAAAGAGAGTCCATACATGAGATCGATGGACCAGTAGGGCAAGATGGTCCAGGGAAGAAACGGTATCCCCCGCTCCCAAGCAAAGACAATACTCTCGGTCACTCCACGACTGGCTGCCAATTGGTTGGCCCAGCCGTAACTCAGAAAGAACAGAGGTGCCAGCAGGGCCAGCCAGGCGAGGCTGTGTTTCAGCCGGATTGGCTCGCGCGCGATGGCGATGACCGTGTTCATGCAACCCGGCGACGTGCGATCGATACGGTAAAGATGCCCCACTCGTCGATACGCTGATCGACCTTATCGAAACCGGCCTGGCGCACCAACTGGTCCAGTTCCGCTTGGGTGCGCCGACGCATGACCCAGGCATCCCCATCCCGATGGCTGGTTAAGGCTCGTGCAATCATCTCCAGTTGCGGATGCCAGGGTTGGCCGGTGTAGATGAGATAACCGCCCTCTTCGATCGCTTGCGCCAACCCTGCCAGGGAAGCCTGAACCATGTCGTTATCAGGGAACAGCTCATAGAGGCCGGAGACGATGCCGAGGGTGGTTCCCGGTTGTGCGCTGGCAACGGATTCGGTGTCGAAGGCATCGCCCTTCTCAAAGCGGACCCGGTCTGCCAGGCCTCGCTCCTTGATCAGTCGGCCACCATCACGCACATTGATGTCGGAATAGTCGCGCAACAGCACCGTGTCGGATTCCTCGCCCTCCTGGGTGAGGGCATCGAGCACGTAGCGGCCATGTCCGGCCGCAATATCGAGCACCTTAACCGGCTTGCCCTCCTCACGCAGCTTGGCGGTCGCCTGATGTAGCAGCTCTTCCAGGTTGATCTTGCGCTGGCGAATACCCCGCCAGCCGATGGCATTCAAGTAGTTTGTATCCACCAGGCGGCCAATAGGGCCGGCCCCGCTGGGCTGGTTACGATAGACATAGTCTAGAGAGCTGCCTGAGTCGAACCCGGTGCGAAAGCCCAGGGCGATGCCATCGGAAACCATACCTGACCAATGTAGCCCTCGACGGTAGCTCTTCCACCACCAGTGCTTGAAACTACCTTTAGGTAACGGCGCGGAGAGTTGACGGGCCTCCTCGAAGGTATAGCCCTCACGATCGGCGTGTGTGAGGTCTACCTCCGGTGCAGGATCATCGAATTGACGCAGTATGAAGTTGCGAACCAGATCCACAGCGTGGTCACGATCCGCCTCCCCCAGTGTGTCGTGGTAGAAACCTTCAAGGACATGCTGTTCCTTGACGGAGGAACCTAGATTGTTGAAGAAATCGATCTGTGGCTGCCGTTTAACCACCCAGTCTGCCCCCGAGATCAGCAGTTGGGTGGGAGTGGTGATGGCTGCCGCATCAGCAACCACACGCTCGGCTGCCTCATAGAGACTGAGCAGAATGTTCACTGAGATCGCCCGGGTGATCAGAGGGTCGTTATCGAAACTGGCCTGACGCTCAGGTTCGTGGGTGAGGAATTTCGACTTGACGTAGCTGTTGACGAAAAAGTTACCGCGGATTTTTTGCAACAGTTTGAGACCCGGCCGGGCAAAGGGGACATAGAGCTTCACCTTGAAAGCCGGTGAAGCCAATACCAGGGCCCGTACCTGCGGGGCATAATCGTGTGCCCAGGTGGAGATCAGTACAGCACCCACGCTCTGCGCCAGGATGGCCATCTCTGTCTGATCGATACCATGCGTCGCCTGGATGTGATCAACAAAGGTTTGTACATCGCGCACCGAAGTACCATAGCTGGGTGAATAACCGCGGTCACCCGGCGATTTGCCATGGCCACGAGCGTCCCAGGCGAAGAAATCGAACTCATCCAGAGCCAGTTCTTTGACCAGATGCTCCATGCGACCAGAGTGTTCATGGCCTCGGTGAAACATCACTACAGCACCACGCCGCGTTCCAATCGCCGGCCAGTGTCGATAGAAGAGTTCGACACCATCGTGGGTGGTGAAGGTGTTTTCGCTAGCTATGCGATGAGTCGGCATATCCATGAGATTTCTTCCTTAGTGGTTTGGAGTCGCAGGCATGATACCCAGATGGGCTAGGTTTGACGATAGAGTTGTTCAAAGTAGCAATATTTAATACCAGAGGGATAAAAATGAGAGACGGATAGCGGTTTTACTCTATGAGATGACTCAGCAGATAT
>JARRNY010000163.1:0-4704 GCA_037384445.1 Candidatus Thiodiazotropha sp.
TCGTCAGGCATGTCGAGCAGTCGGCGCGAGAGGCTGATGTTCTCGCGTACCGTGAGGTAGGGCAGCAGACCGCCGGTCTGCATCACATAACCGAGGCGCAGTCGGCGCAGATCGCCCAGGGCGTTGAGCTGTTTCCTGCGCCAGAGCTCGGAGATGTCGACCGGTTCGCCACCCCGTTCCGGGCGGAAGCGGAAGGAACCGATCTCGCTCGGTTTCAGGGTCATGGAGAGCATGTCGAGCAGGGTGCTCTTGCCGCAGCCGCTCTCGCCGATCAGTGCGATCTTCTCGCCGAGCGCGATCTGCAGATTCGGTACGCGCAGCCGGAAGGCAGTGCCTTCTGCTTCGCGGGTCTTCACGACGTCGCGCAGATGGTAGATCAGGACTTTGCCGCCGGGCAGCTTCGTGCCAGCGTCAGATTCGGCAACGGTCACGGTCAGGGCAACATTTCCAGGGCGATGGGGAAGACCGAGTCACCGTTGATCGGGCCGCCGTCGAGCGAGACCCAGAGATCAGTGTGGTCGTGCAGTACCTGGTAGTAGTTGATCTTCTCTTCCAGGCGGTTGATGAAGGCGACCTGGTCCTTGGCCGGCCAGTCCTGCCAGTTGTCGAGCGACAGATTCATCACCTCGCCGGTGTAGGGCAGGTCCTCGATATATTCGCGCATGAAGCCCATGTCGGCCAGGTTACCGGCGCTGGCGCCGGAAGCCCGCGTGGTGGAGCCGAGCTGTTCCGGATCGCGGGAGATGGTGGCGGCCAGACTCTTCAGATCATTTAGGAAGGTACGCGGTGAGAGCAACCCCTCCTCGGCGGTTACCAGCACCTGGCGCAGGATGCTGTGCAGGTCGCTGAGCTGGTCACGGGTCAGCAGCACCCGCACATCAAGGGTCGGGCGCTGGGGATCGTTGAAGTCCCGGTCTACCAGCCAGGCATTGAAGACGTTGGGTATCTGTTTCGGATCTCCCTGCTGTAGATAGCGCATGCGCAGGGCGTAACCGAGCTTGGCTACCTTGGCCTGGAACTGGGCCAGTTCGTCGCTAGAGGTTTCAGCTTCCTCGGTGGCGACTTGTGGCGTCTGGGCTTGACGGTTTTCCGCCAGCGCCTTGCCGGCGGTAGCCATCGCGGCCAGCTTTACCTGGTCGGTGATCTGATGGGCCAGGGCGTCGAGCACTCGGCCGAAGCGCTCCACATTGCCGGTCTCGACGCCGAAGTAGAAGCTGCCGATACCGGGGTAGTAGGAGAGGTCGCGATAGGTCGATTCCGCTGCCGGATGGTCAGCCATCACGGCGGGGGTCAGCAGGTGGAGCACAGAGAGAGCGATACCCTTGTTTTGCGCCAGCCGGCGCAGGGCCGCGCTCGACATGCCGGTGCCTGAGAGGGCATCACCCGCTTCGCGGGGCCCGGCGTCGGTGATCAGCACCACATAGCGGGCGTCCTGACCCTCCCAGTTGATACCGGCGATGGCCTCGTTGACACCGGCGTAGCTGTCCTCGATGAAGTCGCGGCTGGAGGCGGTGGCGGCCTTCAACTCTGCCACATGCCGGAAGAAGCTTTCCGCATCCTGGCCCTTCTCCAGGGGCACATAGGTGCGGGTCAGGTACTCCAACCCGGGTGCCGCCTGAGGGTTGTCGCGGAAGGCGATCAGGCCAAAGCTGACATCGCCCGTCAACTGCTCCTTGGTGATGGTGTCGTAGATCTTGCGCACCGCCTCGCGGGTACGGTCGATGTAGGGATCCATGGAGAGAGTGGAGTCGATGACGAAGACCACGGCAGAACGGAAGGGCTTGGCAGGTTTCGCTGTTGCAACAGGTTTTTCCACGCGCTTTGGTGCCGACTTGGGCGGCAGCAGCGGCACGCTGGAGACCTGTAGCATGCGCGCCTGTTCATTGCCCAGATAGATATCCTCATGATCGCGAATGGGGACCAGGTAGAAGTCCTTGAGGATATCGATATGGGTGCGTGGCTGGATAGCGATAACCGGCGAATCCTGCTTCAGCTCACCTGTCTCGGCGGCTTGATAGAGGGAGTGATAAGCGGCCGGGTCCTGTTTCTCGATGAGCTGTTTCAGGCTCTGTTTGTCGCGGAACAGCAGCACCCGGTCGGCGCCCAGCGGATCGCGGAAGGCGACCGTGAGACCCTGGTTCCAGGGGATGGTGTCTAGCTCAGGCATCCAGCCGGCGATCTGGCCATAGCGGTTGAGGCCCAACTGCAGCCAGTTGCTGCCGTCACGCTGCTGCCGAGCGTAGACGTAGTAGGCGCTGAAGGGGGTGGCGGCACTACCGTCACCCTGCTGGACTGCGCTGAAAATGCGCGCACCGGGTTTGCTCAGTACCCGCTGATAGAGCGCCTGTTTGCCTTCCATCAACAGGGGTTGGTTTTGCGCCAGGGCATGGCCGCCCAGGCAGAAAATTAACAAGGCAAAGAGAGCCGATTTGAGTCTTGCCATCGCTCGGATCCTCGAAAGCGTTATTGCCAGTTGAGCAGTAGGCGGCGAGCCGATAAATCTCCCGTCTCGGCCTGGGCCTTGAGGGTGGCGCGCAGTGCCTGCAGGCGCTCTGCGGCCTGGGGGATGGATTGGTGGGCGGCGGCACTGTACCACTTGTAGGCTTGTGTGGCGTCGGCCTCGGTCAGCAGGCTGCTGCCGGGCTTGAAGTGATTGGGGTCGTACAGGGTGGCTAGAGCGAATGCGGCTTCCCCGTCTCCCTGGCGGGCGGCGTAGAACCAGAGCAGGTAGGCATCAGTGATGCGCCCCTGTTGCTGATACTCGCCGGCCAGGCGGTTGAGCTCCGACAGCGGTCGGCTGTCACTGCGCTGACTGGCGATGATCTCCCGTGCGGCATCGCCGTCTGTCAGAGAAACAGCCTTCTCAGCTGGCGCCGCTTCGGTGGTTGACGGTGCAGTCTCATCGGCAGCGGTCTCTGCAGTCTCGGCTGCAGGCTGGTCACCCTGCGCTGCGTCTATCTGTGCGCGGATGATCGGATCGATCTCCTGCTGCTGCAGTGGCGGCAGGTCGAGCTCCTCTTTTGGCGCAAACAGATAGTAGATACCCACCAGGATCAGGATCGCAGCTGTTACCTCCAGGAATACCCGGAGTCGGCCAGAGCCACTGCTGATCTCCTGCACATCGGAGAAGTCATCAGGAAGATTGGGTTCCGAAGCGGTCATGCTGCCTTTTATTATCGAAGGGATTCAGGTTCCTCTGCTATCTGCAGCTGTTCCCACGCTGCTGACAACGGCCTCACATTTCACCAGATGCGACGGTTAAAATCTACTTGCTAATCGGTGAAGTGGGAGGGGGGTTGATAACGGAGGTGCAATTCACGACCTGGCAACAGGTGTTCGCGCCAGTTTCATCCCAACGCAATTGCGATACTGTCTAACAAAAACAAATGGTTAATTGCATTTTCGGGATTATTAAGGTGTCAGAGGGAGGGGGGCTGATCAGGGCGAGTGGATTTGCCTGGTTGCGGCTGGAGGGCGCAGCCGTTTGAGCGGAAATCCCTGGGCCGCTCCCTCAGCCGCTCAGCGGGTTCCGGGCGGAAGAACACCAATCCACGGAGGGTGAGGCAATATTGGCGATATCGACGGAATCGCTTGTTGCGAAGGCTTTAGCGCAACGGCCACAGTAAATGCTCAACATTGCTATGCAGACGTGCGTGCCCGGTTTGGGGGGGTACCTGCAAGATGGGGTATTTTTGCTCGCAAGGTACCTGGATGCGGGCGGTTGTTTGAGGATTGAAAGCTTCTTGATGGCAGCCTCATGTTACTGGCTGATGGTTGGCGCCCTGATATGAACTTGATTGAGTTGGGGAATGGTTTCATGGGCGATCAACCAAGACGCTTGAATACGGCAAAGATAATTAAACTTGAATCCTAAAGCGAGGGTGAAGCATGGTCTCTGGGTTAAATAAATATACCAATGAAAAACAATAAAAGCGCAACTGTTACTGTTATCTCTGATAGCTTCCTTATGTTCTTCCCTTCAAATAATACAAGTAGAGTAAAAAATGAAAAAAGGAGGAGTGATGTGGATGCTAGCAAAGTGCCTGTTTCGCTTAGATCGTGGAAAGTGCCTGCAGACAGGCTGCCGCCTAGAAAAACCTTGCCACTAGAGAAAATTAAAAAACCTAGCAGAGCAAGAATGGAAGCAATCGCAATATGCAGAAGAATAATTGCTGGCTTATGTTTTATCATTAAGGGTGAGTTCCGAAAGCACGTCTTTATTGAGCTGTTTTCGCGCGGACTGGGAAACTTTACACCAAGTCGTGTGAATCTCTTGAGCTTCTTGGTATGAAGTCGCAGTATATCCCGTTTGCAACTTAAGATGACATCTTTGGTGTGATGTTTGAATGCAATTCAATATACTCAGCAGTCACGCTGCAGGCGATGGTTCGACAAGAATATATTCTCACGGCGGATGGGTAGGCGATGATGGTATCCACAACAGCCTTAACAGGAAACGGGGCAATTGACATTGGATCGTCGGGCGCTTGGCAAGCTATGTGGTGGCCTTGCCGCGAACATGCTTATCTCTTTTTAAAACGGATTTGAGGTTATGCCTGTACGTACAATTCTGAAATTAATTTTCGTAATGTTTTTTATGATGTCACCGGTTAGTGGAGCCAAGGAGCAAGTTACATTGCCTGATCTATATTTCCTGGCAGTAAATTCAAAGAGTATCCATACAACAGTATTGTTCAATGATGT
>JARRNY010000164.1:0-8773 GCA_037384445.1 Candidatus Thiodiazotropha sp.
GGCTCCACCCGCCAAACCCAGACCAATGCCTCCACTCCCCTCTCCCCTCGCGGGAGAGGGGCCGGGGGAGAGGGGGTCAAAGACAACAGTCCGAAGTCAAAGCCGCCTAAGCCAACAAAACCCTACTGGTAAACGGACAACATCGAATGACGAAGCACAATCACGAGTAGACAACCCATGAACCATGCACCCCAAATCCGAATCCCCGCCACCTATATGCGTGGCGGCACCAGCAAGGGCGTCTTTTTCAACCTTGCAGATCTACCGCAAGCAGCCCAGGCCCCAGGCGAGGCCCGCGACAAACTCCTGCTGCGTGTTATCGGCAGCCCAGACCCCTACGGCAAGCAGACCGACGGCATGGGCGGAGCCACCTCCAGCACCAGCAAGACGGTGATACTGGCCAAGAGTGAACAGGCCGACCATGACGTGGACTATCTGTTCGGCCAGGTCTCCATCGACAAGCCCTTCGTCGACTGGAGCGGCAACTGTGGCAACCTCACTGCGGCGGTGGGCTCCTTCGCCATCGCCAGCGGCCTGGTCGACAGCGCGAGAGTTCCCGACAACGGCATTGCCGTGGTGCGCATCTGGCAGAAGAATATCGAGAAGACCATCGTCGCCCATGTACCGATCACTGACGGTCAGGTACAGGAGACCGGCGACTTCGAGCTCGACGGCGTCACCTTCCCCGCCGCCGAAGTGAAGATCGAATTCATCAGCCCGGTTGACCCCTCTGAGGCCATGTTCCCCACCGGTAACCTGGTCGACGAGTTGGAGGTGCCCGGCATCGGCACCTTCAAAGCAACCATGATCAATGCAGGCATACCCACTATCTTCCTCAATGCCGATGAGATCGGCTACACCGGCACCGAGCTGCAAGGCGCCATCAACGAAGACCCGGCCGCCCTGCAGCGCTTCGAGACGATCCGCGCCTATGGCGCCATCAAGATGGGACTGATCGGGAAAGTCGAGGAAGCGGCCAGTCGCCAGCACACACCGAAGGTCGCCTTCGTATCACCAGCAGCGGATTACACCGCATCCAGCGGCAAGCCGATCAAGGCAGCGGAGATCGACCTCAACGTCCGCGCCCTCTCCATGGGCAAACTCCACCACGCCATGATGGGCACCGCCGCTGTCGCCATCGGAACCGCCGCCGCCATCCCCGGCACCCTGGTCAACCTGGCCGCTGGCGGTGGAGACCGCGAGTCGGTCATTTTCGGCCACCCCTCCGGCACCCTCAAGGTTGGCGCTTCGGCAAGTGAAACAGACGGCAACTGGGTCGTCGAAAAGGTGGTGATGAGCCGCAGCGCACGCATCCTGATGGAAGGTTGGGTGCGGATACCCGGGAATGCGTTTTAAGCGGCATCCAAACTAACCCCGCCAGATTGGCGGGGAGTGTCATCTCTTCAACAGCCTGATCACCGATCTGGCAGCCTCCACCCGCTATTTCAGGCAGCGCTACAGCGCTAACCCGATACCATGCGCACAAATACTGTAATTTCTGTATTGACAGAATTTACAGTACGAATATACTTTCGTTAACTTCGACTGACACACACCCGACACGCCATGGAGGCGCCTGGGTAATCGATGAACGAAGCATTCACAAAACCTTGAGTTACCGCATTGGCGGTGCACACGGAGCAAGCCATGGATAGCAAAATATTCCCGCTCGAATTCCTCTATGACGGAAGTTGCCCGATCTGCCGATATGATGTCGTTCGGCTTCACAAGGCAGACCGAAACGGTCGTATCATTTTCATCGACGTCACCGCCCCAGACTTCGACCCGGAAATTTACGGCCGAACCCGGCAGAGGTTACTGGAGAGAATCCATGCCCGCCGGGCGGATGGGGTTATTATCGATGGACCTGAAGTCTTCCGATTGGCACTGACGGCATTGGGCTATGGATGGCTGGTTGCGCCAACCAGGTGGCCCGTTCTCGGCCAGATCACCGATATGTCCTACAACTGGTTCGCCAGAAACCGAGGCGCAATGGCTCGCCTGTTTGGCGACTTCTATATTCGACGAACCCCCATGTGCGAACTCACCTGCCAATCGCATACCAATGCAGGCGACACACAAGCCACATCCATAAAATCGCCAGAAGCTGAAAAGGCCGGACAGAGTCCTGTGAAACCCGAAACTGCAAGCGATCGGTGACAGTTCAGTAACCCGGTGATGAGTCTATCGTTGCGAGTTGGAAAGAGGGAGAGAGAGTGCGAATATTACTAATCAATCCGCCCTACCGCGCCATCACCAGTCGTCGCGGAACAGGTGAGCAGGTGCCGCTGGGACTGCTCTCCATTGGCGGCCCCCTGCTCGATGACGGCCACGTGGTAGCGTTGATCGACGCCGAGGCAAATCACCTCTCACTCAGCGAGACCGCCAGGCGCGCTAGCGCATGGCGGCCCGAGCTGATAATGACCGGTCATGCAGGCTCGACACCGGCCCACCCCACAGTGATTCGACTCGCGCATCAACTGAAACGGGTACTGCCACAGGTCCCAATCATTTATGGCGGTGTTCACCCGACCTACCACGGCAGAGAGATCCTGCGCGATGAACCCTGTATTGATGTAATCGTGCGTGGCGAAGGGGAGCGTAGCGTCTGCTTGCTTGCCAAGGCCTATGCCGAAGAGGCTAGCAGGCGGTTGAAAAACCCTCTGGCGGTACCATGCGGCGTTGGAAATGGGCTCAAAATGCTCATGTACACGCCAGTACACTGCGCTTTTTCGCCCATTTCCGCCTTGTCTGGCATCCACCAGAAACTTAAAAGCGGAAGTTATTTGCGATCTGGATACCTATCGAGTCGGCTGGGAACTGATCGATGATTGGGATCTCTACCAGTGCTGGGGCGCTGGACGAGCAGTGGTCATCCAACTCTCGCGCGGCTGTCCGCACACTTGCAGCTATTGCGGTCAACGAGGCTATTGGACTAAATGGCGCCACCGCAATCCACAGAAAGTTGCCGCAGAGATTGCCTGGCTGCACCGGACTCATGACATCAACTTCTTTGACCTGGCAGATGAAAACCCGACCTCCTCTCCCAGAATCTGGCGACAATTCCTCGAGGCACTTATCAAAGAGAAGGTACCGGTCAAGCTGTTTGCCACAATCCGGGCAGACGATATCGTCAGAGACAGGGAGATCCTTCCACTCTACAAAAAGGCCGGCATGGAATGCATTCTGATGGGTATAGAAACAACAAACGCGCAAACCATGACGGCGATACGCAAGGGATCCACTCAACAGAAAGACTATCAGGCGATACAACTTCTTCGACAACACAACATCATCTCTATGGTCGGCTGTATCTTCGGCTTGCAGGATGAGCGTCTTTCAGACTTTCTGACCACCTTCAGACACCTCATTCACTATGACCCCGACTTGCTCAATGCCATGTACGTTACGCCGCATCGCTGGACCACTTTCTATCTGCAGAGCGCCTTGCGCACGGTGGTAGAAGACGACCTGGAAAAATGGGACTACCGCCATCAAGTGCTCGATACCGGATCACTTAAACCCTGGCAGACTTTTCTTGCGGTAAAAAGCCTGGAAGTACTCATTCATCTCAGACCAAGATTTCTCTATCGGCTGCTTAGACATCCGGATTCTGGAATAGGAGACGCACTGCGATGGTGTAGTCGCAACGCGGCGCGCGTATGGCTGGATGAAGTCTTGGAATACTTGATCCGCGACAGGGCTGTCAAACTACCCAGGACGCTGAACGCCATCCAGGGCGAGTCACTGGTACAGGAGCATGATGCTCTGTCTCGTTCTTAAGTCTATTGATTACCCGGCACAATCAGCCATGGGGTGTCAGAGGCGGCAACTGGGTAAAGAATTGCAGAGTTTTGCATGTTGAGTTGTCGCCTTGAGCGAAATATGGTCCATCGACTCTTCTTGCGGGAGTCATGTATCGGCTTACCTGATTGCTCGCTGGCCCTGCCCCACCAGACAGCCGGAAAACATTCAGTTTTCACCCCTTCTCCCGAAACCTCTCCCGCAAGGGGATTAAGGGGGATATAGATATCCGGCGAGCGAAGCGACGCCTTGACTCAAAACGGTTGCGGGCGAGTCATCCTTGGCGGAGTTACAGGGGTAATCAGACTAATTTTTTTAAATGCATTTAGCCTGTAAAGTAGACCAATCGCTTTGAATTTGCTCAGTTATATATAAAGGTGAAAAATCATAAGCTGAGAATTCAGCAGCAGTTAACTCTTTGATTTCTGATAGCTCATGATTAGTGACAATATCGCCCGAGGCCTCTACTTCATAGCAAAGAATCACCTGATTCTTCTCTTTAAAAACATAGTTGCCTATATGCCTTTTGATATTGCCTTTAAGGCCTAATTCCTCTGAGACTTCTCTAATTACCGCTTCTTGCGGGCTTTCGCCTTTTTCCAGATACCCAGTTATTAGCGAGAAAATATCTTTAGGCCAGGCTGAATTCCTGGCAATGATGTATCTATTTTTCAGCAAGACCAGCGCCGCCACCACTGGAACAGGATTGTTCCAGTAAATAGAGCCACAATCATCACTTGAACAGATAAATCTTTTCACGCCATCAATACGCGTGATCTTCAAATTGCTTCCGCACCTCGAACAGTACTTCATAGTGCTTTTCTTTTTACCCATAATGGCTGCTATTACTCACGCTTCTCAGTGTCGCCTTAAACCAAGTGTTACTCCTTACCCCAATATTCAGAAAACAAGCGGGGAAGCTTATTCTTTGCTTCATCTTCATCATCAAAATCCCAACCAGCACCTGATGGCTCCGATGGATGAGGCGAACTCCGTCCTGGCAATTCTTTTTCAGTTAAATCCTCATAGACTTGTTCTGCTACATACTGAAAACCTTCAAAATATAAATTGTCGATTTCATGATCATCGAGATCTGCCAAGCTGTCTGGATTTTCGATTGCTCGCTCAAACACTTCTTTACCGATAGAAATCAATGAACTTCTAAAATCCCAAAAGCTGTCGTCACCGCAGCCCCCTTGCATAATGTATGCTGCACCCCACAAGTCCCACGAGTAAGCCTGATCTAAAAGCGAGGAAAAGATATTAGAAAACGATATGATCTCTTCCGGTTCCAATTTTCCGAGCTCTTCAGACAGCGCTTCAGACCGCTCTTCTATATCTTCTCCACCACTCTTTTTAACTCTCGCTATTAGATTCCAAAATTCAATGTTGTCCATTGACTCTCCTTATGGGACTGAGTGTTACATTTAAATCGCTTGCGGATGTGATAAACCGAAAACACTGACTCCACTCGCAACGCGGAGTGGGTTTGCGCAATAATGCCAAAGATATGCGCAAAAAGCTGCGCCGTGTTGCCGGTTGGTTGGATGTGTTTTAGCATAACGATGTTGGGAAGCGGATCTCATGTATCGAGTTACCTGATTGCTCGCTGGCAGTGTTCGGTGGGGCAGGGCCCCACCCTACCGTTCATTCAAAGTGTAGGGTGAGGCCCTGCCCCACCAGACAGCCTGATAACATTCAGCCTCACAAAACCGATTCAAACCAGCCAGCGACACATCGGCTTAATCGGAGCCAGCGCCTAAAGGATCCACACTCGCCTTAGCAACACACTGTTGCAAACAGGCCAACGCGTCTTCGTCCAGAAACACATCCTCATAATCCGCCGGTTTCAAGGCAAAGCCATGGGCGGCAAGCTTCTGCAAGATAGCGGGTTGTTTGAGTCCTACCAGCCGGGAGACAAACAGATCCGGAGACTTTTTCTCCGCCGCTTGAGCATCGAGTCCCGCATCCAGCAGCAAGTCGATAATCGCCAATCGTTTTCGCAATTGTGCATTGAGTTGAGCACTGGAGAGGAGTGAAGTTTCGACTCCTTTCTGCAGTTCCTCCTGTTGACTCTGAGCCCCTGCAAACAGGCGTTCAATATCATCCAGACTATCGGCGCCGGCGATGAGGCTGTTGTCGATCTGCAGTGATTGCGCCGCCGGATGGCCATTGGCCTGGGTATAGGCGTAGGCCAGCTCGGGAAATTGCGGGTGCTGCCATTCCCACATCAAATATGAAGTGCACGCCTCGAACAGCGGATGGTGCTCCTGGCTGATGCATTTATTCACATCAATGCCCTTTTCCAGCAGGCACTTCACATTCTCCACATCAAGCAGTGAGCAATAGGCAGCCAACAGCAAACGATGATTGTTGACGCTCGTCTTGCAGGCGTCGCGCAACAGGACCAGCATGCCGGAATCGTGCACGTATTTTGAGATGAGATGCTCTGAAAGCATGATCTGAACGCCGGCTTCCCGGCAGGTTGCGACAAAGAAACGCAGCAGCACCTCACCGCCCACTTCGTGACAGATATCCAGCGCCGAGAAACCCGCGACGTCCCTGACACTGGCACTGACCTTTTTCGACACGATTTTTTCTATCGCATAGCGATTGTCGAAACGGCAGGCCTGCAGCAGTGGCGTACGCTCAAGAGGCGTATTTTCGCCAAAGTTTTGCGCGATAAACGCTTCCGCCTGGCGCAGGGAATCGGTGGACGAGGCGTAGCTCAATGCCCGCTTGATATTCTTCTTTTGCGTCTCATCGAGCGCCACAAAGGCGTTCAGACACGCTTTCCGGCTACTCAGATAATCGATCACCAGGCGGTTGTCGCTGATGATAGCTACGTCAAAGGGCGTTCTGTTGCGCCCATCGGCCAGAGAACAGGATGCCAGCGACTGCAATTCGTTGATCGCAGAGGCCGTGTGTTCCTCTATCTGTTGATTGATCGCCTCAATGCCAATCACCATTACGCCTCACTCCTGTGAATCGGCTTGCCTGCTCTTTCCATCTCTACGCAAATACCCATCCGGCCTTAGTGAATCCGGCCGTGCAGGCGATCGTAGGTCGCCTCCATATCAGCCATCGTCACATCATCAACCATCATTGGCGTGAAGAGATCCCCACCCGCGAGCCAGTCCGCTTCAGCCTGGTCGTCCATCAGGGCGATGCTAAGCGCCTGCTTGAATTCGATCGGTCACCAAGTCAAGCCCGCGCCCTGGGAAGCGACACCCAGTCACCGGTCAATTGGATCTTTTCCCTGGCCCGATCCGCCCGACGCCACTTCCCCGAGCAGCTGCTCGACCAACCGCATCAGCCGCTCCATTGCTCCCCGGTTACTATCCACCAGCGCCCGGCCTTTTTCGCCGATGCGGCTGCGCTCGCTGGAATCGCCGAGCCATTCGATAACCTGGGTTGCCAGAGCATCAACCGAGTCAACCTGGGCGGCGGCTCCCTCATCCAGGAATAGCTGACTGATCAGTTGAACATGTGCGGCCCGAAGACCACGGCGACTCCCTGAGCTGCCGCCTCGAGGATGTTATGGCCGCCCCGAGGCACCAGACTGCCGCCGATGAAGGCTAGGTCGGAGGCGCCCATGAAGAGGGTCAGCTCGCCCATGGAGTCGCCGAGAAAGACCGCCGTCTCTTCGCTGCAAGGACGCTGTTCGCTACGGCGTACCAGGGGAAACCCCTGTTCACTGACCAGCTGAGCGACCCGGTCGAAACGCTCCGGATGACGCGGCACCAGCACCAGCAAAGCATCGGCAATGCGTTGCCTTATAGCTTTGTGGGCCTGCAGTATCAGCTCGTCTTCGCCCTCATGGGTGCTGGCGGCAAGCCAGACCGGCCGTTGGCCGCCCCAGTCGCGGCGCATCACATCGGCCCGTTCACGCAGACTGCCGGGGATGTGCACATCGAACTTGATGCTGCCGGTCACCTTGACCTGATCGTGACGCGCGCCCAAGGTCAGAAAGCGTTCACCGTCCTCCTCACCATGGGGGGCGATGAGACTGATGTTGCGCAGCGCTTCACGGGTGAGCGCGGCCAGCCGGTGATAACCCCGGGCGGATCGCAGCGACATCCGGGCATTCGCCAGCAGACTGGGCACACCGGCCTGTTCGGCATGATGGATCAGGTTGGGCCAGATCTCGGTCTCTACCAGAATCAGCAACCGCGGGCGATAGGCGCGAAAGAAACGCCTCACCACCCAAGGCAGATCAATCGGAGCGTAGCGATGTTCCACCTCGTCTCCGAACAGGGCTTTCACCCGCTCGGCTCCGGTAGGCGTCGCGGTAGTGATCAACACCGGCAGGCCGGGATAGCGTTCCAACAACTGCTGCACCAGGCGCGAGATTGCCAATACCTCACCCACTGAAACCGCATGCACCCAGATCCCCCCCTTTTGCGCCGCGTCGTCGAACAGACCGAAGCGTTCGTGCCAGCGCTCGCGGTAAGCAGGCACTTTGAAACCGCGCCAGTAGAGGCGTAGCAGATAGAACGGCACCAACAAGGTGAACAGCAGGGTGTAGAGCGTACGCATCGGTATCCGTGGCGTCAGGCCGTCGGCTCCATCTGATCGCTGAACTGTTGACGGCAGAGCTGATAGTAGTCGCCCTGTTTGTCGAGGAGCTCCTGATGCCTGCCCTGCTCGATCAGTTCGCCATCGCGCAGAACCATGATGCGATCGGCATGCTGAATGGTAGAGAGACGGTGGGCAATGACCAGTGTGGTGCGCTCTCGGGTCAGGTTCTGCAGAGCAGCCTGTACGTGACGCTCAGACTCGGTATCCAGGGCTGAGGTGGCCTCGTCGAGAAGCAGGATCGGGGCATCCTTGATCAGCGCCCGGGCGATGGCCAGGCGCTGACGCTGACCGCCGGAGAGACGTACGCCATCCTCACCGATGACGGTATCGAAGCCCTGGGGCAGGCGCTCGATGAACTCCAGGGCATGGGCGCTGCGGGCCGCCTCGA